>JAZKSH010000031.1:0-18919 GCA_036626195.1 Thermoplasmatota archaeon | reverse complement strand
AAAAATGAGCTTGAAAAAAGAAGTGGCCGATATATGTGAAGAATCAGGGACCTCGATCTTTGGTGTTACGTCTACAAAAAATCTAGAAGATGCACCTGAGGGTCACAGACCCTCGGACATCATGGATGACTCGGAATCGGTCATAGTTATAGGCTTGAAGATGCTCGACGCCCAGATGGATCTGCAGTCTACATCAGATGGATATTATACCGTATCGCCCAGAGACGATATGATGAAAGGACATATCACGTTTATCTCTAGAGAACTAGACAGGATAGGATACAAGATCTCTAGGACCTTAGAACAAAAAGGCTACAAAGCTTATCATCAATTGGCCTCTGAGGGCGGTGTTGATGACCGTGAATTGGTCGGTCTTTTCTCTATCAAACACGCAGCTGAAGAAGCCGGTTTGGGTGTGATAGGTCAAAACAGTCTTCTGTTGACTCCCGAGTTCGGTCCCAGGGTTCGTTTAACAGCTATCATAACCGATGCTGAGATAGAAGCCGACGAAGCTTTAGAAAAAGAATTCTGTGAGAACTGCGATAACATATGTATCGAAGCGTGTCCAGCCGACGCTATCAAAGACCCTACCGATGATTCCGCTTATGAGATCGATAAATTTGCCTGCTGTAACAGTTTAGGTAGTAGAGTGGATTGCAGAGGATGCCTGACCGAGTGTCCCGTTGGGAAGGGAAATTAGATTTTTAACCTGAGTTATCCTAGATCTCTAAGAGCTGCAGTTATCAGCCTGCGGAGAGTCGGGAACGTATGAATGCCGTTGATGATATCACCCACCTTTCCATCGTCGGCGATGACATTCACGGTCTCCTGTAATAGTATGGGTGCTTCCGGTCCGATCATATGAAATCCGAGCAATTTTTGACTTTCTTTTTCGATCAACCTTCCTTCGGAAATCCGCTCATCTCGACTTTAGCTTTCTTGACTATTTTAGACTTGACGAAACTTTTTCCGAATAATACAATCGTTTATATTGTGTAGTATCAAAAAAGAGTGGTCTAGATTTCCTTTTCGAAAGGGAAAATAGTGGACCCTCGCCAAAACTAAAAGCCTATATCTTACCCACAGGGAAATGATCGAGAACTCACTAAATTTTTGAGAGACATCAACCCGACAAAATTTTCTACATCCTTGAGTTTTTCACCATGTTCTAATTTATATCGAGCGATAGCATGCTTTATTGGATTGCCCAGGCGATCCGACCCAACAAAATCTCTAGAAGAGAGAGCAGAGAGAATATTAGCAGGATTTGCATCCATGCTACTACTAACAATTCCAAGTAAGTAGTGATTACCATCGAAATTCCTGAAACACCTTTCGGGCAAAGCCCTGTGGATGGATCGGAATTTTCATGGAACACTACAGGATGTAGTACAACCCTCTAGTATAAAAGGGGTGGATCCCTACCTTCCGGCCTCTCTGTCCTGAAGCCTTTCAGATTCTGATAACTCTTCCACGTCCTGTCCGTGCATCGCGCCGCCGAGCCCTTCAGAGATCTCCGCTACCTTTTGCGGATCGTCATAGTTGTGGACAGCTTCAACGATAGCTCTGCCCATCCTTTCCGGGTTCTCTGATTTGAATATTCCGCTGCCGACAAACACGCCGTCCGATCCCAACTGCATCATCAAGGCAGCATCAGAAGGAGTCGCTATACCACCTGCGGCGAAATTTACCACCGGTAAACGCTGTCTTTCCGCTACTTCTTCCAAAAGATCTACCGTCACTCCGTGCTCTTTAGCCACGTCGGATAATTCGTGCCTGTCCTTTTCTTTCAACTCTCTAATCTCGCCCATCACCGCTCTTTGGTGCCTGACGGCTTCGACTATATTACCCGTTCCCGCTTCACCTTTGGTCCTTATCATGGCGGCGCCCTCTTCTATCCGTCTCAAAGCTTCCCCTAGATCTCTACATCCGCAGACGAAAGGGATATCAAAATTAGCTTTATCGACGTGATAAAAAGGATCCGCAGGGGTCAAAACTTCTGACTCGTCTATCATATCAACGCTCAAAGATTCTAAGACTTGGGCCTCGGCCTGATGACCTATCCTGCATTTAGCCATCACTGGTATGTCGA
Source organism: Thermoplasmatota archaeon (assembly GCA_036626195.1). GTDB lineage: Archaea > Thermoplasmatota > Thermoplasmata > Halarchaeoplasmatales > Halarchaeoplasmataceae > Natronoplasma. The sequence continues at coordinate 16,827 of JAZKSH010000031.1, read as the reverse complement.
TCGCCTCGATTATCTCCTTTATCTTGGCAGGATCGGCCATCCGGGCAACTCCTCCAGCTTCCCTTATATCCGCCGGGACTCTTTCAAGAGCCATCACGGAGACCGCTCCGGCTTCCTCTGCTATGACCGCCTCTTCTCGATCGGTCACGTCCATTATAACTCCGCCCTTCTGCATCTGGGCAAAACCTCTTTTCACGAGCTCGGAGCCGTATCGTAGATCATCCATCTCTAAGTCCAAAGTCATCTTGATCCACCAATCCGGGATAAATGACCGGCCTATTTTAAGGTTACTATTACCCTGCCGCCTGATCTTTTATTTTCCATCACAGACCTTCTCGATGAAATATCTATGTATCCTCAGATCCGATGTCAGCTCAGGATGGAAGACCAAGGCTAGAAGGTTGGACTGCTCGGCAGCGACGATAATATCCTCCAGCTCCGCGAGAGGGGTACAACTCCCCCAGCATTCCTCGATCATGGGCGCTCTTATGAACACCCCTGGAAACCTTTTCCCGATCTTATCGATGTCTACATAGCTTTCAAAAGATCTCTTTTGTCTTCCGAAGGCGTTCCTTTCCACCTTCATGTCCATTAATTCTAACAGACGGGTATCGGAGTCTTCAACGGCCTTTCCTCCCTCGCTAGCCAGTAATATGGCACCGGCACACGTCCCCAGTATATGCATACCTTCCTCGGCCTTAGAGATTATCTCTTCCCTCATATTTTTGCGATCAAGGATCCGAGAGATGGTGCTGCTTTCACCACCCGGGATGACGAGTCCGTCCAAATTTTCAAGTTTACTCCTAGACCTGATTATCTTAACCCCCGCATCTATCTCTAACTCCTCCAAGGTTCTCTTCAAGGCCTTCTCGTGTTCTAGAACTGCGCCTTGGGCCCCTAACACGCCTATCTTCATCGCTCTAGAAGATTGAGACTTTGTATTTTAATATAACCGTGCTTAGAGAGGACGTCAACTTTATGACCTCTTAAGGCGATACATACTGACAATAGAGTCTATCTACTCTTTCAACGTGTAGTTTTAGAACCCTAACCCAGCTCCTCTCTTCTCAGATCTTCAGACTGATTCCTTTTTAAAGGAGATCGAGGCAGGCTTCTTTTCAAAGCCCAGTTCATCGTTGAGATTTACTATAGCCTCATTTCCGGTTTCATTACTGGTTTTGATCTTTGGGATGCCCTTTTCCTTCGCCTTCTTTATCGCCTTCACTTTCATGGCGGTAGCTATACCCTTCTCTCTGTACTCTCGTTTGACACCGGTCAGCCAGGTGAAAAGAGAATCGTCTTCCTGATTGAGTATATTCCTGCACATACCTATGAATTCACCGTCCTTTACAGCTATGATGATCCCTTCAAAAAAGGGCTCCGAACGATCGAACACACTTTCGATGTATCTATCGTAATCCATACCGGTATACTCGTCGTGCGTCGGCACGTCTTCATACAACTCCTCGTGGAGTTCGTATAACTTCCTCTTGTTTTCTTCACCATGTTCTAATTCTTTCAAAGAAGTGAGAACGATATCTTTTTCGGCCAATTTCTCTTCTAAACCTGCATATTCTTCAGGATCGAACTCGTCCACGTCCAACATCGATATCCATTCTCTCATGAACGACTCGAAACCTCTGTCTTTCAAGAATCGTATCGAGCTCTCTTTGTCTTCTTTTGCATAGCATACGAGTTTTACCGGATCGTATTCCTCCAGCTCATCCATAAGATGCCTGTAAAGCTTCGAGCCGTAACCTTCTCCCTGATAGTCCGGGTGTATCTCTATGTCGATCCTGAACTTACCTTCTTGGTAGTTCCATTCTGTCTGTGTGTAAAGACCGTGTCCTACAACTTCCCCGTCCAACTCCGCAACATATCTTTGATGCTTGCATTTATCCGCCCTGTTCTCGTCACCAAGCCTGAATGATTCTACGCTTTGTTTCATATCGGGATATAGGAGATTATGCACCCTAGAGATATCTTCAGCATCTGAATCATCGAATTTTCTGATGGTGAGATCATCTTTTTTGTCCATGGTTCTCAAAAAATGAGATATGGTTCGGCATATAATATATTATGGTTGATCCAGATAAAATCTTTATATATGATGTTAACTATATCTAATATAAAGTTAGAAATGATTAACTTAGGAGACAAAGATGAAAAGAAAATACCTATATGAATTGGCAGGTGGTGCCCTGCTGATAGTTTTAGCGATGGCTTTAAGGACTTTTCTACCGGACCTCGATTCTCGGATAACTGGCATGATCGGGACCGCAGGTCTTGGTCTCGCCGTTGTCTCTCTCTTACTGAGTTATCAATATGGTGAAGATGAGGTAGAAGAGGACGAGAGAACGAGAAAGATCAACCTTAAAGCTCAGTCCTATTCGTGGATACTAACATTTTTTCCCCTCCTGGCTATAGGCTTAATTTTTAACTTTGAACATCTGAGCGGACCGATGGTCTACCTGACCATTTTGTTCGTCATGACCGGGCCGGCTGTGTTTTTTAGACTCTACCTTGAGAGGAAACCTGTAAATATCTGAGGTATCAACATGGAAACGAGGATCAAGGAATATCGGGCGAGACACGACCTGACCCAAAAAGAACTGGCGGAAGAAGTCGGCGTTAGAAGAGAGACCATTCTTTACTTGGAAGAGGGAGAATACAATCCTTCACTAAAACTAGCTCATAAAGTAGCGGAAGCTCTTAACGCAAGCATCGAAGAACTTTTCATCTTTGAAGACGAGGAATGAATCCTATCAAACAAACTTGTAAAGGACATATAGGATTGACATCCTTATCTCCTTATTCCCGATGCGGATATCAGTCACCGGAACTTCATCGACTCCAACAAACGTCAATCTGAACTGTATTTTTCCCTTCAGTGTTTGTCTTAGAGATGGCAAAAAAAATTGGCTATCTCCTTTCTTTAATCCTTTTCATTCTTCCGACGAAATGTTCTCTTTTATCTTTCTAGAAAAGGCTTTACCGATCCCTTCTACATTCTGCAAATCTTTTAGAGAGGCGCTCTTCAACTTTTTCAGCGAATCGAACCCTCCTTCGTACAATCTTTCAGCTACCGAGGGACCTATCCCCTTTATACTGGTAAAATCTTTTAACACTTCTTCTTTAGAGGAGGTAATTTCTTCTGTTTCTCCTGCTCCAACCTCAGAGAGTTCGCTCTCTACACCTTCGATCACAGTAGACAGCGGTGGACTTCCCTCACGTTTTTTCTCTTCCGACAGCTCTGATAATTTCTCTTTCAGATCGGTATGACACTCAGAGACCAGCTCCTCGGCTTTTTCGTATTCTCCTTCCTTGTAATGGGAGGCACCTTGACTGAGGATATTTCTCTCTTCAGAGATGTCTATATCTTGGCTTCTAGCCGATTTCATCATACTCCTAACGTCGTCGATCATATCCTCTACCGATTCCATGATAGCTCGTTCCTTTTCAGCCACATCTTCGGGTTCTTCGGACTCGCCTCTGACTATAACAGGCGGGAAAGCCGGTTTTTCAGTCAGGATATCTTTTGATTTTTCCTGCAATTCCTCTTTCGAACGCGGCATCACAGCTTTGGTTATCTTTACTCCCTTGGAGGCGTCGAAGTTACCAGCATATTCTAGAGATCCGTCGACCTCTACGTCCTCACCTAAATTAACATCGCCCAGAGCGAATATATCGGATACTTTGCAGTTTCTTTCTATGAAGATTTTATCACGGGCTTGGACCTGGTTAGCGGTGACCCCTTCAGCCAGGCGCACTTCTTCTCCTCTGATTAGTCCTCCTATTTCACTAGCGTTTCCTATCTTGACAGCTCCTTCATCGGATATGATGTCTCCTTTGACCTCGTTTTCATGCCCCAACACTATATCTTTTTTCGACTTTAGAGATCCGAGTATCTTCACGTTGTTTTCGACCTGGATTATATCATCCGATTCGATATCACCGCGGATCTCCGCACCTGAAGGAAGATTGAAACCGATCTTACCTTCGTCTTTGTATTTATCCAATTCTCTCAGCAGGCGTTTGTTCTCCTCCTTCAGTTCTTCCAATTCCTTATTGAGTGATTTCTTTTTTTCCCCCAACTCTTCTACACGCTCTTCCAATTGATTACTTTCCAATATCAGCTGTTCGTTTTCTTCTTTCAGATCCTTGTTTTCCTCTTGGAGTTCGTTGATCAGATCAGTATTTTCTGGAGATGAGCTTGGAGTTTCTTCCTGCTGTTTTAATTTATATTTCAATTCCTCGATCTCGTCTTCTTTGTTCTTGAGCTCGATCTTCTTTTGGTTGAGAATATCCTCCTTCTCCTTTTGGCATTCGCTCAATTTTCTTTTCAAGATTCGGGTTTTTTTCTTAAAATTTTCTTGGTTACCTGGTGCAGGAGGCCTTGATACCTTTTCCGACTCTTTTCTGTTCATATTTTCCCGCCTTACAATCACCAATTGAATTTTAGTATATTTATGTTTTGTTGTGATGAGAAAAAGAAAAACAGAGAAATAAAAATTGCTTCTCCTCTAATATAAAGTGAGTATTTCAGGACAAATTTTATTTACCATAACAAAGCTATCCTTACCACTCTATAATTACTGATATATACGATGAAATTGGAGGAAAAAAATGAAAGTGAAAAGAATAAATAGGCTCTCTGAAGAGGAGAGTGGGGCGATCGGTATAGGTACCCTAATTGTTTTTATAGGACTAATCCTGGTCGCCGCGATAGCTTCTGCAGTGATCATAGGAGTCATGGGTGATCTGCAGGAAAGAGCGAAAAGGACCGGTAGAGAGACTCAGCAAAATGTCCACCCTCCCATAAAAGTGCGAGAAGCCGAAGCGTTTACCGCCGGTGGCGACACGATAGATGAACTGCGGATAACCGCCACGGCAGTCGAAGGCACACGCGGATACAACTTGGAGAATCTAATAATCCACATAGTAGGTGAAGACGGAGTGACCGGAGACGGATTCAACCAGAGATTTGCACATGAAAGTTTGAATCCGGGTAACCTAGATAGCATCGACGGTACTTTCCAGATAGAGCGTTTCACAAATGAGGATCCCGAGGATCCCAACTATCTTTATACAGACGAATTGGTCGGCCTTAACATAACCGAGGATCTCTATCCCATAGGGCCGGACAGTGATATCACCTTTAGATTTCTGGCCGCAGAAGGCGCCACCGCCTCGATACTGGAGACCGTTACACCCGTCAGTTATCCAGACACCGGCTGGTTCGACCTGACCTATTGAGCAAAAAATCTTTCGAGGTTGGAGTGTTCGCTCCCTCCTCCTCAACCTTTATAATTTTTAAAGGAGCCTATGAGGATGGAAAAGGAAAACACTAACGATAAAGACAAGTCTAAATCGGACTTAAAATCTAGAGCCCAGTCTAAGAAAAAAAAATCCGACGAAGAAGATATAAAATCTATCGGAAAAGAGGATTGGACGTTCGACGGTAAAAAGGGATATGAAAAACGGAAAGGTGCGGATCTTCGTACCTACCGTAAGAAAAAAAGCGTGGATGATATCACGTCCGGAAGAAAAGAAGACGTCGTAGATGAGATCGCCGGAGAGGGCGCTGATGAGGAGTATAGAGCGGAAAGACTACAGAACCAGACAGTGGAAAGAACGGAAAGCCCCCCGCCCCCTCGGCCCGAGCCGAAAGAGGGGGAGGAAAAGGAAAGGGAAGAGGAGGATGAGGAAGTTAAAGATGAGGAGATACCCCCTGATCAGCTTAATAAATTTGAGATCCGTCATGGGATGCCAGAGGTAAAAGGCGAAACCGCTGAGGATCCAAACCGTAGAGATAGATTTAGAAAGGAGGACAGGTCTTTGCCTGAAGATAGGAAAGCTACAGGATCGGTCGATTCGGAATTAGTGAAAGACCTCAAAGAGCACGTCGCTGACCTATCCGATAAAGTCGATGCATTCTCTGAAGAGCTGAATGACATAGACGAGGAGATCTCACTGCTAATATCCAGGATGGATAGGTTGGAGAAGCGGGAAGTCAACTACGAGAAGGTGGAGGAAAAACTGAAAGAGCTTTCAGCTCTTTATGACGTCCTTTCATCCGATGTCAGCCCTTTCATCGAGTTAGGAGAACTTGCTCAGCCGCCGGGTAAAGAGGGAACTGAAAGTCCAGCCACGATGAACAACCTCAACCATCTGAATCAACCGAACCGCATGAAAAATAGTGAACAAACTCCAAGCAGAGAGGAAGAAACAAACAAAAAAGCCCAGATCGATATAAGTGAACGCTACGATATGGAAGCCATGATCGATTGGATAGACTTTCTTTACACCAAGACTGGAGGTAATATCCAGGATGCGTTGGATTATTACCTCGAATTGGGATGGATAGGTCAGGAGCTGAAAGATAACATCTTGACATACACGGAAGGGATGAAATTAGACGTTAGGGAAGACAGCGACATGATCATCGGGGAAGATGGAGACGTAGAAAGGAATAGAGGCGATTGGAAACTTTCTCCTGAAGATCACAAGGAATCCCTTAGATACATCGAAGCCATAAAGAGAGGTGACGAAAAAAATAAAAAAGAAAGAGATGCGGAGAAAGATCAAGATATAGAAAGCTTTGAGAGAGGTGAAAACTAAAGATGGGGTTGAGCGTCTCCGCCTCCGCCGCTATAATTTTGATCGGATTTGTACTGGTTTTCGGCACCTTGTACCCGGCTATAGAGAATTCACAGGATATAAAGAACGAGGCTAGAAAGCAGTGGCTCGATTGGAAGGAAGAAAAGCAAAAGGCCGAGATGACAATCGAGAGCTTAGAGTATACAAATGATGAAGATCGTTTGAACATAAGTCTAAAGAATACGGGAGATACTGTCTTGGAGATAAAAGAGTTAGAAGTCTTTCTAGATGGTGTATACAGCACGGATAAATTGACTAGAGAAGTTGTAGATCATCACATCGAGAACACCGATATCTGGAATCCCGGACAGCATCTTAACCTGACCTTGGAACCTATCGAAGAAGGGTTCGACCGGGTATTAGTGGTTAATGAATTCGGTTCTGAAGCTTATCACACGTTGGAGGCGGGATGAAATGGCCGGTAGAAGCGCTACGGAGATGATCTGGTTTGCGGTTTCGGTCATCGTGGCTATATCTCTGATAGGAGTATTCGTCGGCATAGCCTACCAATATTCGGACAGCATACAGCGGAATGCGAGAGGAGAGGCCGCTGACTATTATGTGAACGTGGATATAGTCAACGATCCCGCAATGATGCCGTATGATAACGGAACTAACAATCTGACGATATATGCAAAAAATACTGGTACGTACGAATTAGATACTTCTCAAACTATCGTCAACGTTGATGGAGAGATGCGGGCAGTTGATGAAGACGATGTAGAGATCTTGGGGAGAAACGATACGGATTGGACGCAAGGGACGGTGGCAAAGCTCAACGTCACTACAGATCTTGAGACGGGAGAAGATCATTCGGTAAGTATAGAAGTTCAGGGGATATTTCGAGGGGATAGGATGGGTAGGGACAGCGATTCTTTGATGTTTCATTTGGATTCCTGAGGTGACCGAGATGGCTTTAGAAACAGACCTGACTTATTACAAATTTGACCTTGAGAGGGATACTTTAGCTACTGCTCTAGGCGGGGGGATGCCGAAGGGATCCATGGTTCTCATAACGGGCAAATTCGGCAGTGGGAAGAGCGTGATATGCCAAAGATTCACCTATGGATTCATCGAGAACGGGTACACTGCGACCTACGTCTCTTCCGAGACGAACACGAAACCTTTCATAAACCAGATGAACTCGCTCAATTATCCAGTAAAGGAGGAGATCTACAGCCAGCAGTTGAAATTCGTTCCTGTCAATCCTCTAGTGGGTAAATCCTGCTCAAGAGAAGAGGCACTCTCCCGATTGCTGGAGGGCGACGGGATGTACGGGAGGAATATCACCATCATCGATACGCTGTCTTCGTTGATAGAAGATTGCCCGACAGAGAGCCTCTCCTTAGAAGCTCTCTCTTTCTTCCAAAAGACCTGCAGCAGGGGAAAAACTCTATTTTTGACGTTGGATCCAGATGAAGTGGATGAAGATATCATGACGCCGTACAAGTCAGCAGCCGACGTTTATCTTCAGTTGGACAGAAAAACCATAGGTGGAGAGACAGAAAGGATAATCAATGTAAGAAGGTTCACCTCCGCGAGTGGTCGGATGCAGGACGTGATAAAATTCAGGATAGAACCCAATGCCGGGTTCGTGGTAGATATAACCCAGGTAACTTGATCTTCTCGATACTTTACCTGTGACCCACTTTCAAAAAAAGAAAAAGTGATGATCATGCCGTCAAAATTTCAGGAAGCCCTTGATGAAAACCCTCATCTGAGGGATTATTTGACCAAAGTCGAGGAAGAAAGAGGTGAGACGCCGGAATTCAGAGAAAATCTCACCCGAGATATGGCTTCCATGGAAAAGGTCAATATAATTTATCCCGTGACCGATCCTATATTTGTTCATCTTAATATCCCTCCTGAAGAAAAGGGTCTGTATTTCACTATCGAGCCGCCGCTGAACAGCGGCCTGAAAGAGAAAGTCGAGGATATAAGGAAGAAGATACTTCTTAAAGCTTCGCGTACTCGAACACCTGACGAGGGTGAAGAATTTGAAGACAAACTCGACGGGCTTATAGACGACGTTACAACCACATACAGCGGACTGTCTTCCATTTTTTCCTTCGGCGACGGAATAGTGAGATTGGACGAAGAAGATATGGAAACGGTGCGATACCATATCAAGAAGAGGATAATGGGATACGGCATTTTAGAACCCCTCCTGTACGATCCTTACGTAGAGGATATCCATGCCGTGGCGCTCAGCAATCTATCGGTTCTACACGAGGTATTCGGCCTATTGGAGACAAATCTAAATTTCGAAACCAAGGAGAGGCTTGAAAAGTATGTTAGAAGTATGAGCAACCGGATGGGTAAGAACGTAACTGAGAGTAACCCGATAACCGACGGAGCTCTTCCGATGGGTTCTAGGGTGAACATCATCTACAGCAAGGACGTGAGCAAAGAGGGTCCGAGTTTCACCATCAGAAATTTCAGCGAAGAGCCCATCACTATCTCACAGATCGTAGATTGGAACACGCTTTCTCCGAAGATGGCGGCCTACCTTTGGCTTTGTCTTGAATTCGATATGAGTATGATTGTGTCGGGCGTCACAGCATCAGGAAAAACCACGACCATGAATGCGCTTCTACCTTTTATAGGGTACGATCAGAAGATATACAGTGCGGAGGACACGCCGGAGGTGAACGTGCCGCAGCCTACATGGCAGAGACTGGTGACCAGGGAGACGGGTCCAGAGGATTCGAGAGTCGAACTTTTCGATTTGGTGAAGACAGCTCTCCGTTCGAGACCGGATTACATCGTGATCGGTGAAGTTAGGGGGAGAGAGGGTTCCGCTGCATTCCAGGCGATACAGACCGGACACCCCGTGATTTCCACCTTCCATGCATCCTCCGTCGATAAACTCATCCAGCGTTTCACCGGAGATCCTATCAACGTGCCCATCAGGTTCATGGACAATCTTAACGTCTGCCTTTTCCAGCAGATCATCTACCACGAAGGTCAGATATTGAGAAGATGCAGCTCTGTAGTCGAGATACTGGGATATTCAAGAGAGAGGGAGGGTGTCCAAACCAGACGTATTTTCACCTGGGACCCCGTGAAAGATGAACACAATTTTATCGGGATGAATAACAGCTACGTTCTTGAAAATCTGATAGCCCCTAAACTGAGGTTCGACGACAGGAAGAAGATATACGACGAACTGGAAAAGAGGACGGAAATATTGAGGAAGATCGTCGAGGCGGGTATAACCAAACATGAACAAGTTGCGGAGATATTCAAGAGCTACAGCTATGGCGGAATAGAAAATATGAATAGAAAGCTTGCAGACATGAGGGATGAAAGGGGGTACGAGCGATGAAAGTGATGAACTCCTACCAGAACCTCGATCTCTCCATCTCCAGTTATATACTGAGGATTATCATCCCGGCCACATTTTTGGGCTTGATGACCTCTCTTATACTGGGGCTCGCACTCCCCTGGGTATTTCTTGACACCTACTTTATAATCACGCTTTACTTGCTGCCGGTTTTCTTCACGGGTGTAGCGGTCTTCTACCCGGTGATAAAAGAGGAAATAAGGAGCATGAAGATAGACAGGGACATGCATCTATTCATAACGAGGTTGGGCGCCCTCTCAGCTTCTGAAATCTCGGATAGAGGGTTCACAGAGATCTTTTCCGAGATGAAGATGTACGGCGAACTGGGGAAAGAGATCAGAAGGTTGGAAAGATTGTCTACCAAATGGAATATGTCTTTATCGGAGGCTTCAAGAACTGTTTCCAAAAATACTCCCAGTGAGATGCTTTCTGACTTTTTGGAAAGACTGGCCTATGCCTTAGAGACTCAAACCAGTCCAAAGGAATTTTTCAAGGATGAACAGGAAACCGTTATGGACGACTATTCGAATAAATTTGAGAACATGCTCTTCCGATTGGACGTTATAAGGGAGCTGTATATAGCTGGGATCACGATCTGCCTTTTCGGCATGGTTCTAGCAGTGATCACACCTCTTTTGATTGAGCTCAATAGCCGTTTGTTGATCACATTGGTATTCTTTCTTTTCGTCGTAGTATCCTTCATCTCTGGCTGGATTTTTTTGAAGGTCATACCAAAGACGAGGATATGGTACGAAGGCGAATTGACCAGCGACGTAAATGAGAAGTTGAATAAGTTCTTCATCGGCAGCTTAGCCGTATCATGCATCATATCTATCCCGTTGATCTTTTTCACGGATTTCACACTACTACTCAAGGCAGCATTAATCTCGAGCCCCTTGATCGTTCCCGGCATCGTCGCGGGTGTCGAAGAAAGCCGCATCCTCAGGCGGGATTCCAACTTCCCTTCTTTCATCCGTGCCTTAGCAGGTAACACCCCTGCCCAAACAGCGGATCATACGGAGAGCGTTGGTAAACTACGGTATCACGATCTGGGCAAACTGACGGAGAACATCAGGTCCCTGTACAGGAGATTGAAGATGAACATAGATTCTGAATCTTCTTGGCGCCATTTCGGTTCAGAGACGGGAAGTTTTTTTATAGAAGAATTCAGCAGTATTTTTTTGACCGCGACTAAGCACGGGGCCCATCCAGAGGAAACCGCCCCCATAATAAGCGAGAACTTCATCGAAGTAAACGGGTTGAGGAAAAAAAAGATCCTGAGAGCGAAGTCTCTACAGAGTGTCTTTTATGGGGTCGTCGTAGTTCTCACCTTGACGATGGTCTCAGTTTTCATGATAGTTGACGAGATAAATGAATTAATCGGAGAAGTGGAAATGCCCTCTGAGATGGGTGAGATAGTCGGAGATATGGGGTTTATAAGGACCGCTCCGATCGACCTCGCCGCTTATCACGATCTTATCCTGATTATGATCTTCACTCAGGCGGTGACGGCTACAGTGATCTGCTGGCACGTCAAGGGAGAGCACAGATATATATCTATAGCTAAATTCTCGATCATGATATGGATGGCAGCCATAGCTTACTATGCTGCTCGATGGGGGGTTTCGATAATATTCGGATGATTAAGCGAATTACCAGCGGCAAAATTGAAAAAGTCCTAAATACGAGGGACAAAATAATGATGAAGCAAATGGATTCGAGATGGGTCTGTATATTAGCGGTTATAATCTTAGTCATGAGTTCAGTTTTACCCTTGGTAGGCTCAGCTCATGACATGGGTGGCGAGACTTCCAAGTCTCAGTCCGTTGTAAAACCAGAATATATTGGAAATGACAATGAGCGCTTGAGAGGGCATCAGCATCAATATTTGGATTATGATGTCCAGGTCGATGCTCCATCTCAACGTGAAGGTAACTATGGAGAAACTCTGACTTATATATTCGAGGTGCTGAACAACGGCACCAAAACAGATTCTTACGACTGGGAGGCCGAATCAGGACATGGTTGGTTGACTTCCAATACTGAAGGCACTATAGAAGATGTTCCGTCAAATGAAACAGCGGAAGTCTTCTTGACGGTTCAAATACCTGAAAACACCGACCCCTACACCGCAGATAGGCTTCTATTAGAGGTCACTTCTCAAACCGATCCCGCGGTATCTGATAAAGGCGTTACATATACTTATACCGAAGCTCGATATGGAAGCAATATAGAACCGACGATAGAAAGAATTGAGAGAACCCCAGGTTCAGAATTCACCATCACATATAATCTAAAAAATGTTGGTAACATCATCGATTCGTACGAACTTATCCCGTACGTCGATAATCCTTATTGGGAAATCTCCTCGAGGGAAAGCACGGAGATGTTAGAACCTTCAGAATCGACGCAAGTGGATGTTGAAGTATCCATACCCGAGGTTGGGATGGATTACAACCTTGATGAGAAAGACATCTACTATGGAGCGAGGAAAAGTATCGTTTTGAACGCCCAGGCGGGGAATGGGGTGATAAACACTACTTCTCCTGTTCCGTCAGTGAATGTCGGGCCGTATTTTTCAGCTAGTCTGAGGCCTTTAGGAAATTCCAAATCGATAGACTATTCTGAGACCACCACTGATATCGAATTCGATCTTGAGGTGAGAAACCTCTGCAATGTAAGAGATGAAGAAGAGTCGAAGATGGATATCGAGGTTTCAGAGAAGAACAAGACCTTCGAAACCGATGTGAATACTGATGAAGAAGACGAAGCAAAAAGATGGGCCGTCTCGGTCAGTGCCCCCAACGTGACCCTAGTAGGAGGCGAAACAGATGAGATAAGGACAAGGATCACAGCTCCCCGTGCTCCTCTCAACGGGACGTTTTTAGCTCAATTCGTGGCTCGACCTTATCCTTATTCCGACGTTTCCGAGGAATTCATACATAATGGAACCGGAGAGATCTCTGTGATAGTCAATCAAACTGGTGATGTTTTGGTATCGCCGGTGGATGAAGAAGTCGCTGGTAGCCCCGAAGAAAAGGTCCGTCTAAATTTTACGGTGAAAAATATTGGTAACGGCATCGATCAATACGAACTACTTTCTACGACCGAGAGCCGATGGAAATCAGAGATAGTAGAAGTCGAGGGCGAAGAGACTGGGATGGTAGGAAACCTACACCCCTCTCAGAAGGCTAACGTAACTGTCGAGGTCGAGATACCTAGGATGACTGAATTGGGTCATGTCGAGGAGGTCACTTTGACCTCTATATCCGTTTTCGAGAAGTATCATCATAACGAGACCATATCCGATTCGGGTAGCGCATTCGTCACGGTTGGAGAAGGATATTCGGTTATATTAGAACCCGATATGAATAGTACTACGGTATCTCCAGAGGAAACAGTGAGTTTCACGATCAACGTGACCAATGCTGGAAACGTCAGGGACACGATCACTTTATCCCTTGAGCATCCGGATACCAACAGGTGGGAGACCGAATTGAAGAGAACCTCGCTGACAATCGATAGATGGAACACGACTTCGACTCATCTCAACGTCACTCCAACCACGGATGCTATCCATGAAGAACCGTTCAACGTAACGGTTATCGGTAGAAGTCAGGGTAACAGGAGCGAATATGATACAGCTAATGCCACCGCTCAGGTGGTTCAGGTTCCTGATGTGAACATTGAACTCGTAGAACCCGAACTTTCCATCAAGCCTGGAGAGACATTGGATATAAACATTAGCATCAGTAACGAAGGCAACACCAATGACAGCTTTCGGCTTGGAGCTGAGGCGGGAAACGAGCATTGGGACGTGGGTGTAGAAGAGGAACTCATAGGACTTGCACCTTTGGAATCGGCTTACCTGCTTGTCAATGTAACCGCCCCAGATATACCGGACGAACCGACCCCTGAAAAGCTTGAAGAATTAGAGATATTAGGGGGGACTATATTCGAGGTGATCTTCAACGCCACATCACAGACAGATGAGACTATGAACGACAGCATCGAGGCTGAATTGACCGTCGAAAAAGTTAGGAGGCACCGCATAGTCTCGATGGAAACCAAAGATGCTTTACCGGGGAAGAGTGCGGAACACGAGATTGAAGTTTTTAACTTGGGCAATGCTGACGATACGGTAAATCTGAATATTACATCTGAGGAAGACGAAGATTACGTATACCATGCTCACTTTGATGAAAATACTTTACCTCTCGCTATCGGTGAGAAAACCGTAGCCAATCTCACTGTTCAAGTCCCAGTAGAACTGGAACCTTATTTGGGACAAGAGATCGAGCTCTCCGTGGGTAATGAAGACTTTTCTGAGGAAACCACCACCATAACTAGAGTAGTAATGATTAATTCTGAGGAACCTTATAGGAACATAAAGATAGGTGAGACGGCGGAATACGATGTCACCATCGTGAACGTTCCGCTCGAGGCTGAAGATCAGGGGCCCGGAGATACTCTTCAGGATGTTGTGAACCTCTCGGCACCGATTGAAGAACTTGAATCAGAAGGCTGGGACGTCACCTTCATACATCGCGGAACGGAGTTTGATATCACTGCTGAAGATTTTGAATTCGAAGAGGCCTACGAGAGTGAAGACCTCCTAGTTAGATTGGATGCACCTAGGATAGAAAGGGAGGACGTACTGACGTTAGAGATCACTGCGCACTCACAAGATAGAGACCTTCCTGACGGGACCAACGTACTCGACCTCGAAACGGGGATGTCCTGGTTCGATCTGAGGCCGGTAGAGATAAACATCGAACCACGGAAGAACGGCAGGGAACTGGAGATAATATTCACTATAGAGCGTTCTGGGAGCGAGGAACTGTTTCCGGAGGGAGGAGAGGAGAACCCCCCGATACCATTTGAACTCCGCGTTGAAAACGAGTTGATCGACCAAGAGGAAATAGAATTTTTAGATAGCGAAGAGAGAGGGCTTAATGAAGAGACCTTCCGCTACAAAGTGACCTACGACCTAAACGAGTGGAGATGGGGAGAGAGCGTGAGAGAATACGACGTTGAAGTTATAGTAGATCCAGATGATGAGATATACATGATTAATGCTGCGGGGGATGCGGATCAGAACAACGAGATGGAAGAGGAGCTGGTCGTTTCGAGGTATAACGGTATACCCTACTGGCTCCCGTTACTTCTATTCGTTATCAGCTTACTAGTTTTCGCATTCTCCTGGGCGGCTCTCGATAGGAATAACAAACTGTGCGTCTTGATGGGTGTATCCTTAGGGATAATGTTCGGATCCATGGTGATGTTCCCATGGCAGTGGTTAATCGATTCTTTTGAGACTATAAATTACCTAACGATGGGCATAATGATCGCAGGGATGGTCTCTTTCGCCGCTTTCCTTTTCTTGATCCGATTTGAGATTAGGGATTTACTGAGATCCCTTACCTATCATATAATAGAGAAAAATCCACAGGACCGAAATATCAGAGGAAAAATGGAAGAACAGGAGGCAGAAGACGAGGAAGTAAAAGAGACCGGGTGGGTAACGGAAGAAGAATCAATGGATGAAGAGGCAGAAGATAAAAAAACTCCTTCTCCTTACTACTATCATATCGCTCTGTCCTTAACGGGCGCTTTCACCTACCTAACATTTTTGCTCGTCACGAATCTAGACTTTGTATTCATGAAAGACCCCGTAGGCATCGTGACCAGCGGCTTCCTTAACGTCTCGTATCTTGTTTTGATACCTAATATCATCTTCGTAGTAGTCTACGCAGTTATAGGTTTCGTAGTCGCGGTCTCCGTGAGAAAACTTTACGAAAAACTGTGGAAGAGGATATCTTCTAATGAAAGGATCATAATGGACTTGAAAGAGAAAGCCGAGAGGATTATAGGGGAAGGTGAAAA
Organism: Thermoplasmatota archaeon; assembly: GCA_036626195.1. Classification (GTDB taxonomy): domain Archaea; phylum Thermoplasmatota; class Thermoplasmata; order Halarchaeoplasmatales; family Halarchaeoplasmataceae; genus Natronoplasma. The sequence goes on along the minus strand of JAZKSH010000031.1, from coordinate 935 downwards.
GAGTGTCTCCAACTGAAGAAGGAAAAGCGAGCCGAAAAGATCGATCATCGATGAATTCTAAGAAAGTACTAAAAGAGATGATGGACAACTCTAAAGAATTGTTTAAATCAGGCCATTACAAAAGATCTAGAAAGGAAATCGACAGGCTTGAAAGTGAAATAAACGAGGTCGAAAATCACCAAGAGAAAGCGCTGAATGAAGTTGAAAAATTGGAAAACGAAATAGATAGAAAGGAGAAACAGGGCTACGAGGTGGACGAGGCTAGATCTCTATTAGAAGACTCGAAGGATGCATTGGCGGATATGGATTTCGCCCCTGCTTTCGAACTTATGGAGGAAGCTTGGGCCTCTCTTGAGAGAAGTTTATTCCTGCCGTTCCCCTTATTACAAAAAAATGTGAACCTCAAGACGGTCATAAGGAATGACGTCGGCAGGATAAATTTCAACTTTGAAATAATCAACAGGATGGACACCCCTCTGGGTGAGATATTGATCAACCTATCAACCCCTTCCGGATTCAAAGATCTTCCTGAAAAAAGATTGGGCGTTATAAAGCCAAAAGAGAGCCGCTCGGTAGAAGCGATATTGAAACCAGACAATAAGATTGAGAGGAACAAGCTCGCCGATCTCATATTGAATAACAAGGTGATCATGACTTCCGATTTGGACTGTGCTTACAAATATCCTATTTACAGGATATCTATAAAGAACATCAGTAAAAGACCGCTGAAGGACATCACGGTTAGACCGTTCATCCCAGAATCTCTCGATTCCAAAGAAAGGAAGAAAGTGATCGAGTGGTTAGAGCCTTCAGCTACGGCTTCCGTTACCTTCAAACTGTATCCCAAAACCATGGAAAAGGAGATGGAGGAGGAAGAAGAGGAAGAGGAAGAAAAGGAAGAAGAGGAAAAAGAGGAAGAAGAGGAAAAAGAGGAA
>JAZKSH010000030.1:0-19975 GCA_036626195.1 Thermoplasmatota archaeon | reverse complement strand
CAGAAGAGACCACTATAACTATGGAAGGTAACTATACCATAACGGCTGAGTTCGCTCCGTCGAGTCCTCCGGGGAATTACACTTTGGCTATCTCATCTACATCCGGTGGAGAGGTGATTGATCCAGGTGAAGGCAACTTCGAGTATGAGGCAGGTGAAGAAGTAATTATCCGGGCAGGATCATGACGAGGTTATCACTTTGTGAGATGGACAGGCGATAATGAAACGATAATCGACCCCGAGAGCGCAGATACTTCTATAACGATGGAAGGAGACTACACTATAACGGCAGAATTCGCCGTGGAGAGATATGAATTGACGATAGTTTCGTCATCTGGAGGTGAGGTAATAGAGCCAGGGGAAGGCAACTTCGAGTTTGAATCTGGTGCAGAGGTGAATCTCGAGGCGGTAGCCGATCCTGGTTATCACTTCGTTGAATGGGCAGGGGATACGGGAATGATAGGGGATACAGAGGCAGAAGAGACAACTATAACTATGGAAGGAGACTATACCATCCTGGCTGAGTTTTCAACTAGTGAGCCCGTAATGATAGAAATCACTTCGCCCCAGGACGGGGTTTTGCTCAGCGAATCCGACGTGACTCTGGAATGGGATTCCGAAAATGTTGAGTACCATGAAATCAGGATCGATGATGGGAATTGGATAGATGTAGGTACCGACATCACCTACACCTTTAATGACGTAGAAGATGGTGAGCACACGGTGGAAGTGAGAGGTGTAAACGAAAATATCACCTCAAGTGCTTCCGGCGTTAACTTGTTTGGAGCAGGTGGTCAAGCGGTCGAGGACGTCAGCTTTACAGTAGATACAACGCCTCCAGATGTGAATATAATAACCCCTGAAGATGAAGAGACCTTCGATGTAGATTCAATCAGGTCGGAATGGACCGGTTCTGACGAAGTAAGTGGGATAGACTACTACGAAGTCAAACTCGATGACGGAGATTGGGAGGATGAGGATGTCGACATTACACTCTCTAATCTCGAAGAAGGGGATCATACTATCCAAGTTAGAGCAGTGGACCATGCGGGGAATGTAGGTGAAGACTCAGTCAGTTTTGAAGTAACAGAAAGTGAAGAAGAAGGAGGAGGACTGCCTTTAGGAATGAACTGGATCTATGGGCTCTTAGCTCTCCTCCTAGCCCTTGTGATCGCAATATTATTGATATTTGCCTGGTATAGAAAAGAGATAGGGGTGATAGTTACAGCTCCAGAAGATAAGGAGGAAGGAGATTCAGGCCTTTACACCTATGAATTCACTGTGGAGAATTCAGGCGATGATGATGATACCTATGACCTTGAAGTAGACTCCTCAAATGCCGATTGGACTCCAACAGTTTCTGAAGAGATCTTCGTTTCTGAAGGGTCTTCAGAAACTGTCGAAGTGGAGGTTACTATCCCAGAAGATGCAGAAGATGGTGGATTCTCTGAGATAGACCTAATAGCGACCTCACAGACCGATGAAGAAGTGTTCGATTCAGATACTATGCTGATCGATTATAAACACCCACTAGGAGTGGAAGAAAGCGAACAGGTAGAAGATACGGAAGAAGTAGAGTTTGAAACAGAAGAGGTGGAAGAGTTAGAAGAAGAGAAGGATGAGGAAGATAAATGACTAAAAAATAAAACAACGACCGAATAAATCAATATCAGGGATAAAAGACTCACTAAGATAACAATAAAAGTGACACTAGAAGAAAGACAACTATAAGATTAGACCCGGTGTTCTTGAAAAGAATTGATGAACTCTTAACTTAACATCAACCATATTCATCAACCAAAAATTTACATAGAGCCGCTCATTGAATCCGTACCATGGATACAGAAGAGCGCGTAGAACTCGTAAAGAGAAATACGAAAGAAGTGGTCACCGAAGAGGAATTGAAAGAGCTGTTCGAGGAAAAGGAAAAACCGAAGGCGTATATTGGCGACGCGCCCACGGGGAAGATGCATACTGGTCATTTCATCACCCATAGAAAAATCGCTGACTTCCTGAGAGCCGGATTCGAGTTTACAGTTCTACTAGCGGACATACATGCTCACCTTGATGATCTGAAGAGTCCTTTCGAGCTTCTAGACGCGAGGAGCGAGTACTACAAAGAGTGTACTAAAGGCATGATGGAAGCGGCAGGTGTAGATTACAACGATCTGCACTTCATCCAGGGCAGCGAATTCGAGCTTGATGAAGAATACCTGTTGAACGTATTGAGGATGTCCGCTGACACAACGCTGAACCGGTGTCAAAGAGCTGCAGCCGAGGTCGTCAGGTACGGTGATAATCCAAAGTTAGGCGGGTTCATCTATCCTTTACTTCAAACCCAAGATGTCTACGCTCTTGACGCTGACGTCGCCTACGGCGGAATAGACCAGAGAGGCATCTATATGCTTTCAAGAGAGATACTGCCGGACTTCGGATATAAAAAGCCGGTCTGCGTTTTCGCTCCGTTACTCACTGGACTGACCGGTGGAAAGATGAGCTCTTCTATAGAAGGCTCTAAAATAGACTTGCTGGCTGAACCTGAAGTTGTGAGAGAAAAAATAATGGACGCATACTGCCCGCAGGGCGAGAAAGAGAACAACGGTGTCCTAGAACACCTACAGATGCTCGTGATGCCTGTCCTAAAATCTGAAGGTAAAGATTTCGTTATAGAAAGGCCGGAAAAATGGGGCGGCGACCTAGTCTACGAGGATTACCAGGAAGTAGAAGATGACTACCTCTCAGGAGATCTGCATCCACAGGACCTGAAAGAAGCTCTCGCGAGAGAGTTGATCGATATATTGGAACCGATCAGAAAAAGATTCGAGGACAAAGAGGAACTGGTTCGAAAAGCATACCCTGAAGGAGAAACAGGGTAGTCAAAAAGCGAGCTACACGTAAACTTTTCAATCTTTTCCCCGACCTAAACCCTTTTCTTTCGTCTCCGTGATTATCTTTTCTAAGGTCCATTCTAGCTGATCATCGCCAGACACAGAAATGTTCAGTACGGCCGCCCCGGGATGACCACCGCCGTCGAGCACTTTTTCACCTTCAGCGATATCCTTGAACAATTTTCCCAGATCGATACCCTCTTCAGTCACTTCCTGCACCGCTCTACCTGTTATCCTGGACCCGCCTTTATCAGCGGAAGGGTTCATGACCAGAACTATATCCGCACCGCCTTCCAGCAGGTAAGATGCGACAGAACCTTCGAAAGCCCCTATGGTCGTATCTGCCAGTATGAGACCGTTCACTTCTCTGATCTCTGCTCTTTTAGCCCCCTTCAATCTAGCCACCTTTTCAGAAAACGATCTTGATTCAAAGAGCACTTCTTTCACGTCATGTAGACTGACGTTAGATTTCTCCAATATCTCGCCCAGAGTGAGAAGTGTCTCGGCATCGGCCCTCTGCAGCGAAGAGGAATCGGTAAAGATGCCGGCGGCGAGAGCGAGACCTTCTTTTCTAGTCAACGTTTTGTCATCGCTCATCTCATAGACTATCTCCGCACAGGATGTCCTATCTTCAAAGTGGACCTCGACATCAGTCCATGAGTTGCTTGAATGATGATCTATGACGAAAACTTTCTCTAGAGGAAGATTAAATGGTTCTAATTGACTTCTGTCGGGTGTATCCAACACGATAATAAGATCGTACTTTTCTAGATCGACTGACGATTCAAGTTCAAAATCAAGAAAAGATAAAAGATTTTTTCCGGTGGTGCTGGGTGCCGAAACAGAGGCTATATCTCCCCCGTAAGATCGGGATAGATAGTAAGCACTACCCACAGCATCCGGGTCTGCGTGCTCATGGATCAAGAAAAGTATTTTTTTGTCTCTTAAACTCTTCTTTTCTATCTCCATTTACGCTCCGCCGGCCTGACCCTGCTGCATGGCGCCCATCTGTTGGCTCAGTTTCTCCTGCAGTTCCTCGAATTGGTTCTGAAGTTTCTCTTCCTTGCTCTCCAAAGACTTAAGCCGGACGTCGGCGGATTCTTTCTTCTCTTCTAGTTCCTCTTTCATCTCTTCCTTATCTTCGACTTCAACCAGTATCTCGCCGATCTCCTTGTAAACCGGGGTATCGTCGTCCAGCCTCGATATCTCATCTAGAGCTCTCCCCAGATCTTCAGTCTTTTCCTCCAATTGTTCCTTCTGGTTCATCACCATCTGCAGCTGCTGCTGAAGTTGCTGAGCTTTTGCGATCTCGTTCTGTACATCTTCCTGCGACATAGACATTTTTTCTTCCTCCTTATATTTCATTATACTTCGTATTCGTCCGTTATTTCTTTTGAGATGTTCAACCATCTAAGGTACGAGTTTAAAGCGGCTCTCAAATCCCCGCTGTCCTCTGCATCTATCTCGATCTCAGAGGTGTCGAGGGAAATATCCACTTCGACCCCGTTCATCCCTTCCTCGGCCTCGGGCCTTAGTGCCTCAAGAGCTTTCTTCGAATAGGTTTCTGAGAGGGGGATATATGCTCTTTTCATCTCTATCTGGCCTTAAGTTCTTTCTTCACATTAGGCCTTTCCTTGTAGAATACTCGGCCCCCACAGTTTTCACATTGGATACCTATGGTATCCATATCCGTGGTTATCCTCTCATTACAGATATAGCACCTAAACATCTTATTCCTCCATATCCACTATCCTTTGGATCTTCTTTCCAAGCTGGGGATCATAGGCCCCGCCTGCGAAGGTCAAACCACATCTACTGCAGTTCCAGATGCCGGTGCTCTCTCTCTTGACCTTTTGGTGACTGCACCTAGGACACTCGTACTCTTTCTTCTTGGCCTCTTCGATCTCCTTGATCGATTCCTTCACTTTGACTCCATATCGAGAGCCAAATCTTCCTGTACTGTCAACTTTCTTCTTTTTGGCCATCTTACTTACCTCTCGTTCGACTCGGCTGCGTTATCAATGCAAGGGTACACGGATATTATTTAAATATTTTCCCGTCCAACTTCCTCTATGACTTTCTCTCTAGTCTCACTGCAGATCTCCTTAGCCTCGCTTATGCATTCTTTGGTGCTTTCATAATCGAAAACGCCTCTGAGTCCTTTCTGCATCGCGACGATCTCGTCATCTTCGTTCAACGATACCGTCAATCTAGCATCGGCTATCTTCTCCTCTTCCAGCTGTGAGTCCAGCATTATCTGGTCTTTTATCCTGGTAAATGTAGCGGGAACGACGACATGATCTATAGGGAGGGGATAATCATCCTCTTTTTCGGCCTCATCGAACTCAGAGGCCGGTACCACGCTGTCCATCAGTGCCGCCATGACTCCGATACCTGCGGCGTCAAAGAGATTTCCATCGTAGTCCAAGACATGGATATCTAAGTGGAGTACCCAAACTTTCTCGCCTTTTTCTATACAGAGCTCGGTGGTATCTACGGCCTCTCCTTCTCTTACTCCTCTGTCAACTACCCGTGCCAGCTCAGTAGCCTCTTCACCGGGAGGACCGGATTCGTACTCTGGAGAAGCCATCGGAATCAATTCTGCTGCAGTCGTAAGCACGCCGCTTTCTGGCGTATCGGGGAAGGGTTCTCCCACTTCCATCTTCGTTCCCACGTAAACGTCGGTATCGCCCAATCGAACTCTTGCGGATCCTTCTGCCGGTTCTATCTCTCCGGTCTTTATCTCTATATCTCTGTATTCGAACATGTCTCTGCCGTCTATCCTTTTTCCTTCCTTAACTAACCTGTAGAGGTAATCCTTTGTGATCTCAGATAGGATCTCTTTCATCTTTACACCCCCTCGGCTAAATCTTTCATCTCTCCATCTTCCAACTCAGTTGAATATCTCTCTCTCAGCGCTTCTCTCTGTATCCCGTGTATCTCCTTGCATGCCTCTATCGACATGTCCATAGCCTTTTCATATTCTTCCTCAGTGAGGTTACCGTCCATCTGTAAGAGACATATCTCATCCGAGCGAGGGATGTAGCCCACAGGCACGTCAGCCTGTCCATAATTATCCTCGTTCTTACCTAGGTCGAGAACTACCTCTCCTTCGATCTTACCGGAGGCACACGATGCCACAAGGTCTGACATGGGAATACCGGCATCGGCTAGAGCTACAGAAGCCGCAGTTAGGCCTCCACAGCGTGTTCCGGCACTCGCCTGTAGTACCTCGATGAACACGTCGATCACCGATCTAGGATATTTCTCCGTGAAGACCACTTTTTCAAGCGCCTCGGAGACCAATTTACTTATCTCTATAGACCTCCTATCTGGCCCTGGTCTTTTCCTATCGGGTACAGAAAAAGCCGCCATGTTGTATCGGGCTCTGACCACCGCTTTCGTGGTCTCCTGGGCATGCCTCGGGTGCATCTCTCTCGGTCCATAGACCGCGGCCATTATCTTGTTCTTACCCCATTCAATATAAGCCGACCCATCAGCCCTTTTTAAAACGCCTGCTTCTATATCTATATCTCTCAATTCATCAAAATCTCTTCCGTCTATTCTCTTTCCATCTTCGATCAATTCTATGTCCTTATTACTTCCCATAGTTCTTACCTCCAAAATTGATATCTAATCGAAACTAAATCATAACTCTCCTCATCAATCATCGAAATCCTTTCCGGTCTCTTCTTTAAGAAAACTTTCGATAGCCTCAGTCAAACCGACGGCTTGAGCATTCTTCTCGATCATCTTTATCGCCTTGACCGCCAGATATTGTCCTTCAAGGTCGCCATCTATCCATATCCTACCGTTCTGGCCAACAAAAATCTTACAGCCAGTGTATTTCTTCAGCATGGATATCATGGATCCACCTCTTCCTATGACCCGGGGGACCTGGAAAGGGGGTATCTCTATAATCTGGCCTACGTCGAGTTTTCTAAGCCCCTCGTCGTCGATGGTGATCTGCATTCTTTTCTGTTCATCCACATCAGTGATCCTTATCAAAAGAGCATCACCGACCTGAATGTAACTGCCAGTGTCACCATAATCGACTCTCCATGGTACATCGTTCACGTGTAGAACGGCTGGAAATGGAGCGTTGACATCTACCGTCCAATAAGATGCGTCGATGTCCGTTACCGTTCCGATAACTTTATCGCCTTCACTGGGGTCGTATCTTCCACTCTGAGCGGCTACATTCATATAGCCTTTTCTAACGTTCTTGATGCCCAATTTTGCCGCGTAAATTTTACCGTCTTCTTTGAAAGCCCCTTTACCCGGCTTCAAACCTTCTTCATCTTCTATCTCGTCGCCCGGTAAGAGGAGTTCTCTTTTTGTTTCATTCTCACTCATACTTATAACACCTATATAATGAATCTTATCTCTGCTATCATGATTTCAAATATGTTATCTTATCATCGGATTTACTCTTTCTCTTCAAATCCGTCTCATCTCTTCCTATCTATTTCTTCTATTTCAGCCTTGCCCTTCGTGATCTCATTGATCTTCTCGTAAAACTCCTCTTTTTTCCCCGCCGGGAGCCTTACTATTCCCTGCCATCTGCCGTCTTCAAGCCACTCTTCGTCTTCTATACTCCCTAGGCGTTTTAGAGGACCGTATATCTTTCCCTGCAGATCGCCTCTTACGGTCACAGCGAAACTTCTCTTCTCGAAGCTCAACGGAATAAGGTCCCTTATCTCGTCCACGACTTCGTCCATCTGGAGGCTTACGGGTTTAAATGGATCGATATGGACTTCAGCTTCAGACATGGCATTTTCTATCCGTTTTGGGGGGTGTGGGGCGTCGGTCTGAGGGTTGTAGGAATTATTCGCTATTCGATTTACGATCTCTTTCCGCTTTTGCTTTTGTCTCTTGTTTCTCTGCTCCGTAGTTATCTGCACTTCGCCTTCTTCTAATATTATTCTAGCGATCTCCTCTATCTCCGTTGTATCAAAAGCCTTTTCGATCATATGGGTCGGAGCTTCTTTTCCCTTGCTCGCGTCGCTAAAGACCTTTTCGACCGGCATGTTTTCAAGCAGTTCGACCTCCTCCCCGCTTCTGAACTTTTCAACCACGTCTGGCTCGATGATGATCTCGAATCTCTCCCCGTGAGAACTTATACGACCTATCACGTGTTCATCGAGGAGTGTCTGAGTGTGCTCTTTTTGAAAATCTTTTTTACCCACTTAAGTTCCTCCTGCTCAAGAGAGGTACTCCTCTATCTCATCTATGCTCAATTTTCTAAAGTTTTCCTCATCGGTAATTATCCCTATATCCAACGAGCGGGTCTCTAAATTTTCTTCGCTAGCTCTCTTCAGACCCTCTAACGAAAGTTCTATGGCCTCGTCGAGATCCATGTCCTCTTCGTACTCCTGATTGAATACTTCTTGAACCTCCTCTCTGTTGCTTCCTATGCTCACCGCTTTGTATGCCATATTGGCTCCGCTCGGATCGGTTTCATAGAGATGGGTCCCTTCTTCATCTTTTCCGGCCACAAGCAACGCTGTCCCGAAAGGACGGACCCCACCATACTGTGTGTAGGTCTGCTTGTAATCACATATCTTCTTGACTAAACTTCTCACATTGATCCTTTCATTGTATGATACCCTGTTCACCTGGGCCGATACTCTAGCGTAATCGACCAAGATACGGGAATCAGCAACTAATCCTGATGTGGCGATACCTATCTTTTTGTCTATTTTGTAGATCTTCTCTATCGATTGTGGTTCCACTAACTTAGTCGGTACGTCTTTATCGACTACTAAAGCTACACCATCTTCTACCTTGATCCCGACGGTCGTTGTGCCTCTGCTGACTGCCTCCCTAGCATACTCTACTTGGAAAAGGCGACCGTCCGGCGAGAAGACCGTAATTCCTCGATCATAACCCATTTGGCCTGGCTTCATTCTCATTCACCTGAGCGTCATAATATACCGTTTAGTTATAAACCTTACCCTGTTGTTCTTTTTTGATTTTTTTGGATAAATATATCAGAATGTAAAGGGTGTGTCAAAAAAGGAATATATAAAAAGTAAAGAGGGAGGGAAGGGGGGAGGTTATCATGATGTCATGAGGGGGGTGATACCCTCGACCTCCCTACTAAAAAAAATAGGGAGGGAGGGTGACTATCGTGATGCGTAATCTTATGTTTTATCTTTGTACATTAGCACTATTATGCATATAGGTATAAATAGTTTTCGGAAAAAACGGGATTTTAGCCGACATAGAGCAAAAATCGTCTCTTCTCACTATGTATGAAATACAAGTTTTATGGCTACAATAGAGGATTCGACGGGTTTAAAGATTATGTCTTATAACAGAAAAAGAAAAAGATGAATTAGATAGTCGCTAGTATTTCTCTCTGAGCGGTAAAGATGACAGGACTAGCTTGACTGACCTATGGCGGAAAAGGATGTGAATAATCTATAAATAGGGGGAGGTATTATAGCCGTATTCACGTGCCATTCAGTTGCTTTGATATATCTGTTCGATAGGTGAAATGAGATGAGTTCTAGCTGGTTTGGTAAACTTACAGGAAAAAAAGAAAAACAGTCCTCCGGAGCGAGATGGTTGGAGGAGAACTGGCCTTCTTTAGCCTCTTTGGCGGGGATATTCATAGTGGCTCTCTTCATCAGGTCATACTTCGCCTTCGATCTCGCTACGGAATTCGGAACGCCGTATCTTCTTGGCGGGGGTGCAGACTCTCATTACAATGCAAGGATCATCAACTACATCGTAGAGAATAAAGAACACCTATTTTCGGATCCTTTAAGAACATATCCTCTCCTACAAGGAGAAAATGTCCGTCCACCTCTGTATCAATGGTCGGTAGTTCTGATTGGACATGTTCTGGCTCCCTTCGTCGGCAGCTTGGATAAAGGTGTCCAATTATCTTTCATATTATCTTCTGGATTATGGGGGGCTTTAGCTACCATACCGGTCTATTTGATAGGAAAAAATACCTTTGGAAGGAAGGCAGGGATCGCAGGAGCCTTCCTTCTAGCCATCAGCGCTGGTCACCTGGAGAGAGGCGTGATAACGAACACTAATCATGACGCCTTTTCGCTTTTCTTCGTGCTGACCGCCTTCTATTTCTTCATGCGCACATTGGAAGAAATTCCAGATGATGAAAAGTGGGTCTCGGATTGGATGGATCTAGATCGAATCAAACATGGCCTGCTTCAATTTTTTGGAAGCAACAAGAGAGCTCTGTTGTACGCAGCGATGACAGGGATGTCCTTGGGTTCAGTAGCTCTAGCCTGGAAGGGGTACGCTTATGCGGTAGTTATCATATTGGTTTACTTTTTGATACAGTTAGTGATAGACAAATTCAGGGATAGAGACTCCCTTGGGATCACGGTCAGCATTTTTGTCACTATGATGATCGCATTCGCGATCTCTTTTCCATGGTATGCTACTCATAGGCCCCAACTTCTAACAGAATGGTTCCAATGGCCTCTTGAAAATTGGTATCAAGCTCCTTTCTTCATATTCCTCGGCACCTTTGGCCTCGGAGTCTATTTTACCGTCACTAGGGAACTTCCATGGATATTGACTTTTGCAATCCTTGCGGTCGCCGGAGTACTCTTCTTTGCGTTAGGTCCAGATATGATCCAATCGGTGGCGTCCCAGTACTTCATCCAAAACAAATTGTATTCAACGATCGCCGAAGCTCAAGCGCCGGACTTCAGTAGGCTCGTGATGGCGGGAGGTATCGCTACATTCTTCCTTTCATGGGTGGGTCTTGCCTTCGCCGTGTGGCACGTGATCGGCAATTGGACGAGGTCCTTCGTATTCATACTGGTCTGGGCCGCTTTCTCAATCTACATGACGACTCAGGCAGCAAGATTCATCTTCACTGCGGCCCCGGGATACGCATTGACAGCTGGATGGGTTTTAGCCTTGATATTCGATAAGACCGATTTCAAAAACATAGGAAGAATATTTAGAAGCCATAGAGGGAGCACCTTAAGAGGGGTGAAAGAAGGGGTCAAGATAAAACATATATTGGTATCTCTAGGGGTGGTATTCCTCCTACTGATGCCGAACGGTCTATATGCATTCGATGCAGGCATACCCTTTGAAGAGAAAGGGGAATATGATGACCAGATTCACGATACTCTACCGGAAAAGTTGAGGTCCCCTGAATATGATGAGGGGGGTAGAAATCATTATCTAGGAGCCTTCGGGTACAGTTTAGATAAACCTACTGACTACTGGGAAACGAGTTGGAAATGGCTTAGGCAGCAGGACACCGATCGTCCTCCTGAGGAAAGACCAGCCTTCTTGAGTTGGTGGGACTACGGCTTCGAGTGTATAAGTCAAGGCGATCACCCTACCGTGGCGGACAACTTCCAGCACGGTTACCACTTGGCAGGAAACGTATTGATGTCCCAGAACGAATCGGAGGCGCTTGGCTTACTTATAGGAAGACAGCTCCTACTACCTTACAGGGATGAAGGTGGCTTCAAAGGAGATGTGAGGGATATATTGATCGAGCATATAGGAGAAGAAAAAACAGAGAAATTGGAAGATATCTACGATAATCCGAGTTCTTATCGGAATGAAGTTCTTTCCAACCCGGATAGATATCATCCGCGCGCGGACGACATAGATGATACAAATATAAGATGGGCAATGGTCATGGGAACGCTATCCTATGAAAGCTTGGAAACTATATCCTCACTGTATAGAGATATATGCTTAAACTCGGGATATGAAAGGTTGAAGAACAGGATAGGCTATCTTGCAGTGGACTCGAGATTGTTTCCCACCTCCGCAAGAGATACTGGCATCTTCCACGCTCCTGCATACCTTTCGGGCCACCGTGTCGAAGGGGAGAGGGGCATGAAAACTCCCATCGACTTTTACACTATGGAGTTGATCGATGCAGAAGGTAGGAGGTATGAAAGTAGGGATGATGTGCCTCCCGAAGCAGAGATCGTCGATCAGGAGATAAATTTCAAGCCTATGTACTACAATTCGATCTTGTATAACGTCTTCGCGGGATATGCGGGACAGCATATTGGGGAAGATGAAGCTATCCCAGGCCTCCAAAACAGACGGCTACAACCCATGCCCGGCTGGAATCTGACTCATTTCAAGATGGAACACAGGACCGCTTATTTCAATCCCTATCCTAGAGACGAAGTACAAAACCACACAGATGCTTGGAAAGCCATATCATTTGAAGAAGCAAAGGAGTATCAGGAGGATGAGAATGTCACCGTCGATATGAGTGCTCGGAGTTATATGAGGCAAGGCGTTGTATTCTTGAGATATTATGACGGTGCGATCATGGAAGGCCAAGTGACAACTAAGGAGGGGAATCCTGTTCCAAATGCAAAGATCACCGTTCTCGATGAGAATGGAGTTGCTCATCACACCTCCAGGACCGACGAGGAAGGTAGATACAGAGCTACATTACCTGCTGGTAATGTCTCAGTAACGGTTACGACAGGAGGAGAAGAAGGGAGCAAGTCACAGCAGAGGATGTTGAAGCAGGAAGAGATATCACTAGCCCAAACCAAGGTCGAGATCTCCCAAGAACAGGCGATGAGAAAAAAGATCGATAACACGGGAGATGGACGATGGGATTACCTCTTGGAAGAGGACTTCGAAGTAGACTCCGGTAAGGTCTCAGGAAAGGTTTTCTTGGACAGCGACGACACTGGAGAGTTCGATGAACAGAATGAAACGCTGGTACAAGGAGAGGGTGAAGTGATGATCGAAAACGAACAGAGCGGTTTAAACTATACGATAAGTATAGAGAACGGCACCTACGAAAAGACGGAGATGGTTCCGGGTAAATATTCTGCAAGAGCTTCTATACTTGGAAGCGATTCTGCCGACATCACTTTAGAGCCAGAGGGAGACGTATCGCAAAACCTCCCGATAAGTGTAGGTGAGTTGAGAGGGAATGTGACCTATGAAGAGGGACTACATCCAGCTGAAAATGAAGATAGTATAGAGTTGTCGCTAAAAGGGAGCGGTCAATCAACAGAGATAAACGTAGGTGAATCTAAAGAGTACGTATTTGAAGACCTGACGGCAGGTAATTATACTTTATATATAGAGAGTGATGGTTATACACTCAAGCAAGGGCCTAGACAGGTTAATCTCCAAAAAGGTGGTATGAACAACAAGGATATCCATATCATAGAAGCTAGACGAGTGGAAGGTGTGATCACTAGAGGGGGTGAGCCCGTACCCGATCAAAAACTGAGCATCTTGGGCAGGAACTACAATAGAGTTATAACCACAGATAAAAACGGCGAATTCGATATAAAGATGCCTGAAGAGGTCTACCAGATATACGGAATTAACCGTAGAGACGAAAGCACTTATGTACATATGGGCATCTTGCGTGTCGATTCGGATGTGATCGGTGAAGATCGATATGTCGGAGAACTCAAAAGAGGACATAAACTCAGAGGGAAATTAGAATATGAAGGAGAGGGAGCCCAAAATGCAGAGGTTTTCATCACTAAGAGTACTGGAGAGTACCACTATGTGACCACTAACGAGGAAGGTAGGTTTTCTGCATACCTCCCAATGGGTGATTACACGGTCTACGGTTGGTTGGAAGTCAGGAGGGAGCCGGGAGAAGAGGTGATACAACCTCAACAGGCCATGTACTTTTTGGACAAAGTGAGTTTGAATAGAAATAGGGAGATCAAGTTAGAAGGTGAAGAGGGTCAATCGGTGACTGGAAGTGTTAACAGAGATCTCTTAACTAGAGACGAAATCGAACACGAGTATGGTCTCTATACCGATATCAAAGTTAGCTTCGGTGAGGTAACATTTATGAGACCTACAGATATCGAAGGGAATTACAAATTCGTTTTACCGGATGAAAAGATCGATCTCAGATTCTCCGAAGAAGGATATCATGAAGAGATTCTTAGGATGAACCCTGAAGACATCCCGGAACAGATCTCTTTGGAAGCTAAAAACGTCTCAGTTGAAGGAAGCTTAGATTTCGATGATGAGAAGGTTGAAGAGTTGACCATCGAATTCGAATCCATAAGTGATGGTGCAGTAGGCAAAAATATCACAGTCGAGGAAAACAGCTATCAGGTAGAACTGCAACCGGGAGAATACAAGATAACGATAGAAGAGACCATGATGAACGGTAGCGCAAAATATCAGCTCACCCAGGACCTTTCGATAAGTCCTGGAGCCGATACCGTCATAAAAGACCTCGAAGCGATCTATAGAGTAAAGGTGATTGGATCTATAATTGACGAGGAAGGGGAACTATCTTCTGCGGATATTCATTTCTCAGGTGTTGAAGAGAGAAAGATAGAAGGGGCGAATCGATCTTATGATACATATCTCCAGCCCGGCAACTATTCCATCCGGGCCGTTAACAGTGAAGGGGAGGATGAACTATCCATGCAGAAACGCCTTTATGTGAACCAGAGTATGACGAGCAATATCACTTTAAAAGAATCTATCCCTGTGAGGGCTTACCTAGCCCATAAAGGTGATAGAAAATCTGAAATCCCTGTTATATTCGAGAACAATCGGACTGGTTATGTTATAGAGACTACCAGCAAAGCCCATGGTGAATTCAATATGTCCCTCTCTAGAGGAGAATACAGAGTACAAGTGGATCTTGCAGCGGAAGAAGAGATCGACGGTCTAGAAAGAGATGTGATCTATTCTTTGGATGAAGTGCTACATACCGATAAGTTGGGGACACCGGGTGCGTTGGCCATGGATCGTGAGGTACTCAATTCCACTTTCTCCGGAACCGTAAACCTGAACAACCAGGCTCTAGAAGGTGTAGAAGTCCAGATATTGTCTGAAGGGGACGAGATCGACGTATTGATGACGGATGAAACGGGGTACTTTGAGAAGGACGAACTCCTTCACGGACGATACACCATCCACATCACCTACAGCCGGTCGAGAGATTTCTATGCCCGATTTAGTTCTTTCATTATGAGTGCAGAAAACAAGCATATGGAAATATCGTTGGAAGAGGCAGCGATATTGGAAGGTCGGGTGATTTTAGACGGTGAAGGCGTAGAAGATGAAGATCTAGAGATCCGAAGAGGAGAGGCCTTAAAGAAGATATCCACCGATGAAATGGGAGATTACAGAGTAGTATTGCCAAAGGGGAATTACGAAATAACTTCAGAAACTGACAAAGATACGGACGATTATGGACTCACCTCTTTCAGCTACACTGAAGAGATCGATTTAAAATACGACATGTATCACAGGATAAATCTCAGAAAAGTGATGGAATACATAATCGAGGTCGATGACTTGGAGACTAAACAAGGTTCTCAGGATGAGACTCTAACTTATCGAGCCCAGATAAAGAATGCGGGCAACACAAGAGATGAATATGAACTTTCTGCGGAAGAGACAGAATGGGATGTAGAATTTGAAACTAAGAAGTTCTCATTGAATGCTGGTGAGACAAAAACGGTAGAGGTCACGGTGACGATCCCAGAGGACGCTGTCGTGGATCACGAATCCGTGATGTTCACTGTCGATTCGATGAACTCTGAAGAGAGTGTGGAAAAAGAGATACCCGTCGAAGTCAGGTCAATTTATGGAATTGAACTCTCTACTGAGTTCGTTAATAGGAAATTGGGATACGGTGAGATGACCTGTACCATAGAGATCAATAACACTGGGAATATAGAAGATAGATACGATTTGAGAGTGACTAACCGAGATAGGCTGAGGGATCAAGGATGGAGCGTTTCGGTAATTAGTAGAACGGAGAACATAACGGCTCAGGAGTCCAAGTCGGTAGAGATAAAGTTAAATCCGATAGGGTCCCAACCTAAAGAAGACGTCGAGATAGAATTGAGAGCCGTGTCTACGACTGATAATGAGGTGAAAGAAACGTCTACGTTAAAAACGAGCGTACCCCAGATAACAGCAGACATTGACACTATAGAACTCAAGGGGGAAAAGGTCCAGTTGGAAGAGGATAGTTTCACGCTGTCTAACTTCCAGTGGGGTCTCATCATTCTTGCGGCAGCGCTTGTCTCGGTTTACGTCATGAAGAAAAAGAGGTGGATCTGATGAAGAAGTCGAACTTAGACCTCAAGAGAGCATTATCACTGCTTATCATCTCTTTCTTGGTTTTGAACATCGGATCTGCGTTCATTAGAACAGCTACAGGAGAAGAAGGGATACTCGATAGAGGTATAAGCATAGAGATAGAAGACGAAGACCAAAAAGAAGAGGTATTCGTGAACGTCACGGAAGAGTTTAGGATCAATATAGGAGGTTCCTTCGAATTCAAGGGACAGCGTGTAAGTTCGCAGGAAGCCGATAATTGGAGCCTTGAGGTCGAGACTGCTGCCGACGCCACTGTCCAACCTGAGGAACAGTCATCTAACACGACTAACCAATTCACATTTGAGGTGATGTTCCGCGAAACGGGTAAAGCAAACCTTAACTTTACGGCCTATTGTCGCAAGGAAAACGAGACTAGATATTTAGAGAGACAGTTCAAGGTGAGAGTGGTAGAAGCCAACACGGTCTCCTTCGAGGTAGACAATCCCAACGATTCTGAACTCGAAGAAATAAAATTGAAGCTATATATCGACGATGAGCTTAGAAATACTAAAACGATTAGGGACATGGGACCGGAAGAGACCCACAGAGTGAAGTTCAACTGGTCAAGACACGGGCTTGATTCGGGTGAACACGAGCTAGAAGTGAGAGCGGATTACGGCTTTGGGAGAGAAAAAGTGCTCTTGAGTGACTCGTTCTATGTCGAAGGAGAAACTAACACGGCTCTTTACGGAGGTATAGCAGCCGCTTCCATAGGTGGCGCCGTGGTGATATATCTCATCTATAGAAGGAAAAAGAGAAGGCGCAGAAGGCCTTGGTGAGTTTTGCTCATTTATTCCGTGAACGTGTTTATCAGCGCCCTCTATTTATTTTATCTGGCATCCAGGAGGTATATCTTTATCTAGTCGGATGACTCCTTCGCTATCTTCCAGTATCATGCCTTTTTCATCGCTCAAAAGAGCAACGCCGATGCCTTCGAATCTCTCGCTTTTGACAGGTTTTACCTGTGTCTTTTCAATATCTAGTTCTCCGTCTTTCCATCTCACCGTCTTGAGAGTGTACTCTTTAAAATCGTTGAACGAGAGAGGGTCAGCACCTCGCTCCGTGCCTTTTAGATTTTCACCGAGCTCGCCTTTCGGCTGTAAGAGTGAAACTATATCGCGTTCTTCATCTTCTGCCGCCAGCATCATGCCCTCTGATTCTATACCTCTGAGAGTTGCCGGCTCAAGGTTGGTTAGAACAACTATCTTCTTTCCTTCCATCTCTTTTCTTTCGTAATAGGGTTTCAAGCCCGCCACCAAAGTCCTCTCTTCGTCTCCTACGTGCACACGGCAGACGTATAATTTATCGGCGTTAGGATGTTCTTTCACTTTTGTTATCTTTCCTATCCTCAGGTCGAGCTTATTCAACGAATCTATAATCTGCGTTTCGTCCTTCATCTCAGAAAGATCGATCTTATCGTAAAGCGGTTCTGGTTTCCGGATCTTTGAGCCTGTCTCCAGCGGTTCTAAAGCTTCGTTCCAAGACTGATCATGAACGCTGCCTTCGTAGTCGAGATAGTTCCAAAGTTCGTCCATACTATGTGGTAGGTACGGTGAGCCAGCTATGCAGAGCGCTTTGACGATTCTAAAGGAGATGTTCAGGGTAGTGCCAGCCGCTTTTTTGTCCTCTTTGATGGTATCCCAGGGGGCCTCGTCGTTCAGATACTTGTTGCCCGCCCTGGAGAGCTGTAACAGTTCTTCCAGCCCCTTCTTGAATTTCTTCGATTCTATGTTTTTACCGACATCTTCTACTTTCTTTTCAATCTCTCTCAGGATCTGTTTGTCTCTTTCTTTGAGTTCATCGGCTTCTGGAACTTCGCCGAAGTTCGAATGTGTGAAGGAAAGGACACGGTGGATAAAATTGCCCAAATTTCCGACCAGTTCTGTGTTGATCTTTTCTTCGAATTCCTCCCACCTGAAATTAGTATCTTTTACTTCGGGCATTATGGTTGTGATGTAGTATCGGACAGAGTCACTGTCGAAGTCCTCTAGGACATCGGGAAGTGATACCACCCGACCTCTAGAAGTGGAGAACTGTTCCCCTCCTAAGCGCATGTACTGATTGGCGGGGACGTCGTAGGGAAGATTCAATTCTTCGTCGTAGCCCATCAGCATCGCGGGCCAGATTATCGTATGGAAAGGTATATTATCTTTAGCTAAGAAGTAGTAGTGTTCCGCATCTGGATCTTTCCAGAACTTGGTCCAATCTCCTTTTTCTTCCTCGGCCCATTTAATCGAGGTTGAAAGATAACCGATGACAGCATCGAACCACACGTATATCTTCTTGTGCTCGTAACCTTCTATCGGTACCGAGATACCCCATTCCATGTCCCTCGAGATCGGGCGATCGTTGAGTCCCTCCTGGAGCCACCCTTTGGTGAAGTTCAGGACATGGTTTTTCCAGTGATCCTTGTCTTTCACGTACTCCTTCAACCCTTGCTGAAAGGCCGAGAGTCTTAAAAAGAAATGTTCGCTTTCTCTGAGTTCCGGGCTTCCCGTGCAGAGTTTACATTCTGGCTCTACGAGATCTTCTGGATCCAACAGGACCCCGCACTCGTCGCACTGATCTCCATCTATCCCCTCCTGGCCGCATTCGGGACAGGTTCCTATAACGTACCGGTCAGGCAGGAACCTTTCACAATCGGGGCAGTAAAATGTTTCCATCGTGTCTAAGTAGATATAATCCTTCTTATGAAGGGTCTTGAACAGGTCTTTCGTTACTCTCTTGTGCGTTTCGTTCATGGTATAGGTGAATAGAGTAAATTTCACTCCTAGGTCCTGCAGAGCCTTTGAATTTATCTTGTGGTACTTTTCAGCGGTCTCTTTTGGTGTCAGATCTTCCTTTTCTGCGGTGACGGTAACGGGGGTACCGTGCTGGTCCGATCCCGAAACCATTAGGACCTCGTTACCTTTCATCTCGTGGTAGCGTCTGAATATGTCTGGTGGAAGATAACAACCGCCGACCTGGCCTATATGTATGGGACCGTTGGCATAGGGCCATGCGACCCCGATTAGTATTCGCTTCATGTTATTGGGTAAAAAGTGGTTAAATATAAAGTCAATGTTTTTCGTTTTATGGTGAACTTTTCCGTGAAGATGTAAAATTGGGGAAAAGTATATTTAAGATTGGAAGTATCGAATAGTAAGATGTCTATATAGGTGGTGTTTTATATGCCTAAAGTGCAGGGCAACAAAAAATCTGAGTTGGTCGCAACTAGATTGACTCCAAGGTTAAAAAAAGCTGTCAAAAGGGAGGCCGCACGAGAAGGGATGGACATGTCCGAATGGATAAGGAAGCTGGTGGTAGGTGAATTGATGGAAAGAGATAGACTTCCAAAAAAATTTACTTTTGAAGATTTTGAGGAGGAATGATGAGAGGGAGAGTGTCGACAGGAATAGATGGATTCGACGATTTGATAGATGGCGGTTTCTTCGAAGGATCATTTATATTGGTCGCTGGAGAGCCTGGAGCAGGCAAGACGATATTTTCTCATTTTTTCATGTTAGAGGGGTTGAAAAGAGGGGAGAATTGTCTTTATGTCACATTTGTAGAACCGGAAGAACGTTTATTGGAGTATGGAGAAAGGTTCGGGTATGATCTTTCTAAGTATAAAAAGAAGGGACAGCTGACGATTTTAGACAGGCCTATAGGCGAAGAGATGGAGATGGAAGGGATAACCACCGAGATACTAGAGCAGGTGAGGAATAAGAACTGCAGTAGGCTGGTGATAGACAGCTTATCCGCTCTCACCTTGGGTCTTCCCGAGACCGAAAGAAAGAGGAAGCTTATCAGGACCATCACCCGTCTACTGCATTCGGTGAACTGCACTTGGATAGGGATAGCGGAGCACAGCCCTGAGAATATAGAATACAGGTTCGAGGAGTACCTGGCGGATGGGATGATATATCTCGAGACCAGGTTCAGGGACGGAAAACTCAGTAGGAATATGAAGATAATGAAGATGAGAGGGACAGACCACGCTAGAAAGAGCTA
>JAZKSH010000029.1:0-20567 GCA_036626195.1 Thermoplasmatota archaeon | reverse complement strand
AGGAGTCTAGAGATTTCGATACATAAATCCTTAACAAAACTCCGAACCGAAAACAAACCTGGTGGGCCTATCGCACCCACCGCCGAACACCTTTCCCAAACCCCTTCCTTACTTAATTATACTCACGCGCGGAGCATCATGCGAGGAGAAGAAGATGAAAAGCGAAGAAGAAGGCCCAGATGAAGAAGATGGGAACCGACCCCAATCCAAGACCTCGAAGACCAGCATCACCCTTAAAAAGATAAAAAGGGTGAAGGTCAAGGATATCTACGGGTCCTGGGACCTTTCCCTGTGGATGTTCGTGGGCGTCATCATAGTTACTCTTCTTCTCATCATGACCGTGATGCTCCTTTTACCTTTTGGAGTCAATCCTATCAATAGAAGAGCAGCGACTGTAAGATCCAACTCGATGGAGCCGACTTTTGAACGTGGAGACATCGTTTTTTTGAAGGACGTGGAACCCGAAGAGATCGAAGAGGGCGACGTTATCGTTCTTCAGGTCCCCGATCAGTACGAAGAACAGTACGGTTATCCCCCTCAGGTCGTCCATAGAGTGACAGATATAAGGTATGATCACCGGTTCGATATCGATACCTCGGAAAGAGATGATATAGATTTTGAAGATGGTGAACCCGCTCCAGGATGGTTGAGGGAAGAATTCGATGAAGAGAACAACTATCTAAGCAACGATGCAGAGATGGTCCGTTCATCAGATGGTGCATGGTGGATAACCGTCAGAGGTGAAAGGGAGTACAGGCTGGAGGAAGATGACGGACAAGTAAGAATATTCGACGCTACACCGGCCTTCGAGACTAAAGGCGATGCCGAGGACCAGGAGGATCCGTTCCTGACACCTCCGCAGAACGTCATGGGTGAGTACTCCGGTTCGAGCATATCCTACTGGGGCCTGCTCTTCATGTTCGCTAGCACTCCTATAGGGATGGCGACCCTTTCCATCGCCTTCGCTCTTGTCTTGGTAGCGATCTACTTCCCTTGGCATATCGATAAAAGGGAAGAGAGGATGGATATTCTCAGGCGGCTGAGAGAAGGTATAGAAGAGCTGAGATCTGGAGAAAGCCTTTCAGCGACTGCTAAATCCATGGCTGCGAGTACAGAAGGAACCACTACACCGTCTACTTCAAAAGCCAGCAGGATAATGATGAAGATGAATGAGAACGGGAAGGCTTCGGTCCGAGTTGAAGAAAGAGAGGAGGAAGAGAAAGAAGATATTGAAGATACACCTCGAACTGATATCCCAAGAGACATCTTATTGGTGAAAAAAGATGACGGAAAAGGCATCGTGAAAAAAAGCCGGGAAAGGGAAGCCGAACCCGAGGTCGAAAGCGAAAAAAAGATCGAAAAGAAGGTGTGAAAAAGTATGTGCCTATATGTCCCAGAATGGAAATGCAACTTCGCGGGCAAGGAGATCTCCATAGAGATCTGTAAAACCTGCATAGAGGCAAAGAAAGTAGCTTACCAGACCAGAGAATCATCGGTAGAAGTGACGGAGGAACAGGCGAAGAGAAAATTGGAGCCGACGCCAGAAGCCACAACAGCAGGAAGAGCGTTTTCTGAATCGGAAGAGGAAGCGGACAGAGCGGGAGGGACGGAGGAAAACAGAGCAGATATCTGGAAGAACCAAAAAGCGCTTGAAAGAGAAGCGAGGAAGGTGAGAGAGGAGTTCGAAGAGAAGGAAAAGAGTAGAGAGACAAAAGAGATGGAGGAAGCCGTCGAAGGAACCGGTGAAGTGAGGGAAGAACGGATAGATGAAATGGAAGAAGAAAGGGGCGCTGAAGAAGGGATCGAGAAGCAGCTGGAAAAAGGTGCGATCCATTTACTGGGAGCTGATGAAGACCAAGCCTATGATAAGTTAGAAAAGCTGGCCTCTCCCGATAAAAACACGCTCTGCATCACTAGGAAACATCCGGAAAAGCTCGATAAAGAGTACGATATGGATGTGAAGAAAGAAAATTACATATGGCTCTCGACGAGGGGAGATGCCTTGTCGCTGGACCCCACGGATCTCCAGGCGGTGTTGATGGAGATCGAGATGTGCGTATCTGAGGGAGGAGATCTCATCTTCCTCTCGGGTTTGGACTATCTGATGACCAATAATGAGCAGTCCGATATCGTGAAGTTCTTCCAAGAGATAGAAGATCAAATCTCTAGCAAGGATGTTTCAGTAGTTGTCACCCTACCTCCCTATCAGTTAGAAGAAGAGCAGTTTTCCTGGATAGAAGAGAAGTTGGATTATAAGGAATTAAAAGAGGAGGAAGAGATAGAAAATGAAGGGCCGGTGAAAGAAATAGTCCAGACGGAGCCAGCCGCTGAGGAGGAGCGAACTCCTCCTATTAAAAAAAAGAATGAGGAAATAGATTTAGACGAGATGACTAAACGAGAAGCTTTGAAAGAATTGGATGAAGAATTCCACAAAGGGGAGATAAGTGCCGACGAGTACATCTCTAAAAGGGCCGTGCTGACCGAGCCTATCTCAGAAAAGAAGCCGAAATGAGGAAGAAATATGAAAGCAAAAGGAAAGGAGAACGGAACAAGAGCCATCGTGGCTTTAATCGCTGTTCTCCTCTTCGGAGGGGCGTTCAGTGTCTGGGCTCTCAGCACTCAGGAGGGAGTAAAGGTGGGAGTGGGAGACATATACGAAGTTAACATAGAGGGAAACGAAGACCTGCAGCGGATCTTGAACTCGACTACAGGTTCATCGGGAGGGGTCAAACAGGATAAGAAGCTCTTCGATGTCACCCCTGGTACGGATTATCCTAGAAACAATATCACAGGGTCTGTCCATCTTTACAACGCGGGTGAAGTGGAAAAACACCTCAACAGTCTGACCATCGAGCTGAAAGCGGACGGGAAGGTGATCGGGAACATCACCTTGGCCCATGGGGAGACAAGTTTTCAGATTTCCGAAGGGAACGGATGGGATCAATTCTCGATAAATACCACCGGTAGGGGCTCTTACAGCAGAAAACCCGATACCGACGAGCTGGAGCTTCACTTCATGGTCCAGATCGACGAAGTTCAAGAAGGCGTGGTTTCTGAAGAGAGCGTCCAAGCAGAGACGGTAGAACTGGACATCTCTTCCACAAGCGGGGGCAACGTTACCGAGCCCGGTGAGGGTATATTCGAGTTTGAAGAAGGTAGTGTGGTAGACCTCGAAGCTGTACCCGATGGAGACACATCTTTCGTAGAATGGACCGGAGACAACGCAACAATAGACGATACAAAATCTAATCAGACGACGATAGAGATGCTGGACAACTACACCATAACCGCGGTGTTCAACGTTACCACGTACGACCTCACCCTCGATTCGACCGAAGGAGGCAACGTTACGGAACCTGGGGAAGGTACATACATCTACGAGGAGGGCGAGATCGTAGACCTCGAAGCTGTACCTGATGAAGGTTATGAGTTCGTAGAATGGACCGGGGACAACGCAACTGTAGACGATACTACATCCAATCAGACCACCATCGACATGCAGGATAACTACTCCATAACTGCCGAGTTCGCTCCTGTCAATTATGAATTGACCCTCGATTCCACCAGTGGGGGCAACGTCACTGAACCCGGAGAAGGAACCTTCGTCTACGAGCACGGCACCACTGTCGATCTAGAGGCTGTAGCTGATGATGACTCACCTTTCGTGAAGTGGTCCGGAGAAAATTCGACCATAGACGATACTACCGCCAATCAAACCACTATAGAGATGCTCGATAACTACTCCGTGACCGCTGTATTCGACGTTCCGACCTACGACCTTACGGTCGATTCAACTGAAGGAGGCAGCGTTACAGAACCCGGAGAAGGTACCTACACCTACGACAGTGGAGAGACAGTGCAGCTCGAAGCGGTACCTGATGAAGGTTACGAGTTCGTAGAATGGATCGGTGATAACGCAACTATAGACGATACCACAGCCAATCAAACCAGCATCGACATGCAGGATAACTATTCAATAACTGCGGAGTTCGCCCCGATCACCTATGAATTGACTTTAAGCTCAACTGACGGCGGCAACGTTACGGAGCCCGGCGAAGGAACCTTCGTCTACGAGCACGGTACCACTGTCGATTTGGAAGCTGTAGCTGACGATGGTTATCTCTTCATCGAATGGACAGGTGACAACGCCACCATAGACGATACAACTGCAAATCAAACCACTATCGAGATGCTGGATAACTATGCCATAACCGCTGAATTCCTACAGGAGCCGTTCTTCGATGTTCAGATCGGAGAGTACGACGACCCTATCATAGAAGGGCAAACGGCCACTGTGAATTACAACGTGACCAACACTGGAGACCTTCAAGATACGCAGGACATAGAGTTCACGGTGACAGACGAAAATGGAGACGTCGTCTATAGCGAGGTTGATCAAGACGTCACCCTCGACTCCGGCGAGGTCTATGATGGAAGCTTTGACTGGCCCACAGAGGAAGGAGACGCGGGAGAATACAATCTAACTGTAAGCAGCGAGGACGACCAAGCTACGGTGACGACGACGGTTTACGCGACCGCGATGGAGATCAACGATACTACCGAAACCTACACAGGGGATCCTGCCCAATGGGAGACCCATTGGGAAGCTACTGACGTTTACGTCGAGGGCTTAGAGCAGATGGACTTAGTATATCATTACGAGCTATACGGAGATGAAGGGTTCTTCGGTAGTGTCACGGCAGGCGTGCGGATATTGGTGAACGGAGATACAGTGATGCAGGAGACCACGACTGGAAGTAGCGTTGAAAATTGGGAAGGTGTTGCCGATGTGAGCGGGCAGAATTACGTAGATATACAGTTCCAGTATTACACTGAAACTGAAGACCAGGGCTGGGAAACCCTTGAATCAGAAGTCACCATCAATCAGGCAGGATACGAGTATGTGGACACGACTAGTGCATTGGTGTCCTTGGACAGCGACCATACACAGGTCTTTACTGAAAGACCCCTCACAGCAAAAAACGACATAGTGTTAGTGAGCGATTATCTAGACACCTGCCCTCTCGGTGCAGAAAAAGGATCTTTAGCCGAGACCTCTTTTGTGGTCTTAAAAAAGCTCAGTTCGATATATAGAGCTTCAGACCTCAAGCAGGGAGGTGAAACACATGTGCCTCTTCGTGGATGAGTGGGAATGTAAATTCGAGGGTGAGGAAAGGCCTTTAGAGGTTTGTCGAGTGTGCATCAAGGCGAAAAAAGTCGCCAAGGGAGAGACTAAAATACCCGTCCCTGAGGATATGGGGGAGACTGAAAAGGAGACGGCTTCTGAAGTAGGAAGAGATCTTCTCACACAGACCTCTAAAAGCGGTGGAGAGAAAGCCCTGATCCCACCCGGAACCCGAGAAAGTGGAAAAAGATTATCCGATGAAGAGGCGGGCTCAACGGAGAGAGATATAAAAGGACTGGTGGAAGAGTTAAAATCTGGTTCTATGTATTTGCTGGAAGATGAGGATAAAAAATCTGCATATGAACTCTCGGAAGAGATCAGTTCTTCAGGTAGAGAAATTCTGTTCATCACCCGGAAATATCCGCCGCGGGTCCAGGAAAATTATGATCTGAAATCCGAAGACATCCTCTGGTTATCGACCTCCAACGAGCCTTCTGCGGTGGCTCCGAACGAACTAGACACCTTGAGTTTAAAGATGGAGAGCTTCATTTCCGGAGGAGGAGATTTTATCTTCATCGATGGGGTGGAAAACCTTTTCTCGAATAATCCTGACTCCACTTTGATACACTTATTCCAATCGATAGAGGATCAGATAGCAACCAGTGGAGCCGCCCTCGTCTTTGCTATGGCGCCTTCATCTATCGAAGAAAAACATATCTCCTTGATCAAGAATAGATTGGATGTCAAAAAGATCCCCCTGGTCGAAAAAGAAACGAAGAAAAAACCAGCGGAGGTCCCGGACAAGCCTTTAGCTAGAGATGATAAAGCGTTGAAAGCCGAAGATATAGAGGTCAAAAAGGAAGCACTGAAAGGGTTGGACGATGAATTCCATAAGGGAGATATCAGTGTAGATGAGTATATCTCCAAAAGGGCTGTTCTCACCACACCTGATTCGAGCGCACCGAACAAAAAAATAGAAAGGGAGGAACGATGAAAAGGATAAAACGAATAGAGGTGAATAAGCGCATGTTCTCGTCTTTCTCATCCGGGGGTGAGATCCATGTGCTTCTTCGTGGATGAATGGGAATGCAAATTCGAAGGTGATGAGATCCCGCTGGAAGTGTGCAAGACCTGTATAGAAGCGAGATCTTCTCATTTAAAAAATGAAAAGATAACTGTCGAGCCCTCTGCAGAACATTCTCAAAGAAAAAAAATATCTGGTGTTGAATCACAAAGTGAAGAGAGAAAAGACGATATCAAAACTTTCGATGAAGAGACGAAAAAACGTCGGTTGAGAGAACTCGATAACAAATTCGACCGGGGAAAACTCTCAGTAGACGAGTATATCCAAAAAAGGAAAGAACTGACTGTTTGATTGACATCTATATCTTTTCCACGCTATTTTGGACTTCAAAATGTTAGTTTAGCTACAATTTGTACACCTTAGTTGACCCCTTTGAAGTTTGGTTGTTCTTTCACTATTTTACCATCTTTGCCCTGCCTAGATTTATTTTTGTTCAAGTATTTTTCCAAAGATAATAAAAAATTTAGGAATGATTTCCATAAGATTAATGTAGGAGAAACTTCCCTTATATAGAAAGAAAACAGCGATAATCGGGTAGAGATGATCATAGGTTTAGGAAATACGGCCTTGAATTGCTTAAAGAAATAAAAAGGGAAAGAATAAAGAAATGCCTGTATTGACATTCATAGATGATGAAGATGAGGGGATTGTGATGAAAAGTTTAAACCAGGATGAAGAGGCAAAGGACAGATCTGAGCTTTTAATAGAAGATATCAAGGGAAAGGCAGCCCATAAGGAAGATGAATATTATTTAGAAAATAAAAAAGATGCTGTGACTTCGATATTTAAAAAATATGACGAAGGGGCCTATATCTGCGACACCTCTGGTAAGATCAAATATACCAATCGAGCTTTTGCAGACCTCCACGGTTACACTCGAGATGAATTGATAGGGAAGGACATACAGGACCTCCTGACAGAGGGGTCTAGAGAGAAACTCAGTGATGAAGATATCAAAAATTTAGAGGGTGAGTGGCATCAGGTCGAGACAGAAACAAAAGATGGCGATAAGAACGTCCTTCAGAACCTTGTGAGGTTTTTAGGAGAAGAGCAAATAATCGGGATCATCCGAGATGTTACGGAACAAACAAAAGGAAAGCAGCAGATCAAAGAAAGTAAGGAAAAACTGACAAAATTGCACCAACTCAGCGCAGAATTGGAGACCTGCCAAACAGAAGACGAAATTTACTCCCTCGCGGTAGAGGCCGCCGAGGATATATTGGAGTTCGATATGTGTGCCATCAACAGACCTGAAGGAGAAGAGATGAAGGGTATCATCTTTTCTTCCGATTTCCCGGATGAAGCCTCATCCGTAGATAAACCGCTCCCGATAGATGATAGCATAGCCGGGAAGACTTACCAGGAGAACAGATCCTTTTTGGTAGATGATAAAGAAAATTATGATGAGGTCAATCCCACATCCGAGGATTTCCGATCAGGGATAAGTGTTCCCATCGGAGATTTTGCCGTTTTTCAAGCCGTTTCTACTGAACCTGAACACTTCGATGAAGAAGATCTGAAAATGACAGAACTGCTGATAGACCATGTTACCGAAGCGCTGAAAAGGTTGGAGGCGGAGGAAAGCGAGAAACTTCTGCATTCTTTGTTGAGCCATGAAGTTACAAACAAAGTGAACCTTGTGGGCGGATATTTTTCTCTGCTAGAAAGTACCGACCTGCCTGAAAACGCCCAAGAATATGTGGAAAAAGGAAAAACAACGAACAAAGACATAATGAAGCTGATCGAAAAGATCGAGGCCTTTAAAAGGATCGGAGAGGAAGAAGAAAACAAGAAGATGTCTTTGGATAAAACGATTGAAAATGTGATGTCAGAAAACAAGGACTTCCCTTCTGAAAAGGATATAGAGATCGTTAACGATGTTGAAAGTGGAGAAGTGTATGGAGGAACCCTTTTGAAAGAAGTCTTCTCTAATATCCTGGAAAATTCGATAAAACATTCGAACTCAGAAAAGATCAAGATTTCTTCTCAAAAAGATGACGGTATGTACATCATCTCTATAGAAGACGATGGTAAAGGCATTCCGGACCAAGATAAAGAGAAGATATTCGAAAAGGGCTTCAAAAAGGGTGAAAATTCAGGTTCCGGCCTCGGTATGTACCTGGTGAAAAAGATAATAAATATATACGGCGGCAAGATAGAAGTGAAGGATTCTGAATTAGGTGGGGCAAGATTCGACGTATACTTGAAAAAGGCTGGCTGATACGACCAAAATTTGTTCTTGAACCAATGTTCAAATCCCTTAAAAATGCAGGCGCCGGGATTTGAACCCGGGCAATGAGCTTGGAAGGCTCAGATCCTAACCAGACTAGATCACGCCTGCAGTACGTATGACAAAAAACAGGTTATATTAACCTTTTCTGTTTTCTCTCCGAAGAAAGTCACTATTTTCTCTTATATTTTCCGTCTTTTCCCGGTTGATCGTCGATTTCTTCCGATAGATTTTTATTGTTAGTTATCAATCACTCTGTCGGACGTGAGCCCCATGATAGGAGATTTCATCAAAAAGAAGACCCATTTCAAGAAGAAAAAAGGAAAGGGACCGAAACTGGATTCCGAAGAGTACATAGACCTTACTCATCTTGCCGAAGAGGAGGAGGGTATCGAAGCCGAGACATTGATCAAGATAGCCGAAGTCCACCGCTATGAAGACGTTAGAGATGTAACTGAAGAAGTATACAACGGGAATATACTCCTGGTGGACGTAGAGGCCGTGGCAGGAAACGAGGATGCTATGACAAGGATCCAGGATGAATTGAAAGCTTTAGCCAGCGATGTTGGGGGAGACATAGCAGGTATCGGTCACAACCTCATCGCGGTCACGCCAGAAGAGATAGGTATAGACAGGGAAAAGATAAAGCCTTTCTGAAAAACAGGAGAAAAACCCTATAACCTCTTTCACCCTTTCTGATCTTCTTACCCATTATCATAGGATAGACCTTTATCTGTCGAATTCAAGACATACGGTTCTCCACCGTTTTTCTGGATGACCTCGGCCACTTTTTCCGGTCGATCGGTCAGAGCTATCATCGACCCTCCGCCGCCGGCGCCAGTGAGTTTGGCTCCGTAAGAATATCTTCTCGCACCTTTAATCAACTTCTCCAACTTTGGATGACTCACACCGAGGATCGAAAGCAGGCGGTGGTTCTTATTCATCAGATGTCCAAGACCTTCTATATCTTCTTCCTCTAGTAGAGTGCTTCCCTCTCTGACTAGTTCGCCGATATCATGGATTATCTCCTTGGCAAAATTACTTTTCTCATAAAACTTCCTCACCTTCTTGACTAGAGGTGCGGTGGGGGAATGAACGCCGGTGTTCCCTATCACCAGGTCTAAGTCCGGTATATCCTTATGGTGGATATTCCACCTTTTTTCGTCTCTCTCAATATCCCATAGAAAATCTTCCTCTTTTTCTTCGGAGACCATGATCGCACTGCCGTGGGTGGAGGTCGATGTATCTATCGGGCTAGCGCTGCCCTGTACTCCAAATTCCACCTTGAACGCATCTTTAGCTACCGCTTCCTCGGACGTATCTCTTTTCAGGAATTTTCTGAGAGAACCTAATGTGGCCACGCTTATAGCTGCCGAAGAACCCATGCCAGCACCACTAGGAAGTTCACTATCTGTATTTATCTCTAGATCACGATCGACTTCCAGCCTCTCCAGACATTCAAGGATGTAACTGTGATATTTTTTTTGAATCGGATAGCCGTTGACCGTGGTCTCGGAATCCGAAAGTGAGATCTCACACTCCGATCTTTTGTTGACAGCTAGAGCTATAGATGGTTCGCCGTAAACCACCGCATGTTCGCCGAACAATATAACTTTACCAGGGGCTGACGCTTTCACATTCACGAGACTACAACAAAATAAACCTTACTTATAGATTTGTGATGGATCGACATTTTTCAAGTAGGAAAAGTCATTATAGGTAGCTGAAATCCGTTGCCATCTCTCTCAATCGTTTTACTCTTTCCTCCGTCGGAGGATGAGATGAGAAAAGCTTGACGAAAGCGCTCTTTTTGAAAGGGTTAACGATGAACAGAGAGGCCGATGTTGTGCTTTTGCTCTTCATCGGGTTCTTCTTGTTCTCCGCGTTCAATTTCTCCAGCGCATCAGCCAACGCATTCGGATTCTTTGATATCTCGGCACCCTTCTTGTCCGCCTGGTATTCTCTCTTCCTTGATATGGCGAGCTTGATGATTATCGCCCCTATAGGGGCGAAAATCATAGCGATAAGTAGTACGGGATGTATCCTTCTGCGGCTGAAGAACATCTGAAACCAGACCATCCTCGCCATGAAAGTGATAGCACCCGCTAGGGTAGCGGCGATACTCATTATCATCATGTCTCTGCCTTTGATATGGCCCACTTCGTGGGCTATCACCCCCTTCAGCTCTTCGTCGTTTAAAGTTCTAAGGATGCCTTCAGTTGCGGCGACAACAGCGTTGTCCTCGTTCCTACCTGTGGCGAATGCGTTGGGAGTATCGGAAGGTACTATCGCGATCTTCGGCATCTCTATACCGGCTTCATATGCCACCTCTTTGACTATGTTGAAAAGCCGGGGATTGTCCTGCTCCTCTATCATCTCGGCTCCGTGAGAACGCAATATTATCTTGTGGCTGTAGAAATAGGTAACAAAGTTTATGGCCGCAGCTATCCCTAGAAATAATATCATCCCGAATATCGGGTTTCCCATTAAAAATCCGCCTATCAACCACCCTATAACTATGAACAGAATGAGCATGAAAGCGAATAGACCTGCGGTCTGAGCTAATACTTTCATCAATAGCTAAGATGATAGCTGGTCTTTAATAAAGGTTATGATAGGGAGAATGTCTGGCCAATGAATTCAAAAAGCTGTCAAAATCATCGAAGTTGGCAGCGAAAAAACTTTTACTCTATGGAATATATCTGCGGCCGTGAAAGGAAGGAGCAAAACCAAACGATTTCTCTCACGCGTCCTCAGAGACCACTATTCGAGCAAGATACCCTCTTTACCTTACAGGTTCACCAGGAGGGAATTCGCCTTCGTGTATTTCAACAGCGAGGGCATGCATAGACCCGTGGCCTTTGGGTCTAGAGACGAGTTAAACTCCTTCTTGAAGAAGAAAACACCACTCCACTCGTATTACTCCACCGCCTATTATTCAAATCCCGAGGATCCCATGAGAGAAAAAGAGTGGCTCGGTGCAGATCTCGTCTTCGACCTGGATGCGGATCACATACCGGGCAGTGAAGAGCTGAATTACATAGAACAGTTGGAAAAGGTGAAAGAAAAATGCCGTTTATTGATACACGATTTCTTGATGGACGATTTCGGTTTCGGAAAAGATGATATGGAGATATACTTTTCCGGACACAGGGGCTATCACGTACATGTTCGAGACGACGATATCCTGAGTCTTTCAGCTCAAGCGAGAAGAGAGATAGTCGATCATATAACCGGCGTGGGTTTGGATCTGGGGGTGATCCTGCCCGACCAGCGTATCAAGGTAGGTGAATTTCAGGACAAAGATATAACCAAAGAATCTCCTCGATTACCGCCCGAAGATGAAGGCGGATGGAGGAAAAAGACGAGAAGGTTGACGGAGGAACTTTTGAAAAGGTGGGGGAAGATGAACAAAAGCGAAGTGGTCGAAGAGATGAAAGAAAAGCACGGTATAGGAACCAAAACCGCCAAGGGACTCTACGAAGACCTTTACGAGAAGGGTAAATGGAAGAAGATACTAGATGAAGGTACCTTGGACATATTTTCCGAAGATAAAAGGATGGTCAATGTCAAATCTTTCAAGAAGATCATAAAGGGTATCTTGAATGAAGAGAACGTACAGGAGATAGGTTCCCAGATAATAGGTGCCACAGACGAACCAGTGACGGGAGATACGAAACGACTGATCAGGCTTCCTCATTCCATACATGGAGGCTCCTTCCTAGTTGTTAAGGACCTGACTATAGACGAGATAAAAAGATTCGATCCGTTGAGCGACGCATTGCCGATATTCCTTTCCGATAAAAGTTATGATATAGAATTCGAAACTCTGCCGGATATAGAAAGGATAAAGATAAAGGACCAGTGGTTTAATATAGAGAAGAAGATGGATATCCCGGAATTTGCCGCTCCTTTCATGATATCAAAACTGGGAGCGAAACTCCTATAAAGGAAAATGTACCTATCCCGTACAAATACCGGCAAATATCCTCACTCTAGGAGCGATATGTTATTACATCTACATGAGTAGCGGTATAGATTTATAGATTTAAAAGATGAGGAGGAAAACAAGGTCATGGCAGGTAACCAAGGTCCAAAAGATGGTTTAAGCCCCGAGCTTAGGAAGAAGCTAAAGGACGTTGAAAGCAAAGTAGAGGGGCGGACACAGATAAGGAGGGTGAAGCGATTACAGGAGTTACAGGACAAATTGGAAGAATCTCATAAGATAGAAAAGTTGAAGAATATCGAAAAAAAAGTGTTTTTTCCTCAAATTGGTGTCATAATCACTTTATTTCCTGTTCTCCTCCATCTAAACGGCGGCTCGTTAGCGCCTTTTTATCTCCCATTTTTCTACCCCCTGCTGATGCTCTTCACATGGATACTGATACTATGCATCGAAGCCTTCGCTTTCAGGATAGCGGAGATAAAACATCATCCCAGCAAGAGCGTGAAAACCCTCATGGCAAGGAACTCCATGAAAAAAGCGGTCACGGTGGTTGTCGTGGCGGTGCTGTGTGTAGGGGTTCTATATACCCCCTTCTTAAGCCAGGAGATAAACAAGCGCTCCTCAGTCGAGAGAGAGATAGGATTAGAGGGAGGGAGGGAGAAAAAGATAGACCTCGGTTCTAAAGGCCGCTTCGATTTCCGAGTCATCAAAAATATGACAATAGAGTACACTCACCAGTTAACAGGCCTAGAAGAGGACCTGAAAATCGATTTTTCATTATATCAAAAGGATAACCAAGATCCTCTCGTATCCGGTAATTTGACGTTTGAGTCACAACAAAGTTTCTTTGAAGATTTTCCCGAGCATGACTACAAGGAACTCATCCTTAGTTTGAACTCTACCGAAGACTCGTCCGTCCGTCTCCTTCTCGATCTCGAGGTGGAAAGAAGTAGATTTTATTGGCTTTCATTTATCAGTTTTCTTTACATGGCCGCTTTCGCCGAATGGATAGCCGTTCTCTATCCGATAAAAAAGAAGTACAGCGGTACCGGTATTTATCAGTAAAGAGAAAATCACGGATCAGAGAACACAGCACTTCTCTAACCGCTTTATATCAAATCTCTTTTCAGCCCAATCTACCGTTTCAATGGAAGGTATGACAACACCCTCAGCCCCGCGTTCGAGTGCTTCTATCTCGAGTTGGGACCGACCACGTTCTCTCATACAGCCCAAGATGACCTCCGTTCTTTCACTGACATGATCCATCACGGCTAAGAGATCTTCCTTTTCCACCCTTTCACCGAAGTCGCCGGGTATTAAGGTATTCAAAACTAGTGTCGAAGGTGTTTCCAACATCTCTAAGGCTTTGAACTCGCCGTCGATTTCGCCGCGATTCAACCCTACGGTTATATGCGGAACCACTTTCAGCCCTCTTTTTTTCAGCATCTCGTATCCATGCTTGTAATCTTCAGGAGTCACGTTCAAGCCATATACTCTCGCGATGGTCTCCTGGGAGCCTATCATGTCGTAGGACACAGCGTCTACACTAGAGCTAATTAACCCCTCTACGATCTCCTCTGTGGGGATACCGGTATGTACGTTTATCTCCAGGGAAGTGGTCTCCTTGATCTTGGAAAGTACGTCGAAAAAGTTTTCGAGAGGGACGTATCCTTCCTCAGTAAAACCACCGCTGAGTAGAAAACCGTTACCTCCTGACCTGTCATGTTCTACAGCGAAGTCATAGAGTTCTCCAGGGTTTGATATAGCTTTCATACCCTTTAGGAATCTGCCTTCACAGTGAGGACAGGAAAGAGCACAATATCGACCGGTGATAGAAACGCTGGGGAATTTGTCTCCAGGGTAGTAGAACTTCTTCATTAAGGAGCAAGAGGTAGATAGGAGATAATTAATCTTTAGGTGATGAGAACTGTGAATCTCGACATAGGACCAATCAATTTATTAAAAACGTGCTTCTAACAGAAGATATGGTAGTAGGGGACGACAGGCAGAGGTACATCGCCTTCATCATCGAAGGAGGAGATACCGATAGAGGGGGCATGATAGACGCCATAAGATCTGAATTCTCCAGAAAGGAGTACGAAGAGATAAAACCCTGGTTGACGGTTTTCAAAGGCGATAAAGGCATAATAAGGTGTAAGCACACTGGTAAAGAAAAAGCGGTAAAGATCTTGAGCGATATGACTATCAAAGAGGGAAAAGTGAAAACTATCACTACCAGCGGGACGATAAAAAAGGCCAAAAAAAGGTTGTACGACTATGGATGAGGAAAAGTGGCAGAAACCCTCAGAGAGAAGGGGAAAAGTCGATATCTTAGTCGTCGACGGGTATATAGACGAGCCGAGCCTACTCGGTGTACCTCCTTATCTATCGCCCGAACCGAGGATGCTTGTCGGTGTTGCAAGGGAAGCTGATTTGACATGGGAATACGTTACGGTAGACGAGTACAGGTGGAACGGGCTTCCACTGGGAGATATGGTCCTGGTCCACGGAGGCGTCACGGTCCCGGGAAAGTACATGGGCGGAACTCCCATGAGCGTCGAAGAAGCGGAAAAGATTGCGGAGGAGCCCGGAGAGACTTTCCTGGGAGGAGCTTTTGCGAGATATGAAGATGTAGAAGGTTACGATCACTACGCCACGAAGGACCTTGCGGCTTACTTCTACGATTCGCTTTACGGAAAGGGAAACGACAGATGGGCCGAGCCTCTAGAGATGGAGGATTGGTTAAAATTCGGGCACAAAGTCGTCGAGAGACATCCACTTTATCCGGACCCTCTGCTTATAGAGATGAGCGCCTATAGGGGATGCCCGAGATATTTTACCGGGGGCTGTTCTTTCTGCTCCGAGCCCGATTACGGTGAACCTAAATTCAGGGATCAAGAAGACATAATCGAAGAGATGGAACTGCTTTATGAAAAAGGGGTGAGAAACTTTAGACTCGGAGGTCAATCCTGCACGATCAGTTACAAAGCCAAAGGCATCGGAAAGAAAGAGGCGCCCGTGCCCAAGCCGGGTGAGATAAAGACACTTTTCAAAGGTATAGCCGAGAAGTGCCCGGAGTTGAACGTTTTCCACCTCGATAATGCTAATCCTGCGGTCATAGCTGAATACCCCGAAAAGAGCGAGGAGATCCTTCGGACCCTGATTAATTACACGACCTCCGGAAACGTTCTAGCTTTCGGCCTTGAGAGTGCAGATGAAAGAGTTATAGAAGAGAACAACCTGAATTCCACACCCGAGGATGTAAAAAAAGCTGTCAGGCTGATGAACAAAGTAGGTAGAGAGCGCGGCGACAACGGGATGCCTCGACTCCTCCCCGGTATAAACTTCCTAGGTGGATTGAAAGGAGAGACGAAAGAGACCTACGAGAAGAATTTTCAATTTCTAAAAGAGTTGGTAAAAGAAGATCTGCTGCTGAGAAGGATAAACATACGGCAGGTCCTGTCTCACAGAGAAGAGTTCGAATTGAGATACAAGAGGAAATTCAAACGCTTCAAGGAGAAAGTTAGGGAAGAAATAGACAGACCCTTATTGAAAAAGATGCTACCCGAAGCTACTCTTCTCAAAGACGTGTACATGGAAAAGGTGGACGGAAACACCACCTTCGGCCGACAGATCGGAACTTATCCTCTCCTTGTGGGCGTAAATTATTCTCTCGAGTTGGGTAAATATTGCAATGTGAGAGTGACAGATCACGGGTATCGAAGCGTTACCGGTGTCCATCAACCTTTCCGAGTTAAAGACGCCGCTTTCAAACAGCTGAAAGAAATACCCGGTATAGGTAAAAAAAGAGCAGCTACCATCTTCAGAAAGAAACCGGAAAGCAAATCTGAACTGGAGAAGATCATAAAGAACGAAGAAGCTCTGAAACAGATCTTAAATTTTTTAGATATAGATGACGATTGAAGAGGGATGGATATGGAGCATATAGATGTGAAGCCTGTTTGGTCCGACAGCATGGGCGCAAAGAGTATGTGTGTCAAGATCGAGACTTCCGACACTTCGATCGTGGTAGATCCGGCGGCAGCGGTCATGCAGAAGAGCTTCCCACTAAAGACTGAAAGGAAATATGCCTTGTTAGACGAAGCGAGAGGGGAGATCGAAAGTGCTTCAGAGGAAGTCGAACATGTTTTCATCTCTCATTACCACTACGATCATCACTTTCTGCCAGATACTAGCGGGATCAACTTTTCCTCCGTATATCCGGATAAAGAGATATGGATGAAAGACCCAAACAAATGGATAAACCCTTCTCAATGGAAGCGGAGTAGAAAATTTTTGCAGGCGCTACTGGACGTCGGTGAAAGTGAAAAAGATTTGGAGGAATTCGAGACTGAACCTGACGAAGAGGAGTATCAAGACCCTCTTAACGGACTTCCTCTACTCCAAGAGATAGATGAAGGAGATTATGAGGAAAGGAGGGAGGAGCTTCATGAGAAGTGGAGAGAGAAGTTCTTCAGAAGAACAGAGATGTGGAAGGAAGAAAAACATGTCAAAGAACCTTTGGAGAACGTCCACTACGCCGACGGTGAGACGATCAAAGTTGGTAAGACAACTATAAGATTCACTGAGCCTCTTTTCCACGGCATCGAGTACTCTAAAACAGGCTGGGTGATAGCCCTGATCATTGAGAAGGGGCGTGAAAAGTTCATCTACACATCGGATATCCAGGGGCCTACCATCGAAGACTACGCTGAATGGATAATTCAAGAGGATCCAGACTTTTTGATCATGGACGGTCCCGCGACATACCTTTTAGGTTACATGTTGAATAATTTCAACCTGGATCGTTCGATAGAGAACGCTTCACGGGTCATAAAAGAGTGCGATTTCGAAACCATGCTGTATGATCATCATCTAACCAGGGAATCAAATTTTAAGGAGAAAACCGAAGATGTTTGGAAAGCGGTGGAGAAGACGGAAGGCGAAGTGCTAACATACAGGGAATACCTTGAATGTAAGAGACCACTGGTAGAAGATATCGATTAGTCTAGTCTCTCCAAACCCTCTTTATAACGTTGGGAGAAAGAGACGTACTCTTCTTTTATCTTTTTCTAGGTTCTTTTATAGTCTCTCGATATCTTTTTTATGATCTCCGTGGGAACTTCAGGCTTTCTTCCTTTGAACTGGTAAACTGCTATGATTTCTATCTACATACGGGTTAAAAATCCTTCCTCTCGGGCAAAATGATATTATCCACCTTCGAGTATGATTTGAATGATGAAGTACGTACTCGACACATCGGCCATACTGTCCGGCAAAGACATCCCATTGGACGAAGACCTCTACGTTCCTCCTGGCGTCCTTTCGGAGATAAAGGAAGGGGGACGGTGGCACCGGAAGCTGGAGATGATGAGAGCCGCCGGGCTGAATGAACTCAACCCGCCTGGAAACGTGATGAACAAGGTCAAACAGCATGCCAGCCAGACCGGAGATGATATCCGCCTTTCCGATACGGATATGGAAGTAATAGCTTTAGCTATCTACGTGGAAGGGACCATAGTGACCGACGATTACTCGATACAAAATTTGGCCAAATCCATGGATGTGGATTATAAGGGGATAGCCCAGGAAGAGATAGACGAAGAATGGGAGTGGGAGTACAGGTGCGCGAAGTGTCATCGTTGGTTGAAAGAGCCTAAAGACGAATGCCCGAGATGCGGCGGAGAGGTCAGGAGCGCCAGGTTGGTGAAGTGAGTTCTACTTTTCTATTTTCTCTAAAACTTTATAGGCCCTTTCTTCGATTTTTTCTTCTAGATCATCTTTCTCTAGAAGTTCGTTCACTTTATTCTCTGTATTCTCTAAATGTTTTCTTCTATGCTCCTCGTCTATAGCTTTTTCCGCCTGCAGTTTCTGTCCTCCTTCGTAAAAGCCCTCTGCAAAGTACCAGTCCTTGAACCAGGTGAAATCTCTTCTGAAAAGTTTGAACCCAAGTCTAGTACAGACCTCAGGAATTCCAACAGATAATTCCTCTCTAGTGCTTTTATCATGCTGATACTCGATAAATATCCTTCCTCCATCTCCCAAAGAGTCGGAGAAAGTATTCAAGATAAATGTCTCGATATCTGAGCCGAAGAAGTGTATCGTTTTTTCTTCAAAGATGAGCTTTGGATCGATACTAAAAAGTTCTATCCAGGGTTTGTAATGAGGGGGCTTTCCATGATAAACGCTGAGCTGCATAAGTTTTTTCTTCTCTTCGCCGAGTCGAAGATTCAGATCAAAATATTTTTGACGGGACATCCTACCCTCTCTGAATTCTTCACCAAGAACAGTGAATTCCTTCACCCTAGCCCCTTTCTTCAATTTTTGTAGAATGTCCTTTAACATCTGTTCTACCTACAATTCATCATATGGAAAATGTTTTTATTAAATTTGCCTTTTTATAGAAAGATATGACTAGTTCCCAGTTAAATTATCTCAAAGACAGGTGTTCCGTCAGGAATTTTACTGAAAGAGAGGTTGAAGAAGACAAATTCGAGGAGATCATCGAGACGGGCCAGAGAGCCCCTTCAGCGGGAAACATGCAGCCATATTCCTTCATAGTGATACGGGACGAGGTGAAAAGAGAAGAGCTTTACGAACTGAGCGAGAAACAGAACTGGGTGAAAGAAGCACCTCTTTTGATCTATATATGCGTTGATCTGAGGAGAGACAAAAGATTCCACCAGTATTTCGATGTGGAATGGGTGGAATCATCTGGCATAGGAGGACTACTTCTACCGATCATAGACACTTCTTTAGCTGCCCAAAATATGGTCACCGCTGCGGAGATGTTGGGGTTGGGGAGTGTGTTCGTTGGAAACATAGATCCCTGGAAGGGGGAAGAAGTATTAGATCTTCCGGACGATGTTTACCCATTGGTTCTCCTCTGCGTAGGTTATCCTGATGAAAATCCAGATAAGAAATATAGGTGGGACAGATCAACCGTGACACACCACGATTCATATGAAGATGTGAGTGAAGATGAGATAAAGGCTTATGCAGAAAAGATAGAGGAAAACGTTGGGGTGGACATAGAGGACTACTTGAAAAAGATGCAGGAGCACTATGATCCTGAAGAATTGAGAGAGGCTTTTGAAAGGACGAATCGATACTTCGAAGAGTGACTAAGCTTTTTTACAAACCACTATCTGCTGTCCCGAATTGTTCGTGAAAGGGGATTCATCAAAATCACCGTACTTGTGTTCTATCTCAAGATCGTTGTACTTGAAGACCTCATCCACCTCTTTGGGGAACCATATCCTGCTGGTCCATTCTCTGGTAACTCTCCTATCTTCGAAATTATAGAACCATTTTAGATGCAGCATTTGTTTCGCTTTCTCGTAAGACGTCTTTTCTGTGATCTTAATCCTGCCTTCTCCATCTGGATTATCATATTCCATGACTTCGTGTTCCTCTTGAGGGTCCCTGTTCAATATGTCGAGATCGGGGTTGAAGAATTCCACTATGAACCTTCCATCAGTGTTCATATGTCGCTTAACATTTTCAAACACTCTTTCTAGGTCTTCTAAAGACAGGATATGCTGTATCGTGTTGAACGGGACGAAGATCAAGTTAAACTTCCGGTCAAGAGAAAATTTCCTCATATCACCCTCGATCCATCTGATATCCAATTCATCCTTTTCCGCCTTCTCTTTCCCTCTTCTCAGCAGCTCTCTCGAGATATCCAGGCCAGTTATGTCGTATCCCTCTCTAGCTATCGGAATGGTGATCCTCCCCGTTCCACACCCTAATTCTAAGACGGGATCGC
Source organism: Thermoplasmatota archaeon (assembly GCA_036626195.1). GTDB lineage: Archaea > Thermoplasmatota > Thermoplasmata > Halarchaeoplasmatales > Halarchaeoplasmataceae > Natronoplasma. Next base: position 414 of record JAZKSH010000029.1, on the reverse strand, counting down.
CGTAGTTCTCGACCTGCTTTTTATAGAAAGGTATATCCACCTCTCTTTCCGTCCAAGCATCGTAATGTTTACCGTCGAAATAGATCGGCAAGGCTTTTGTTTTCATGGTTTCACTTCCCTAGCGATCCGTTATCTATTTCTTAAATAATAAACCCTGTTGCTCTGAGATTCTTCTTTAAATTCCACGTCAACCCTTTTTTCTATTTCGAAATTATTCTCTAAAAGATCCATGACTTTTTCGTCCTTAAGATTCCAAAAAAAGAGTCCGCTTTCTTCTTTATAGAGATCATCGCGAACCTTTTTAGCCTCCCATTCTTCCAATTGAGAAGGATCTACATAGTCATTCAATTTGAGGAATATCTTACCTCCCGGTTTGATGACCCTGTTGAATTCTTCTAACACTGCGATCGCATC
>JAZKSH010000028.1:0-20879 GCA_036626195.1 Thermoplasmatota archaeon | reverse complement strand
CTTACCATGGACTCTCATTTTTGGAAGAGTTCGGGGAAGAAGCGTTCATCACATACCTCAGAAACAAAAGTTTGAGGAATTTTGGAGCTTGTCCGAGTCCTTTCAATAGTTTTCTCAACTTGACGGGGCTGGAAACGCTTTCCGTGAGGATGGAGAAACACTGTAAAAATGCCGAGGTCCTCGCGGATTTCCTCAAAGATCATGAAAAAGTGAATTGGGTAAAATATCCTAAACTCAAGAGCCACGCCTCCCATGAGATCGCTAGAGATTACTTGAACCACGGTTATGGAGCGGTCATCACTTTTGGAGTCGAAGGAGGACACGAAGCGGGAAAACAACTGATCGAGAACGTAGAACTGATATCATTTTCAGCGAATGTTGGCGATACGAAATCACTGATCATCCATCCATCTAGTACGACCCACAAACAGTTGAGCGCGGAAGAGAAGATAGAAGCGGGGATCACTGAAGATATGGTCAGATTGAGCGTGGGGATCGAAGACATATCGGATGTCAAAGATGATCTAGATGAAAGACTGAAAAAATTATGAGGGAAAATATGGTATCTGAGCATAGAAGAGAGATAAAAGTAGATGGGTTCGAATTAAGATCCGGGGAAGAGATCCCTCTGACCATAGAGTTCGAAACATACGGTGACCTAGATCGTTCTAGAAGTAATGCCATACTGATATGTCATTCTTTGACCCACAGCTCTCATGTTGCAAAACACGATGAAGACGACGAGGAAGGATGGTGGACGAGCATGGTGGGACCCGGTAAATATATCGATACCGAGGAGTATTTCGTCGTCTGTGTAAATGTACCGGGCAGTTGTTATGGAACTACTGGCCCTTCCTCTATAGATCCGGGGAACGGAGAACCTTACGGATCGGATTTTCCGGAGATTACTATCAGTGACATGGTAAGAGCTCAAAAGCTGGTGATCGATCATCTTGAGATCGACGAACTCAAATCGATTATAGGTGGAAGTATAGGAGGGCAACAGGCTCTAGAATGGTCTAAACTATATCCTTCGATTGTAAAAAGTATAATACCTATCGCGACCGGCGCGAGGGTCTCCCCGATGATGCTCGGCTTTGGATATATCTCTCAGAACGCGATCAGATCGGATCCGAACTGGTCTGGAGGTGACTATTATGGGGGAAATCGGTCACCGGAGTACGGGCTCCAGATCGCTAGACAGATCGGACATCTCACATATCTCTCCAGAGAAGGAGTCGAAAGAAAATTTGGAAGGGAAAAATCTCAAGAGGAAAGCGACCACGAATTCGAGATCGAAAGTTATCTCAGATATCAGGGCGAAAAATTCGTAGAGAGATTCGACCCCAATTCCTATCTGTATCTTACGGAAGCCATGCACAACTTTGATCTTTCTAAAGGTTACTCTAGTGATTTTCAAGCGGTGAAAGAGTTCGACGGCTTAGTATATCTGATGTCCATCGATTCCGATTGGCATTTTACCGTCGAGGAGTCGGAATACTTGGCTGAAGTATACGAAAAGACAGACAGTCTGGTGATGCACGATACTATAAAAAGTCCGTACGGTCACGATGCATTTCTGGTGGAAAACGAAAAGTTGGGCAAAAAGATACGATTGTTTTTAGAGTACATGTTCGAAGGGGAGTTCGATTCTTCCGTTAATTGATGAGATGTAGGTGATATATTTGAAAAAAGCTGGCAAAGATATTGAGAAGGCTCTGAGAAAAAGAGAAGACGTCTTGACCATAGAGGCCCCCTCCTATAGAGGGTCTAAATTGGAAAAGTATTTCAGGGAATCTGTGGAATCGAGTGTTTTCCGATCCGTCGATTATATCAACATCTGTGACAACCCAGTAGGGAAAGTCCATATCGATCCTTTTCTGTTGGGTAACATTTTGATGGATGATTTTGGCGTATCTCCCATAGCGCATCTGACCTGCAGAAATTCTACCTTGAGCTCTATACAAAAAAGGCTTTTAGGCGCCGACGCCGCCGGGATAAAAAACCTTCTCGTGGTGTCTGGAGATGGAGGTATAGGAGATTACGGAAACGAATTCACCCCCTCTTACATGAGTTCTAGAGGGATCATAGACGGTATAAAGAACCACCTGAACGAAGGTAGATTGATGCCCGATCATTCCAAGAGAGGATTTGAAGGTGAAGAGGATCTAAAAACGATCGAGAATTCTACAGATTTTACGGTAGGAGGGGTGATCATCCCCGGAAGAAAAAACGAGTTAAAATACACGAAAAACAAGATCAAGAACGGTGTAGATTTTCTTCAAACACAGATCGTATATGATAAAAATCGGATATATTCTTTTATCGAGGAACTCTCTAGAGAAGTTGATGACTGCCCGCCTATCTTGATGAGCGTGCGGCCGGTTTCTTCTTTCGAGGAGATAAGATACATAGCTGAGAATATCCCTCAAGTCGAGGTGCCCGACTCTCTATTGAAAGAGATGAAAAGGACTGACGAGATTAGAGATCTTTCTATAGATACGGTTCTCGATATATTCGATTTTGTAAAAAATAGGATAAAAGAAGATTCTCTCGACGTGGATGTAGGTCTCCATATCATACCTGGAGATGATCACGATCTTTCTGAAAGTATAGTAGAAGAGGTGAAAAGATGATAGAGGATCTAAATCGATGGGGAACCTTTTTTTGTGTTCCTTCCCCGCCATTAAAGGTCTCTAATGGTTTTTTTCGATCCGAGAGCGAAAAGCATAAGTAATTCTTATAATAATTAACGAAGAGAATAAATTATTAAAATAATAATGATAACATGTTCCTGGATCTCGATACCTTGGTTGAAGAGATAAGAGCAAGACGAAAGGACCTGGGATGGTCACAGAAAAGATTAGCGGATAATGCAGAGGTGTCACAATCACTGATAGCCAAATTAGAGAGAAAAGAGAACGTACCGAATTACGAAGCCGTGAAGAAGATATACGAAGTATTGGAAGAGGAAAAAGAGATAGAATTTGCAGGGGATTATGCGAACGATGATATCATATCGGTAGATATCGATGATACTGTCGGCGAGGCCGTAGAATTGATGCTGAAGAACGACTTCTCCCAGATCCCGGTGAAAGATGGAGATGAATATGTGGGTATGGTCGTGAGTAGAGATGCGGTCGGAACAAAACGGGATAAAAAAGTGAAAGAGGTCATGAAACATTCATTCCCCATCCTACCGGCAAAAAGTCCAAAATCGGTAGTGATAGAGCTTCTTAAGGAAAAAAAGTATAGAGCTGTCATGATAAAGGATGAAGAAAAGAATTGGAAGATAATCACACCCGCCGATCTGCTATGATATACACTACTCAAATGCATAGAAAAATATTTATATCATAGTGCAATAAACTACATCGGCGAACAAAGATGAGCGAAACCGCAGGATGCAGAGAAAAAGGCCTCCCTTCCCGAGATCGCGAGGGTAAAGACAGGTTCGCTCATCTTGGTCGGGTTCATCCTGCAGAAGCTTGAAAACCTGCGATTTTTAGATAGAGGCTCTTTTTGTTTTGTTGAGGCATATTTTAAAAGCTCTTTTAGAGGGACATTTAAGGCGAATTCTTTCAAGGTGATATTATGAAGAAAGATATCTTTTCTGAGTCGGAGAGATTGGATAGTATAGCGGCCGAAATAAGAAGTGTTTTCAAGAGATGGGGATATAAAGAGATATTTTTACCGAGCGTAGCAGAACACGACGAGGATCTTAAAAAAGGCTTGAAGATAACGTATGAGAACGAATTTTACGCGGTGAAACCGGACCCGACCTCGCAGATCGCTCTCAGTTTTAAAGACGGCTTACCGATCAGAAAGTTCTACTTGAGAGAGATATTGGACGGTATTAATGGGACATTCCAAGCTGGAATAGAATATCTCTGTGACGATACCTTGAAGAATAAAGTAGAGATCTTGAATATCTTGATATCGGTACTAGAACGGTTAGATATCGAAGATTTCTACGTAGATGTGGGCAGTCTAGAGATATGGAGAAAGACCATAGAGGACATCAAAGAATACGAAGAGGAGATCTTTAAGGCTCTCAGACGAAGAAATCTGAGTCTTATCGATGATCTATCCATCCCATTGGATAAAAAAGAAGAGCTTTGGAACCTCTTAAATCTTAGAGATAAAAAGTGCGGATTTGAAAAGATCGATCGATTGATGGATTTGATAGACGATGAACGACTTTATGCCGATCTAGGCACAGTGAGACCTCTGCCCTATTATGATGATATAATATTCGAGATCTATTCACCTAGAGTGGGTTTTCCTATAGGCGCCGGAGGAGAATACAGAGTAGGCGGCTCTCACGGATGCGGCTTTGCTTTGAATCTAGAACTTATCTCTGAAATCTATGAGATCGAAGAAGACGATGATTTCGTCGAAGTAGATGGAGATCTCAAAGCTTCTTATGAAAGGGCGAGAGAACTCGTCAAAGATGGAGAAAAAGTGAGGATGGGGATATAATGGATCTGAGTATAGCTCTACCTAAAGGTCGATTGATGGATAATACCATGAAATACCTTAAAGAAGCGGGCATCGATCTTGATCTCAAAAAGAACAGAGAACTGGTACAGAGCGTAGATGGAAATAAGGTCGTTCTATCCAAACCAAGTGACGTGCCGGTCTACGTAGAGCATGGGATCGATATAGGGATCGCCGGTTCAGATGTTCTAGAGGAAAGAAAAAGCGACGTGTTCGTTCCCATCGAATTAGATTTCGGTAGATGTCGATTGAGCGTTGCCGTCCCTGAAGAGAAAGATGTCAGCGTTGAAGATTTTGAAGGATATACCATAGCTACTGAATATCCTAACCTGACCTCTGAATATTTCGAAGAGATGAATATTTCGATCAAAATAGTGGGGTTAGACGGTTCTGTCGAAGTGGCTCCTAGGATCAGCATAGCCGACGCCATCGTCGATATAGTGGAAACAGGCCGAACCCTGAAAGCGAACGATCTGGTAGAGATCGAGAAGATCATGGACGTTTCAGCTTTATTTATGGTCAATAGAATTTCACAGAAGGTCAGGTTTGAAGAGATAAATGAACTCGTTGAGAAGCTAAAAGAGGTGTAAAGATGGATCTGGAAAGATACGTAGGTGAAATTCTAAAAGAAATCGAAGAGGAAGGCATGAAAGCCCTAAAAAGATACTCTAAGAGATTTGATAGATACGAGGGAGAGCTGCGGGTCAAAAAATCCGAATTTTCAGGTTTGGAAAAAAAGAACAAAAAAGTGATAGATGATATCATCGATAGGGTAAAAAGAGTCCACGAGAAACAAATAGAGGAAAGCGATATTTATCCTATCGAGGATTCTTTGTTCGGCCTGGTTGAGAGGCCAATCGAGAGAATAGGCGTCTATGTACCGGGTGGAAAACCACTACCTTCCACACTGATAATGGTCGGGGTTCCCGCTGTTCTCGCGGAGGTCGAGGAGATAGTCGTTACGACACCGCCGGTAGAAGGTAGTATAGATCCGAGGATGCTCTATATAGCTGAAAAACTTGGTATAGACGAAGTTTACAAGATCGGCGGCGCCCAGGCGATAGGAGCTATGGCATACGGAGTGGGCATGGAGAAAGTTGATAAGATCTTCGGCCCCGGGAATAAGTACGTCAACGAGGCAAAAAGGCAAGTGTATGGACAGGTCGGTATCGACAGTTTAGCCGGCCCATCAGAGATAGCGATAGTTGCGGATGAGAACGCGGATGAAGATCATGTAAAGGCAGATATTCTGGCTCAACTGGAACATGATGACGAAGCAAAGGCCTGGCTGCTCACGACTTCCTCCGACCTAGCCGAGAGCGTTGAAGGGGAAAAAGTGGATGTAGAGGTGTTGGAAGACTTATCTAGATGTGTAGAAGAGGTGAACGAGATATCCCCAGAACATCTTGAGATATTGACTGAAAATCCTAGAGATTTACTCAGATATGTCAAGAACGCCGGAGCCGTTTATCTGGGCGAGTTTACTCCTGTTGCAGCGGGAGATTATTTCCTAGGCGTCAACCACGTCTTACCTACTGGAAGAGCGCCTAGGTTTGAATCTGTCCTGACTGTCGATGACTTCGTCAAAAAGATAAGCGTAGCTGAAGCCGGTAGGATGGATTATAAGCGGAATAAAGAGTTGGGTATCAAGCTATCTCGTATGGAAGATATGGAATGTCACAAAAGATCGATAGAGGCGAGAAAAAATGCAGAGGAAAACTGAAGAGGTCAACATGAGGATAGATCTTGGAGAAGACCGGATAGATATCTCAACAGGAGACGATATTTTAGACCACCTGTTGGAGACGCTCTTCTTTTACATGGAAGAGAAAGTCGAAATAGAGGCTGAATGGGACTTAAGGCATCATCTCTGGGAAGATATGGGAATACTCCTCGGTAAGGTATTGAAGGAAAAAATAGATGAAAAAGAGATACAGAGATTTGGCAACGCTATCATACCGATGGACGACGCACTGGTTTTAGCATCTGTCGATATCTCCCGGATCTATCTGGAAATGAACTTGGATTCCGAATACGGTGAAGAAGGTTTTGATGGAGCTTTGGTTAGAGAGTTCTTGAACGGTGTTTCGAGAAATCTGTCCGCTACCATACACCTCAAAAAGCTCAGCGGGAGAAATTCGCATCACGTCATAGAGGCGGGATTCAAAGCTCTTGGAGTGGCTCTGTCCCGGGCCGTTGAGCGATCAGATGGGCTGAAAAGCACTAAAGGGGTATTATGATTGCTATAGTGGACCTTGGTATAGGCAACATATCCAACGTGAAAAGGCCGTTAAAAGGCACGGTAACAGACGATCCCTATCGGATCGAGAAAGCGGATAAGATGGTGGTCCCGGGCGTCGGTAATTTTTGTACGGTAAAAGAAAAACTGAATCCGTTAAAAGGGGTTATCTCCGATTTTATCGAAGACGGAAAACCGTTCTTGGGTATCTGCCTAGGGATGCAGCTCCTGTTCGGCTACAACGAAGAAGGGAAAGCCAAAGGATTAGAGATACTGGAAGGAGAAGTTAAAGGATTAGATAGAGCTAGCTCTCCTCACATCGGCTGGAATACTGTAAAATTCGACTCCGATTTTCCTATATCTAACGGTATAACCGACCGGTCTTTCTTTTACTTCACCCACTCTTATTACGTTGATACCGAGGTACCGATCATAGGAAAAACAGAAGTCCTGAACAGTGATGAGAAGACGGTGTTTCCAGCGGTTATAAGATCCGGTAATATGTATGGAACGCAGTTTCACCCGGAAAAATCGGGCTCGAACGGACTAAGATTACTAGAGAATTTTAGCTCACTTGGTGGTGATGAGCCATGAAGATATACCCGGCTATAGACCTCTATGACGGAGAAGCCGTGAGACTCGAACAGGGAGATAAAACAAAAATGAGATCTTATGGAGATCCGATGAGATATGCTGAGAAATTCAGTGATCATGTGGGTAAGATCCACATGGTCGATCTTGAAGGGGCTTTTGATGGAGAGCCTAGAAACCTAGATGTGGTTGAAAAGATCATCGATTCTTACGATATTGAAGTCCAGATCGGAGGGGGTTTTCGAGAACTCTCCTCCGTGAAAAGAGCATACTCAGCTGGAGTCGAGAACGTGATAATCGGCACGAGAGCCTTTGATGAAGATTTCATGAGTGGTTTGACGGAGCGATTTGAAGGGATAATGGTCAGTTTAGACATAAAAAGCGGAAACCTAGCCGTCGAGGGGTGGAGGACTACATTGGATATGGATCTAGACGAAGGCCTTGATCGTTTAAACTCCCATGTAGATAGATTAATTTACACCATGACTGAGAAGGACGGTTTACTAGAAGGTATCGAGGAATTGCCCTTGGTGCCTGAAGGAAAAGAAGCCATCTATGCAGGCGGCATAGCTTCTAAAGATGACATAGATTATTTGGACGAAGTGGGATTCGACGGCTGCATCATCGGAAGGGCTCTTTATGAGGATGAGATCGATCTAGCAGAATTGAAGGAGGGACTTTCTGATGCTGGCTAAACGCATAATCGCGGCTTTAGATATCAAAGGAGGTAGAGTAGTGAAAGGCATAAACTTTGAAAATATCAGAGACGCTGGAGACCCGATAGAACTGGCTAAACGTTATGAAGAGGAAGGCATAGACGAGATCGTTTTCCTAGACATCTCAGCGACTAATGAAGGTAGAGATATACTGTTCGATCTGGTAGAAGAAGTAGCGAGCGAGATCCATATACCTTTCACCGTTGGCGGCGGGCTCGATTCCACCGATCAGATGACCGAACTGATCAGAAATGGTGCAGATAAAATATTCATCAATACGGCGGCTGTCGAAGACCCGGATATCATAAGAGAGGGCTCAGATGTTCTCGGTTCCTCGAATCTGGTTGTGGCAATAGACGCGAAAAAAGAAGGTGAAGAGTGGAAAATCTACACGCACGGCGGTACTAAAAGAAGAGATATGGATGCAGTGAGTTGGGCTCATAAAGCTGAGGATCTAGGGGCCGGAGAGATACTTTTGACGTCGATGGACAGAGACGGTACAAAGGAAGGTTTCGATATACCTCTTTTAAAGAGGATTTCTTCCGCTGTTGATATCCCTGTGGTCGCTTCTGGAGGGGCGGGATCAGCAGAAGATTTTAGTGAGGTGTTCGATAAAACCGCGGTCAGTGCAGCATTAGCCGCGTCCATCTTTCATTACGAAGAATGGAACGTTTTTGAACTAAAATCCTATCTGAAAAGGAGAGATATACATGTTAGATATTGAAGATCTAGATTGGAACGAGGACGGTCTTATACCAGTTATAGCTCAGGATTCGGACGGTACCGTACTCACTCTAGCTTACATGGACAAGGAAGCGCTCGAGCTTTCTTTGGAAACGGGAAAAGCCCACTACTATTCTAGGAGCAAACAAAGGATACGTATGAAAGGTGAAGTCAGCGGGAACCTCCAAAAAGTTGAAGAGATCGATGTAGACTGCGATAGAGATGCTCTTTTGATGAAAGTAGAACAGAGCGGCGATGCATGTCATACGGGTAATCACAGCTGCTTCTTCAGATCACTTACCGAGGAAGAACCTGGAGATGAGAATAGTAAACAAATCGATTACTCATTGAATACATTGAAGGAATTGGAAGAAGTGATCAAGGACCGGAAGGTCCAGCCTAAAGAAGGCTCCTACACGGCGAGTCTGTTCTCTGATGGCGAGGAGGAGATCAACAAGAAACTGGGTGAAGAATCTATAGAGGTCTTGGTCGCAGACGAGAGAAAAAAGATGATCTCTGAAAGCGCGGATCTGCTGTACCATCTCCTGGTAAAATTGTCCTTTGAAGATATCGAACTTAAGGATGTGATGGAAGAGTTGAGGGGGCGTAGGCAATGAAGATAGCTGACAGGCTCAAGCGGTTCGAGGGTTATGAAGGCAGAGAAGAAAAAGAGGGTATACACCTCGATAAGAACGAGAATTCTTTCGGGCTACCAAAGAATTTCAAGGATGAGATCTTCGAGGAATTGAAAGAAACCCCCTTGAACCGTTATCCACCTATAGACCCGGTCGTCTTACGAGAAAAACTCGCCGGATATATAGGATCGTCAAAAGAAAATATCGTATTAGGTAATGGAACTGATCCCTTACTACCGCTCATATACCAACTGTTCAAGAGCGAAAAAGTGGTGATCAATCCACCAACTTTTGCAATGTATTCTTTCTATGCGAAAAGAGAAGGTTTAACGGTCAACAGGATTCCTTTAGACGGTGATTTCGAGATATCTTGCGCGGGAGATCATATGAAAGAACCAAGTATCGTATGTATATGTTCACCGAACAACCCAACTGGGAACGTTCAACCGAGAGAAAAGATAATCGACGTTTTAGAAACGGATAATCTCGTGATCTTAGACGAGGCTTATGCCGAGTTCTCTGACACTTCTTTCTTGGACCTGGTAGAAGAATATGACAACTTAATAGTTTTGAGGACATTATCTAAAGCGTTCGCTCTTGCTGGACTTCGAGTCGGGTACGCAGTCGGTTCACCCCAAATAATCGATTCTCTAAGAAGTATCAGAACTCCTTACTCTCTCAGCGTACTCTCTATAAAAATAGCCATAAAGGCACTAGAGAATAAAGATACCATCCAAAAAAGCATTGATCGGATCGTGGATGAAAGGGAAAGGATCATCAATGAATTCAAAAATTACGCACACCCGAGCGATACAAATTTCATTTTACTTGACCTAGATGCTTATGATTACCTGAAAGAGAGAGATATCTACGTCCGAAAGATGAAAGGTGAGTTAGAAGGCAAGATAAGGGTAACGGTGGGGAAAGATCACGAGAACGATATGCTCATCTCGGCCTTGAACGATTTTATAGGGGAAAAAAGATGACGACGTGGATCGTGTTCGACATCGATGGAGTTTTGATAGACGTCTCTCAAAGTTTCGACGATGCCGTCAGGAAAACTGTAAATTTTTTGTTAAATGATCGGGAGAACGAGCTCTCTTTGAACGATATCAGAAAACTCAGAGAAAAAGGCGTCTTCGGGGATGACTTCAAATTGACCGAATCACTGATTATAGGATTGAAAAAGTTCGATTCTCTAGGAGAATTGGTTGAAAATTTTCAAGACGGAAAAGGTATCGGATGGGTTAGAAGAGAATGGGACGCAGAAGTAGAAGAGAGTAAATTGGTCAGGACTTTTAATTCATTCTATCTCGGGAAAAAGTATGAAAAGAATAGGTTCGATCTTGAAGGACTTTGGAGAAAAGAAAAACCGATCGTTCGACTAGAACTGTTGAGACGAGCTGAAGAAAAATTCAAGATCGGTGTTGTTACCGGTAGGGACAGATTAGAACTGGACCTAGCGGAGGATATCATCGGATACGAATTTGATGAATATGTGACTAGAGATACTTTCTTGAAGCCGGATCCTAGGGCATTGAAAGAACTCGTAGGGGAAGAAAACGGCGTCTACGTTGGAGATACTTCATCAGATCAACTTCTGGTGGATAATTATAACTCCAGGTACGAAGGCAATTTCGAGTTCATAAAAATCGGACTAGATGTCGATACCGTGAATGATCTTCTCGATAAATTATTAAAAAAGAAGGGGGTTCATCCGAGACCTAAGACATCTCTGTAACCTTCCATGTCCATGAAGCCGTTACCGCTGACGTTGAACACGATGGTTTTTTCCTCTCCTTTTCTTTTGCATTCTTTAGCCTTATCTATCGCCGCGGCCACGCTGTAAGCTGACTCGAGAGCGGGTAAGAACCCCTCTGACTGGATGAACGTCTTAGCTCTATCGAAGACGTATTCTTCATCCTGCGGAAATATTATGGTGTCTATGAAACCTTCATTTTTTAGAGCGCTGATTATAGGCGCTGCTCCGTGATAGCGGAGTCCGTCGGCTTTTATCGAAGGCATCGCACTCTGATGACCGAGTGTGAACATCTTCATCAACGGCGTCTGTTCCGCATAGTCGCCGAAGTCATAACGATAATCTCCCTTCAAATTCGGGGCGGCTTCGCTCTGGGCGGCTATGAATTCTGTTTCTTTACCATCGTTAATACGATCCGCCGCGAAAGGAATGGCTAAGCCGCCGAAATTGCTTCCGCCGCCTACGCAGGAGATTACGACGTCAGGATAGTCTCCGGCCCTCTTGAACTGTTTTTTCGTCTCCAAACCGATTATGGTCTGGTGCAGCAGAACGTGGTTGAGTACTGAGCCGAGGGAGTAAGCGGCGTTTTCATCCGTCTTTGCATCTTGTAAAGCCTCTGAGATAGCTATACCCAAAGACCCTTCATGATCTGAATCCTCATTCAGCATTTCTTCACCGATTTTCGTCTGGGTGCTCGGAGAATCATGGACATCTGCGCCGTATAGTTGCATCAAATTTCTACGATCTTGTTTCCAGGATGAAGCCGCTCTGACCCAATATACGGTGATATCTAATCCGACCAGAGAACAGGCGTAGGCCAAGGCGGTACCCCACTGACCCGCGCCGGTCTCGGTTGTCAAGCGTTCGATACCTTGCTGCTTTGCATAGAAAGCCTGGGGCAGGGCAGTATTCACCTTGTGGCTCCCGGTCGGACTCTCGAATTCGGATTTATAGTAGAGTTTAGCTGGTGTCTCTAGTTCTTCTTCTAAACCCCTAGCTCTGATCAGTGGTCTCGGTCTTCCGGCCTGTCGATATAACTCTCTCACTTCTTCTGGTATCTCCACATACCTATCTTCGCACATCTCCTGAGTTAGAATTTCCTTGGTAAACACTTTGTTCAAATTGTCCAGGCGAGAAGGTCCATCATCTGGATCTTTCGGTGGGGGCGGCGGTGTCGGTAGGTCCGGTATTATGTTGTACCATTTTTCTGGTAGTTCTTTCGGAGACAGGTCATATCGTTCTTTTTCATTCTTCATCTGTTTTTCCTCCTTTTATGTTGGAAAATATTTGGTCAAATCTTTCACTAGATAGGAAAATTTGGAAAATGAAGCGATAGGAGTAGCTATCAAAAAAGATCGGGATAGGCATAGCTCCCTTCATGGGGCTAACGGGGCCAAACTAAATCCCTTTCTTTTCGGATCATAGAATAGGGAAACTCGATGTTTTATTTAATACTTTTGTGTACAATTTTGTACACTAATATACGACGACGCTCTCAACACCTTCCACTTTTTTTATATCTTCGACGACCTCCGCGGGCACCGATGATTCAGTTATCACGTACAATTTCGCTTCTTCCGTGAACTCTGGATCTTCGGTGATACACTGCCTGATGCTGATTCCTATATCTGCTATCTTAGTAGCTACCTGGGCAAGGATACCGACGCCGTGTGGATCTTCTGGTATTATCTCTATCAGTCCCGCATCGATATCTCTCGCTACTTCCTTGAAAAAGGCGGTCGCCTTGAGCTCAGAAAAGATCTTTGACAACTCTTCCGAGTCCTCGATAGTCTCTACTGTTGCTCCTACGGTCCTTCTGTCTACATCTAGAACTCGGCCGATCTGGGAAGGGGACATCTTGACGCCGTTGCAGTATATCTCACCGTCTTTCACGCTTAGACCCGTTTCCAAAAAGAACTTAGCTATTCTCTGCTGAGCTGAATAATCTTCGAAATGTTTTCTTATTTCCCACATGCTTGTACAAAATAGTACATTTCTATATAGTTTTTTATGCTTTCTAGATAAGAGCTTTTCCAAGGAGAGAATGGAAATTTAAAGGTGGATGAAAATGGAAGAGAATGTGCCTGAATTTCACGAACGCAACATTTAGAAGCGGGCCTGTGGGGATTCGAACCCCAGACCTATCGGTTAAGAGCCGATCGCTCAACCTGGCTGAGCTACAGGCCCATGTGTGAAACTGATGACAGGGGTTGATATAAATATTTTCACCCTGCAGTTAGTGGGTCTCCCAAATCTTTTTATATCTTATCGAACGTATATTGTCATACAAGTTGTCAGACATGGTGGGTCTATGGGAAGAAAGCTGCCTAAATATCTAAAGGAAGAGGAAGTCCGGAAGTTGCTGAACGCTCCCGAACGACAGAAGATACGAGATAGATTGATACTGCGCGTTCTGTACAGGTGCGGGCTCCGGGTATCGGAACTCACATCCTTACGGATCGAAGATATAGATTTTGATGAGGGGCTTATAACTATCAGAGGTGGGAAGGGAGACAAGGACAGGATAGTACCCATAGACGATGAGACCTTGGATCTAATTCAGCTGTATAAAGGAGACGCGGAGGAAGGGGTGCTTATCCTCTCTCAGCGTGGAAATGCTTTATCCACTAGGCAGGTCGAAAGATTGGTTAAGAAGTATGCGGACGAAGCGGATATAAAGAAGAACGTTTATCCACACATGTTGAGGCACAGTTTTGCCGTCCACTGCTTGAAGTCCGGTATGAACCTGCGGAGCGTCCAAAAGATGCTGGGACATTCTTCCCTAACCACTACTCAGATCTATCTCGATCTGACAGGTGAGGACGTCAAAAAGGATTACGAGGACCATCCTTTACCGGCCTAAAACTTATATCTGTCTGACGTATTCTTTTCCGTGATAGAGGTATTTAACATGGATGAAGTCTTGGATAGGATAGAAGATAGCAGGGAAGAGATGAAGGAGACTTTGATGGACCTGATCCGCATACCAGCTATAGGTCCTGACAACGACGGAGAGGGAGAAAAGGAGAAAGCGGAATTCATAATGGACCTTATCGAAGATTTCGGCTTCGACTCGATAGAAAGGTACGATGCCGAAGATGATAGAGTCCCGAGCGGCATAAGGCCGAACATCGTGGCTGAAAAGAAAGGGAAAAGTGACAAAAATCTGGTTATCGTCACTCATATGGACATCGTGCCAGAAGGAGATATGGACGAATGGGATACCGATCCCTTCGAACCCGTTTTCAAAGACGGGAAGGTATACGGCAGAGGGGCTGAAGATAACGGGCAGGCGTTGATATCTAGTGTGTTCGCAGTGAAAGCTCTCTCAGATGCTGGTATAAAACCACATTATAATGTCAAAGTGATCATGGTTTCGGATGAAGAAACCGGAAGTGAGTACGGTGTCGAACACATCTTGGAAGAAGGTATAATAGATGAGGATGATCTCGTGTTGGTACCGGACCACAGTGAAGAGGAGGGCAGAGCGATCGAGATCGTCGAAAAGTCCGGATTATGGACAAAAATAGAGGTTCACGGGAAACAGGGCCATGCGGCGATGCCCGGCGGGACGATAAATGCCAATCGTATAGCCGCTAGGTATCAAAATTTAGTGGACGAAGAACTACACCATGAGTTCGATGAGGAGGACGAGCTGTTCTCTCCGTCTACAAGCACCTTCGAACCCACAAAAAGATTAGCCAATGTGCCCAACGTGAATTCGATCCCTGGTAAGGAAACCCAGTACTTCGACTGCAGGGTTCTCCCTTCTACACCTCTTACCAAAGTGAAAAAAGTATTCGAGAGTGCGGCGGAAGAATTTGAAGATGAAACCGGAGCGAGTATAGACATAGAATACATCAGAGAGAGCGACGCTCCAGAGAAAACCCCTAAGGACTCAGAGATAGTACAAAACCTTATCTCGGCGGTAAGTGAGGTCGCCTCTTTCAAACCCGAGGTCGTCGGTATCGGAGGAGGAACGGTAGCAGCGCATTTCAGAGATAAAGGGATCCCTACGGCGGTCTGGTGCTCTAATAAAGCCTTGGCACATCAACCTAACGAGTATGCAGTCCTTGATTTCATAGTGAGAGACTGTAAGATCTTCGCGCTCATAGCGACGGGGTGAAGGAGAGGTCAACCCAGAACACGGTGATCTCGTCCTTGAGTATCCTGTCCTTCAAGTCAAATATATTTTCTAAGTAATCTTCAGCTATCGCTTCAACATTATCTAGTTTAGTATTGTGGTGCCCATCCTCTTCGACACCGAGCTGGACTTCATCAGTATTGTGGTGAAATCGCCGGACATACATACTATATGATTGTATGAATCTTATTCATACCGTGATAGAAACATTTCTAATTGAAATTCTTTGGTTTTTACATAATAAAAAACATGATAAAATACGCTTTCTCAAAGACCCCAGAATGGTTCTCCTTCTTGCTTTATATCCCTTACTTCCTCAAGGATCCTTTCCTCGTCATAGGTCAGATCGAGATCTCTCAGTTCGGAAGCGTCACCCTCTGGAATATCTATGTACAATTCCTCTCCTTCTTCTATCTGTCTTCCCACGGTGACCCCGGATATGGCTATAGCTACCTCCTCTCCCTGTTCCGCACTATCCAAAGGCTGATCTCCGGTCCTGATACTTTTTATGCGACCCGCGGTTTCTCCGTCCTTTTTTAGCAGTTTTCTGTCTGGTCTTAGTGTCCCCGCCAAAACTCTGACACCCACGACCGCGGGTTTTGACATCCTGAACACGTGATCTTCCAATATCCGGATCTTGACAGGATGCACCACTTTTTCTCTTTTTTTCTCTTCGAGTTCGCTCTCCTTTTCCTCCTTCCACTCCTCATACTCTTCGACTAATCTGTAAACTACATCGTTCTGGAAAACTTCTACATCTACTTCCTTCAGCTCCTCTTCCGCATCCGGTAATATATCGACGTTGAAAGCGAGTATAACTCTATGAAGCGGATCGTCTATCGCCACCGCGTCGGTCACATCCTTTTTCGATACGTCTCCCACGGAAGCCTTTAAAAGAGGGATCTCTGCCTCCTCCAGCTCGTAAGCTAGTCCTTCTAAAGAGCCTATAGCGTCGGCCTTTATGATAACGCCTTCATCTTCGGTTTCTATATCGGCTTGGCTCTCCTTTCTCACCATATCTGTTACATCTTCTATATCCCTGTCTCCCACTGCAAGTATCGGTGCGCCGGCCAATACCCCTTCACACTCAGGTGTGACGATCTTGATGCCGGCCGCTGCCCCCACCTCTTCGACTTCTCCGAACCTCTCATTTGGGTCCCTGATCTCATCCATGGGCTTCGGTCTCATCAGAGATTTTATTTTGGTTTGAATGGGTTCGTTTCTGGTACCTATGACAACTTTCTCGTTTTTCCTGAGCACCCCTTCGTGTACGATGGTGTCAAGTGTGGTACCGAGCCCGACTTCCTCTTTGACCTCTAACACCGTAGCTTCACCCGCTCCTTCCTCGACTTCGAGTTCGTTTTCTAGATAGGTCTGAGCTAAACCGATAAGGGTCATCAGAAGATCTTCTATCCCTTCTCCAGTCAAGGCGCTCATGGGAACGATACCGATATTGTTCGAAAAATCGTTGACTTTATCGTATCTGTCGGAGGAAAATCCCCTATCATAGAGATCGCCTATCATCTCGTAGAGAGCGTCGGTCATCCTGTCCTTAGCGTCCTGAGACTGATCGTGAAGATTCTCGACAAATGGCTTGTCCTCCGAGCGCCACCCTGGGATCTTATCCAGCTTGTTAGCGGCCACTATGAAGGGAGTCTCTTCTCTCTTCAAAATATCAAGAGATTCCAAGGACTGCGGCATGAACCCATCGTTGATATCTACGACCAAAACGGCCATCTCAGCAAGCGCCCCTCCTCTGGAGCGAAGGTTGATGAAGGAGTGATGACCCGGGGTATCGATAAATAGTAAGCCGGGTAACGAGAAATCTATATTGCATCCAAGTTCAGAGCAGGCCTCTTTCAAAGCGTCTAAAGGTATCTCTGTCGCTCCGATATGTTGTGTTATGGCTCCCGCTTCTCTTTCCTGGACAGTGGTACCTCTTAATCTGTCCAAAAAAGTCGTCTTGCCGTGGTCGACGTGACCGAGAACACTGACTATTGGCTGTCTTATCCTCATGTATCAGATTCAACGACTGGTAGTATATATTTCTTTTTTCTCCACGATACTCTGATTTCATAAGAATATTACCAAACCATCTCCAGAACAAAGAATATTTATTGGATAATTCATCTACCTCTACGGATGACAGAAGGAACGGGCTTGAGAGAAAGATTACTGACTTGGCTCGAAAAAGATAGATTCACACTCACCACAGCGGTAATATACATCTTCTTTTTAGGAGCTTTCCGCTCTTTTTTGGACTCGCTGGTCAAAGATCACGGATGGTATAACATTTACGAACTGGCCCATTACGTTTTCGTCGCCTATCCAGAATTTTTACTAGGATCGTTGATCATATATCTATTGATCTATCCTCTCAATAAAACCACGCCGATCCGGAAGGTTTGGAACGTGATCTTACTCGGCTTTTGGTTTCTCCTTATGCCGCCCATTGTGGATTATTTCATCCTAGGGGAGTACGGTCCCGAAGTCGGGGCCCAATACGGATACTTGGCCATAGACGAGCTCCTTCCGATGCTTAGGAGCCTACTTTTGAATCCACTTGACCGTCCTGGAGATATCGCCAGCACTGGCCAAATGGTGATGTTTTTTGCCATGATCTTCGCCGCATTGGCTTACGTTGCTCTGAGAAATGATCTACCCGGGCGATTGAAGGCCGTGTTGGGGCAAGACAAGAAAAAACTCTGGTCCTTTTTGGGAGCCACAGGTCTGACGGTTTTAACATATCATGGATTGCTGATGACTTACTGGGTTATCGGCGCACTCCAGTGGATCATAAGGATAGAACCCGAAAGTATCGTTCTATTCGATACTTTTTCGTTCACGGTCGATGCAAAATATTACGAATTCTTCTTTACCCACGGATATAGAGAGGCAGAAGTATTCCCTGTTGGACCGCGGATGGGGCTGGCCCAGAATCTAGCGTACAACCAGAGCAATCTATTTTTCGGGTTCGTTTTCCTCGCCGTGGGCGCTTTATTAGCACTCATATCCTTGTATCTCTGTTATAGAGAGGCGTTACTCAAGATGCTCAAAAACATACCCGTCGTAGATACTTCAATGCTCATCTCTGCCGGTTTTGTTGGGATAGCTTCTCTGCACTTGATCGACGGTGATTTCTCTCAAGGATGGGCTATCGATCCGTTCCATATATTACACGTGCAGTACGTTTTGTTTTGTTTTGTGGCTCTTTTCCTCCTTTCGCAATTTTCATTTTTGATAGATGAGATATTCGCCTACAAAAGGGATGAATCGCGAGATAATCCACTTTCCAACGGTGAGATCCCAAAATACCACTACAAACAACTAGCTTCAGGATATGCGTTAAGCGCCCTCTTTATAACTTTTGTCTTGGGATGGTGGACACTGATATTGGCTCTGCTCTGGATAGTTCTATCCCTCATCCTCTCTACAACACTGGCTGAAAATAAATACAGCGGTGTGATCAAGGGAGGAACGCTCGCCACTTTGGCCTTTTTGATCGGCTATTATACACCCGGTTCCTGGGTGGCTTTCATACTCGAACACGCAGAGGGAGAATGGGTATACGCTTCGAATGAAACCGTTCTCAGGACCCCTCCAATCACATCCGAAACTTTCACGATCTTCCTGTGGCTCCTTATCGGTCTGGTCTTCCTATCCTTTTTCAGCGTCTCTAAGACCTACTTTTGGTCGAAGATATCTGATATCATACCCGATGCCGATCCTAGTAAGTTTTATACTGTCCTTATTTTACCGATCTTCCTCTTCCCCCTGGTTTTCCATTTCTCTTTACTGTCCCTGATCTTGATAATATCTTTATCCGCCGGCACCATCGTATGGTTCTACCTGCTGGAAGAGAAAGCGATAATAAAAGGAGGCTTTCTAGCGATATTGGTAGTTTTCTCATTCCTCTTGATTTAGCTCGTCTTCTCCATTTTCCTCCTCGTCAGTATCTTCTTTATTCCACTGGTAAAGCTTGAAGGCAATGAAAACGACTACCAAAACTACCATCATCAACAGCGGACCGGGAACATCGAAATAAAAAGTGATCAAAGCACCGGTGATAGCGATGAATACGCTGAACATGATAAGGATAGCTATCCATTCTTTCAAAGTAACTTTGATCCCCATATTACTCTCAACCAAATAGACATAGATAAGTAAGGAAAGTTAAAAGAATTTGTGTTTGTGTTGATTATTCTTCGCTGTCTTCGGTGTCCTCTTCGTCCTGCTCCTCGTCCTCTGTTTCCTCGATATCCTCTTCATCCAGCAGATCTTCTTCTTCGAGATCCTCTAATTCGTCCTCGATATCTCCTTCTTCCTCTTCTTGGATGTACTCTTCTATGAACCTGATACGTTTGACGTCTAAATTGTCCCTCAAGTCGCCTACTATCCTGTATTTTGCCACGAACCAGCTTTGGTCGTACTTGCATTGTTCCGGCAGTGTGATATCTATTCCGTCCTCTG
Source organism: Thermoplasmatota archaeon (assembly GCA_036626195.1). Lineage (GTDB taxonomy): Archaea > Thermoplasmatota > Thermoplasmata > Halarchaeoplasmatales > Halarchaeoplasmataceae > Natronoplasma. The sequence goes on along the minus strand of JAZKSH010000028.1, from coordinate 1,102 downwards.
TCTCCTCCACATCGAAATCGCTGTCATTGTAATCCATTATCAAGATACCTTCAGCCTTTTCTTCGATATTTTCCGGTTTATCGACTATCTTGAAATCGTACTTCAAGGTTTTACCGGCAAGAGGATGGTTGAAGTCTATCCTGACCCTTCCTGCAGTGGCTTGGATGATGGTCCCGCGCCGATCGTCTATCTCGACTTCCTTTCCTTCTACGGGCTCTATATCTCTTCTCTGCATCTCTCTCCTGCTGAAGAGCTCGATGTTCTTGGGGTCCCGTTTGCCTATACCCTTCTCAGGAGGGACCTCGACACTATCTTCTTCATCGACCTCTTTTTCCATTAGAGTTTCTTCAAAACCTTCTGTCAAATGCCCACCGCCCAATAGAACGGGTCTAGCGCCATAAGTTCCATCCTCTTCATATATCTCTTCCTCTTTGGCTTTCTCTTCGTCCGTGGTATCGAAGAGGATGGGTTCTTCATCTTCATCGTCCGGCATTATCCAGGTATCATAATCTACGTAAATCAGATCTCCTTCTTCCATTTGGGGCACCTATGGGGTGTAAAACTCGCTCCTTTTTAATACTTTTCGCCCGACCGTTAACCTTATTCACCACCTGCAAAGTAAAGGGTGATATGGATTTCAATATAAGTCCTGTGCTGAACGCCGAACAATTATTGGACAAGGCCTTTGGTCGTGCCTCTAAAAAGACTAAACAAGGCGATAACCCTCTAGAGAGGAAAAAGAAGACCGTTTCCGCAAAATTGAATTCTATAGCTCACACAGTAGAAGACACCATGGGGAGATACGAGGATGAATTTCCCACCTTAGACGCTTTACCAGAATTTTACCGCGAGATCATTGACATCACTATCGGTCTCGACGAGCTCAAGCGGAGTATAGGGGCTATAAACTGGGCGAAGCGGAGGGCGAAAAGGACGACGATGGAGGCCGCTAGGGACGTGGTCTCTGAAGAGGACCTAGATGAGATCGAGAGGATAAGAAGAGAAGCCTATGCAAGGACCGATTCGTTTCTAAAGCAGGTGGACGAGGAATTAGAATTTCTGGGAGAGGCGAGAAAAAAACTGAATTCACTGCCTGATATCC
>JAZKSH010000027.1:0-21190 GCA_036626195.1 Thermoplasmatota archaeon | reverse complement strand
AGAGAGAGAAGATAGAAGAGAAAAAGAGAGAGTTGGAAGAGAAAGAAAAAGAACTAGAAGAGGAATCCGAGAAAGTGGAGGAGATCAAGAGTAATCTAAAAGCGAAGAGAGAGGAATTGAAAGAGAAGATAAAGAAGGTGAAAGCCCGCAAAAAAGAGGGTGAAATTTTTAGTGATGAATAATATTATTGATAAATTTATTCTAAATCTATTTTTCACAAAATTCTTGACGGACACCCGCAAAAAAAAGAGTTGGATGAGAAGGATTAATTGGATCTGTAATAGCCGGAAAATTTAGGATATGGGTGGATAGTCCCAGTAAATTTACTGAGCCTATCTCCACTTAACTAAAACTTTATGTACCACTCCTAAACTTTCCCTCTTTTTAAGGTTAAACTAACCGTATAAAACAATAAATTTATTTATCTAAAAGGGTTATATACATATCAGAGGATTATCTAATGGAGCGGAGAGGAGAAAAAAGAATAGATGAGGATGAGAAGAGACTCATAGAAATCCTGTTTGTTGACGATGAGAGCGGAGCTAGGGAGCAGGCAGAGATTTTTCTAGAAGAGGAATCAAAATCGTTGAGTGTCGACACTTTCTCAGGTCCGGAAGATGCCATAAAAAGGTTGAAGAAAAAGGATTATGACGTTGTAGTTTCCGATTACTTGATGCCCGATATGGACGGTCTAGAATTCTTAGATAAAGTTAGAGATTTAGACAATAAAATTCCTTTTATCCTCCTGACTGGCAAAGGCACGGAAGAGATAGCTATGACAGCCCTGAATAAAGGTGCCGACCGGTACTTTGTGAAACGGGATGATCCGGCCACACAGTACAGGAATCTGGCTCAGGCCATCGAAGAGATAGTAGAGCTTAGAAGGGCGGAGAAGGCCTTAAAGAAAAGTGAACAGCGCTACAGGAGCCTTTTCGAAAGGATCCCTATAGGTATGTATCGGATCGGTCCTGAAGGCAAGATCCAAGAATTGAATCCGAGGATGGCCGAGATATTAGGGCCTACTGACCGAGAAGATCTAAGAGGTGAAAATTTTCTCGATTTTTTTGCGGAACCCGACGATAAGGATCGATGGATGTCACAGATAGAGTACAAAGGGATGATAGACGGTCAAGAGATAAAATTGCAAGACAAGAACGGGGAGGAGGTTTGGATTGAAAATATTTCTCTAGCGGTAAAGGATCAAGAGGGAAAAACTCTCTATCACGAGGGTAGCATCAGAGAGATCTCGGAGCAGAAAAAAGCAGAAAGCGAATTGAGAGAAAAACACAGGGAGTTGGAAACCCTGCTCAGCAATCTACCCGGGATGGCGTACCGCTGCTTGAACAACGAGAATATGACGATGAAGTTCGTGAGCGAGGGCTGCAAAAAGCTTACGGGTTACGAACCCGAGGATCTGATAGACGATAACAGGTTACCTTTCAGCGAACTGATCTTTCCTGAAGATAGAGAAGTGATCCGCGAGGAGATGCAGACCGCTTTGGAAAAAGAGGCCCCTTTCCAACTTACCTATAGGATAGAAACCGCCGAGGGAGAAAAGAAATGGGTACGGGAGAAGGGGCAGGGCATCTTCGAGGATGGAGAGGTCAAATTTCTTGAAGGTCTTATCCAGGATATCACGACGCAAAAATTGATGGAGCAAATGTATGAGAATATGTTAGAGAACAGTCTCAACGCCGTCATCACACTTTCCGAAGACATGAGGATCGAAAGGGCGAACCAGAAATTTTTAGAACTGGTGGGTAAAAAGAGAGAGGATGTTGAAGGCGAACAGCTCTCGTCGATCATCGGTGAAGAGGAAGAAGATAAAATAGAGAGATTTCGTGATCAAAAAGACCTGTCCGGCGAAACCCATCACGAGAGTTATCATGCCGTTATCGAAGATGAAGAGGGGGAAGAGAAAGAAGTGATGGTATCGGTCTTCTTTTTACTGTACCCAGGGAAGACTATGGTTAGTTTCTTCGACGTCACGGAATGGAGATCGAATGAGGAACTGATAAGCGAGATAAAAAGTTTCGAGCTTGAAGGAGAGGAAGACTTATTGGAAACACTCTCCCGAAGATTTAGTGATATGATCCAAGAGGAAACCGTGAGAGGAGATATAAAAAATATATGCCTGCAAGAACTCGCCATCCTGGTGATAGCCAATAAAGGAAAGGTCCACGGCAAGGGCATCATCGATGAGCTCAGGGAAAGTTTCGGACTCTCTATCAGCGCCGGGACGATGTACCCCATCTTACACGAACTTGAAGAAAAAGATATCTTGGAAAAACACGAGGGCATTAAATCCAAAAAATACTCTCTAAAGGAAGAGTCCGAGGGGCTGAACATGGCGAGAGAGAAGATCCAGAGCATTTTCAGTTTGTACCTTCTGCTCCATCAACTTTATAGGAATTACAAGGGTTGATTAGCTTTTTCTCTATATATCTATATATACTATATATCGAGTAGCGATAATGCTGTCGATTTTCTCGCAGTATATAATAGGTGTGAGAACAATATACTATATGAAGAGGTGAAAAGATGTCAACGGGGATGAAAGGAGAAAGGCGAATAAACACTATCTTAGAAGATCCCGGAACGGGGAAAGCTGGAGAGGAAAATATGGAAAGAGAGGTCCTATTAAGACCGATCAAAGTGTTGAAGAGAAGTGATAGGAGGATCGGTATTTTCCAAAAAGGATGGGCCAGAAGTGATGCATACTTTTTACTAGAATTCGGAGAGGAAGAGATACCTAGATGCTACACTATAGATCACCCTTCACTGAAACTCGCAGAAAGAGAGGTAAAATCTCTGCTGACAGAAAACGAAGATATAGTGAGCGGTAAAGATTCGGGACTATGCAGTTCTTGTGAAGGGGGTATCATGGAAAATTGTGATGATTTCAAAACGAACCGAGTGGGAGAAACTATAACCGGAAGAAGGGGGGTGAAAAAATGTTAGATAAGGAACTCGTGCTACAAGGGTTACCGAAGTCTATGCCCGACAAAGACTGCAGAGACTTTGTAGAATCTCTAAACCGTACAAAGGAGATGTTTCAGAGGAACGATTCTCTTCACGAGAATCACCACTTGTTAGAGTCGATCGATAGGTACCTTACGTACGCTAATAACAGTTCAAGTAATGTGCGCAGGGGGTGAAAGATAGGATGAGGGATGTAAGGACATCCTTCTCTTTATATTTTTAATGGCTATCCTTCCATCTACAGTTCAAGTTCACCTCTTGACCCCACAAGTCTTAAATAAAAATAAAAGTCATACCAGAATATGAGTAGATTCGTATCTAAACTAAGGGAGGAAGAGTTCCCGATAACATTCGAGGTACCTTCTCCTAGAGGAGGCAACGTTGACGAGTACATTGAGAGGATAAGAAATTATGATTTTTTAGACGAGCTGATAGGATTGAACGTCTGCAATAACCCGGTCGGCATCGTGAGAATCGACCCCGCACCCTATGCGGGCCGTATTTTGGATGAAGTCGATGTCGAGCCTATAGCGCATCTCACCTGTAGGGACTCTACACTTAGTGGACTTCAGCGCTGGTTGTTGGGCGCCCAAAGTTTAGGCGTTAGGACCATACTGGCTATGACCGGTGATTACGGGGTAGGCGATTATCCGGCAGAAGAAAAGGTCGATCATATCAACTCGTTAGAACTCATAACCGGGATAAAACAATATCTCAACGAGGGTGAATTGATGCCCGAGCTCTCGGCCGCGCCTTACAGGCAGCGGAATAGATATCTAAAAGAAATAGAGAAGATAGAGGAGGAAACGGATTTCCAGGTCGGCGGTGTTGCCATATCACACAGGAACAACGAAGCAAAATATGCTGCCCAAAAGGTTGAAGCAGGTGCGGATTTCTTCCAGACGCAGATATGCTACAAAGCGGAGGAGATGGTAGATTTTATCGAAGAATTAGAAAAAAGAAGCGAAAGGAATATCCCCGTACTGATCGGAACTACGCCATTCTCCTCGAAAGAACAGATCATGAACCTTTTAGATGCCGTCCCTCAGGTCACGGTTCCCAAATCCGTTAGAAAGAGGTTATCGGAAGCAAAAGATACCGGCAAAGAATCCGTAGAATTCACCATGGAATTTTACCAGAAAATAATCGACGGTATCGAAGATAGAGGACTGAAAACCAAGGTGGGCGCTCACGTGATACCGATAAAGCACGACGGCATTTCTGGGGAAGTGATCAGGAGGCTGAGAGACATATGAGCGAGATGTATCCCTGGCCCGGCGACTATAAAACTGGCGATCCCTCCTCTCCCGTCGCGGTGGTCACTCTGGCAGATAAATTTGATCTCGACGGCGATAAAGTAGCTATCTGGGGCCCTATGAGGACGGAAAACTTGGGCATCGAGAAAGTGGTCGCTAACGTGGTCTCGAATCCTAATATTAGATTTATAGTGGTCTGTGGAAACGAGATCAGAGGGCACCAGTCCGGGAGGTCATTGATAAAACTGATAGACAGCGGTATAGACGAAAAGGGAAAGATCATAGGGTCTCCCGGTGCCGTACCCTACATAGAGAACCTCTCCGAAGAGGCAGTGGAGCGGTTCCGCGAGCAGGTAGAAGTTATCGATTTGATCGATATAAACTCCAAAGAAAAGGTCGAAGAAGCGATAGATGACTCCATCGAGAAAAATCCGGGCAGATTTGGTGAACCTTACACCGCCATAAAGATAGAAAAAAAGGAAAGATCGAAATTCCACGCTGACTTCGCACTCCATTCGTCCTTAAGGGTGTCGCCGTGGGGCGATATCGCCTCCTTCGAGTCGGAGGTGGAATGATGTTCAGCTATGCCACTGAACAGACTGTAAATGATCTAGACGGGACCAAAGTCGGCGGTCAGCCAGGTGAGTTTCCGACGCTTATGGCCGGGTCTATCTTTTACGAAGATCAGTTCGAGAAGCCGCAGTCGGCAATGGACGAAGCTAAAAGCTTGATAGAAGAGCAGCAGAACCTCTCTGAAAAGACATCGGTCCCCTCTATAGTTGATATATTTATCTACCAGAAAGAGGAGGTCGAATGGAAGATAGATTTCGCTTTAGATAATATAGATGGATTTTTTTCTGTCGATGTGCCGGAATCAGAGGTGAGGATGAAAGTTTTGGAATATCTAGATGAGCAGGACTCCCTCGATCGTGTGATCTATAACAGCATAAACCTCGGGATGGAAGAGGAGGAATTCGACCTGCTGAAAGAAAAAACTCCCGCTGGAGCGATCCTTTTAGCTTACAATCCTCAGGAGAACAGCACCCACGGGAGGAAGGAGATAATACAGGAAGGAGGTAAACTCCTAGAAGACGGTTTGTTGAGCATGAGTGAAGAGATAGGCATCGAAAATATTCTTTTAGATACCGCCGCAACACCTTTCGGAGAGAATGCATGTGAGGCCATAAGGGCCGTTCCCGTCTTCAAGACCGAGTTCGGCTTGCCGGTTGGATGCGCTCTGCACAATACCATCGAATCGTGGAACTGGTTGGATAGATACGAAGCTAGAGACGAGATCTTCGGAATATTGGATACCGCTATCGACAATCTTCCGGTTCTATTGGGAGCGGATTTCATCTACTACGGGCCGATAGAGAACGCTTTCAATTCGATACTTACTATGGCGTTGACGGACAAGCTGACAGCCGAGGGCGCCCAAGATTACTTCGGAAGCGAGATATCTGAAGATCATCCTTACAATACGTTGTCTTAAAATCATCGATAGTCAATTTGTGTTTTTACAGGCGCTATTTTTTTAACTGATGCATTCTTTTCCCTGTGATGATGGATTTAGAGGATGAATTGACAACGACCGTGGTCGGCAGTTATCCTTCGCAGCCTAAGAAGAAGGATCTGATCAGATCATATTACGATAAAAGCGATCCTTTCAAAGAGAGTTTGAAGAGAGCCGTTGAAGATCAGGTAGAATGCAGTATAGAATTGATCTCGGACGGCCAAACTAGAGCGGGGATGGTGGAACTTTTTGCTGGAGAATTATCGGGATACAGGATCAAAGAGAAAGTCGAATTGGTCTCTAAAGTAAGATATGATGGAGCGATAACAGTAGATGATCAGAAGTTTGTCAAAAAGATGATATCTGAAGATATAGGGCTGAAAGGCATCGTCACCGGTCCGTATACACTTGTGAAGAGTTCGAACAACGAGTATTATAACGGGGAAAAGGAGCCGGTCATGGACACCGCTGAGGCTTTACATGAAGAAGTCGTTAATTTAGCGGATATATGTGATGTGGTTCAGATAGACGAACCTCTTTTTTCTATCGATTATCCTGATTATGGGAGAGAAGCGGTCGAGAAAGTGGTGGACATAGACGAGGTGCCTATAGCGATGCACGTCTGTGGAGACATCTCGGATATAATAAGCGAGCTGGTCGAATTTAACGTTGAGATTTTAGATCATGAATTCACTAGCAATCCGATACTCTATGAAGAATTCGATGATATAGATTTTCCACAGCGTCTAGCTGTAGGTGTGGTTTCAACCGAACCAGAGGTGGAAAAAGTTTCAGTGATCGGGGAAAGGATCGAAAGGGCTTACGATCTGTTCGGGCCCGAAACTTTAGTTGATCCGGACTGCGGTTTGAGAAATCTTGATGTTAGGACCGCTAAAATGAAATTGAAAAACATGGTGAAAGCAAAGGAGGGATTTTTAGATGAGCGAGAAGGAAGTTGAAAAAATAGAGGCCGAAGAAGCTGAAAGTATGGAATTCGACGAGGAAGGTTTCTTCGTGATAAACGTTGGAGAAGAGATAGTCGTGGAACACTATTTGAACGTTCAAAAAGAGGGGAATATGGAGGTCGAAACGGGAGATCTGAACAAAGTCATAACCGGAAGATCTGCCAAAGCCATCTGCGATACCTTGGTCAGGGAAGGATTGATATCGAGATTGGATCACGCCGCCTATCTGGGAAGGGAGCTGCAGAAAGCGGAGATAGCTCTGAAGAACGGGCTGGATTACGTGCAGTGCGAACCGCTAGATCTATGAATCAGAAGCGGTTCAGAACGAGGTTTTTTATCTCTTCAGAAGACGCCTGAAAGCCGCCTCCCTGTGCGAATTTTGAAGTACCTCCCCCGCCACCGCCGAATTCTCGACTTAGTTCCTGCAAAATATCATCGGCGCTGATGTCCTCAACCTTATCGCCGACGCCCACGGTAACACTCACGCTTTCATCCTCGTTGATCAGCACCAGGACTTCACTGTGACCTACGTTGTCTTTAGCTTTGTGTGAGATAATATCGGAATGATCGGTAGAAGTTTGTAGAGTCTGGAGCAAAAGGTCGTAATTTTCTCTTTTATATCTCTCGGAGTTCTCTATGCGGTGTTCGACTCGTAAGGCCTCCATCTCCTCGATCTCTTCTTGAAGATCGTCTAGGTTGTCCAAGAGGTCACTTATCTTCCTGGGAAGATTGGAATGATCGGTCTCTAAATGTGATGTTGCTCGCTGGAGCGATCTTTTTTCTCTGTAGTCCCTTTTCAGTGCTTCTTCACCCACGCAGAAAGTTATACGGGTCACGCCTTCCTGAAGCTTCTTCTTGCCGAGAACGTGTATCCTTCCTACATCCAGCGTGTTAGAAAGGTGAGTCCCGCTGCATACTCCCAGATCCCAGTCTTCGACCTCGATGACCCTGACTTTCTCTCCGTGAGGGAATTCCTTCGCAAAAGCGACTTCTTGGTTCTCTTTGACTTCCTCTTGATCCCACATCTCCCATCCCACGGATCTATCTTCTAATATAACTCTATTGCAGAGCTCCTCCAGCTTCAATAACGTATTTTTATCGACGTGAGTTTCCGTTTCGAAATCGATTCTTATCTTTCCTTTCCGGATGTCGAAGCCCGAATAATCCACTTTCCCCAGGACTTTCCTACCCGCCCCGAACATCACGTGCGCCCCGGTATGTGCTCTCATGCAGTACCTTCTGAAGTCCTCATCTATTTTTCCTTCGACTTCTTCACCCTCTTCAAGATCATGCGATGGAACCAGATAATGGACGACCATGCCCCCTTCGTTCTGCACGTCTTTTACTTCACAGCTGTTCAAAGTACCCTTATCGGCGGGCTGCCCGCCCTCTTCTGGATGGAAGTAAGTCTTTTCAAGGATTATCCTGTTACCGTCGACTTTTTCTACTTTACTTTCAAACTCGAATCTTTTTGGTTCGTCCCAGTATACAGGTTCGAACGACATGGTCTTTGGATATGAAGAAAAGTAATAGTTTTTTCGATGCTCGTTGTTACTAAGGTCACTCCATCTCCCAGATGAACTTGCCATCCTCCATTACGGTCTCGTCGTCCATCTCCACTCTGCCTTGAGACATGTCCTTTATTATGTCCATGTGGATGGCGCTGTCGTTGCCTTCTCCGTTTTCGCCGATGCTCCTGTTTATCGCTTTTCCTAAAGCTAGATGTATCGTGTCGCCCATCTTTTCGTCGAACAGCATGTTCCTGGTGAATGTCTTTATACCCCTGTTGGTACCGATGCCTAGTTCACCGAGCTTTCTCGAGCCTTTGTCAGTGTTCAGTATATTGGTCAAAAGCTCCTCGTCGCACCCGGCGGAGTGTTCCACCACTTCACCGTCTTCGAATTCTAGCTTTACGTCTTCGATCTCTCTGCCCATGTATATCAGCGGCTTGTCGAACAGGATATGACCTTCAACCCGGTCAGGTACAGGCGCAGTGTAGACCTCTCCGCTGGGTAGATTATGCTTTCCGTCGGAATTCACGCCTATATTGCCCTTGATCGACATGGTCAATTCGGTCTCCTTACCAGTTATGTACACTTCTTCGGCTTCGTCCATCTTCTTCTTCAGTATCTCCTGCTTGTCGTGGACTTCCTGCCAGTCTCTCAGGGTGGCGTCCCAGACGAAGTCTTTGTATTCAGTCAACGACATATCGGCGAGTTGAGCCGCCGCATTCGTCGGGAAGGCGGTCAAACAGGTCCTCTTGTCCTGTATTATATCGCTCAGTGGTTTTCTTACCTTTGAGTATTCAGAGAGAACTTCTCCCGGGACGTCGTTCATCGCCTTAACGTTGACGTCGGACTTTATAGAGATCACCACGTCCGCCTCTTCGTAAAGCTTTAAAGCGTGCTCCGGTGTTTTGAACTCGCCGTCAAAGTTTTTCAGGTAGGCCCTGTTAGCTTCGTTAGAAGAGTAAAGTGTTGTTGGATGCCCTCCATGTTTGCCTATCTCCTCGTATAGAGCTATCACCAACCCCTCAGCTTCTGGATTAGCGATAATCACAACGTTGTCGTCATCTTTCATCTCAGTACTCCAATCCGCGATTATCCCGGCATGCTCTTTTATCCTATTATCCATCGTAGTCCACCTTTTTATATGATATCTGATTATGAATATTTGAGTAATGCAAGATATAAGTGTTATAAATTACTTTGTTCCGCATATCAAATTGTAGTATCTCTAAATTAGTGAGTGCTAGACAGGGCACTAAAGTACAACGAGCGGAGCCTCGATATAAAGGAGGAGCAGAAGGTGATGCAGAAAGGGCGCTTCAGATCGCAACTGATATTGGGGCAAAAGGTAAGGAAGGTATAGGTCACAGGGTGCTCGGCATGGTGTATAGGGAACAGGAAAGATGGGAGGATGCTGTGGACGAGTTCAAGAGAGGGATCTATATATTGGAAGAGTATGGCGAAAGGGTGGAGTCATCAGAGATACACTACGAGTACGGACTGATGTGGAAGGCTAAAGGGAGACAAGAAAAGGCAAAAGAACATCTTGAGAAGGCTCTTTCGATGCTTGAGGATATGGGCATGAAACTTTGGTCGGAAAAGTCTGAGGAAACCTTGATGGCGATAGAGGTTGATTAGTATACTTAATCCTCATCTCTCATATTTTTCAAGTACACTTCTTATGGTGGAAACTGAGTCGGTATCTTCGTTTTCTTCGTACCACTGGATAAGTCCATCACCGAAGGATAATACTTGCTGTTCTGAAATTTCTTCATCCAAGGAAAACTTGTCAATCCCACTTTCTTCGAATATTTCCTCCCTGGTAGAGTAAGACATGTCGCCCAGTTCTGAAGAATACGTGAGGAGGACCGATAGCAATTCTTTTGGATCATCTATGGCCCCGATATCCTCTGCATGCCTCTCAGGCGAAGGGTGACGATACATGGTTCTGAATCCGAGTTCTTTAAACATATCTTCAACATTTTCACCAGTCTTGGCAGAGGTGAAAAAGATGGTGTCGAAATAGGGGGTTGCATTATCGAAGACTTCTTTCCTAGTGAGGTCTTGATCCTCTAGATCGACCTTGTTAACTGCCAGGATGATAGGCGCATTATCCACAGCCGATCTTCTATATTCGGGCAACCAATCATCGATTAGACCGTGCAAGGTCTCTTCCCGCGTAATATCTGCCACCGCTATAGCTCCTGTCGATTTTTCAAAAGCTCTTTTTCGAACGCTGTCAAAACCAGTATCACCCATGATATCATTGATGATGAGTTTTACCTCAGAACTAGTGACAGGCACCTTCTTAGTATACACATTCGTGCCTATAGTTTTCAAATATTCCTCCCCAAAAACGTCTTTAACGAATCGAAGTGTCAAAGAAGTTTTACCTACTCCGGCTTCGCCCAAGAGAGTCACCTTCCTTTTAGTTTCTGCGCCTGTCATTGCGCCTGCCATCATCTCCACCTTCATTATAAGAATTTATTATTCCGAAGATATTTAGTTTCTAATACTTTAAACTTTGGGTGAAGAGCCAACAAGAATCTTGTATCCGGAAATCAATTAGTACTCAAATACTGTAAGGCTTATTTTCAAACAGGATAATACACAACCGGACATCATGCGAAAACCATTTTTAACAACTATCTATTTTAGGACCGGATATCATGGTACAGAGAGAAGGACTGCCCAAAGATGCCGAAAACGGAGACAGGTTGAGGATAAAAAAGAAAGAAGAGACCTACGAAGGTATATTGATGCCGACTCATCGATTCAGCGATGAAGATATCGTAACGCTAAAGCTGGATAACGGCTACAATGTAGGTATAAAAGTCGAAGAAAAAACCGAATTCGAATTGGTAAAGAAGGGTGAGAAGAAAACTGGTGAAAAGGAGAAAAAGATAGAAAAGGACGAGAACAAACCTAAAATATCTATATTGGGTACGGGAGGCACCATAGCGAGCTATGTGGAATACAGAACGGGAGCGGTGCATCCCGCCCAAACAGCCGACGAACTTCTATTCTCGAATCCTGAGATCGCCGAAAGGTGCGATCCTAACGTTGAAGTCCTATTCAGCAAATTGAGTGAAGATATGAGACCCGAAGATTGGATCAGCATAGCGGACAGGGTGACAGAGCTGTTCCAAGAGGGGGCGAAGGGAGTGGTCGTCTCTCACGGCACCGACACCATGGGCTACACCGCAGCGGCTTTATCTTTCCTGCTGGAAGGTCTTTCAAAGCCGGTAGTACTGGTGGGCTCTCAGCGCTCCAGCGACAGGCCGTCCAGCGACGCGCACTTGAATCTTTTAGGGGCTGTAGAAGTGGCCAAATCGGGCAACCCCGGCGTTTACGTGGTAATGCACGATTCGATATCAGATGAAAAATGTGCGGTTCATAAAGGAACGAAGGTGAGAAAGATGCACACCAGCCGCAGAGACGCTTTCACATCCATCAACGACGAGCCGGTCGGCTTCGTCGATCCCGAAACGGGAGAAGTCGATCTCGAGGAGAGATCAAAAAGAGAAGAAGACGAAGAAGGGGCTAGGAGAAAAGGTAGTGTCGAAAAGAACGTTTCACTTTTGTACGCGAATCCCGGCCTGACGGAAGACGATATCAAACATGCTGGAAATAAAGAAGGGATCGTTATAGCAGGAACTGGTCTCGGTCACATGTCTACAGACCTGATCCCCGCTCTTGAAGAAGTCATCGATAAAGGAGTACCCGTCGTGATGACAAGCCAGTGTTTCTACGGGACCGTTAACGGGCACGTGTATTCCGCGGGAAGAGAGTTGAAGGAAACAGGGGTCATCTTTGCGGGAGATATGCTCCCGGAGACGGCCATGGTAAAATTGATGTGGGCCTTGACGCTTGACGAAGACGTAGAAAAGGTGATGAAGCGAGATATAGCGGGAGAATACACCGAAAGGAGGGTCAGGTGATAAGATGAGCGGGGATGAAGATTACGAAGAACTCGGACTCAAAGTCGGGCTGGAGATACATCAGCAGTTGGACACGGAAAAACTGTTCTGCGGCTGTCCCTCAGAGATGGTGGAAGAAGAGGATGGGACCGTACTTCGAAATTTGAGGCCTACAGAAAGCGAGCTGGGAGAGGTGGATAAAGCGGCTCTTATGGAGGCCCAAAAGGGATTGAAGTTTCGATATCAGGCTCCGGAGGATTCCACCTGCTTGGTCGAATTGGACGAAGAGCCGCCCAAGGGTCCGGACGAAGAAGCTTTGGACCTGGCGCTCACGATGGCGCTGTTCATGAACGCCGACATAATGGACGAGATACATTTCATGAGGAAGATAGTGATAGACGGCTCCAATACGACCGGCTTCCAAAGGACGGGACTCATAGCGATGAACGGAAGTTTGGAAGTGAACGACAAGGAGATAGGTATACCAACGATGTGTCTTGAAGAGGATGCCGCCAGAAGCATAACTGAAAAGGAGGGTGAAAAGGTCTTCAGATTGGATAGACTAGGCATACCTCTCGTCGAAATAGCCACGGACCCGGATATAACGAGTCCAGAAGAAGCGAAAGAGGTAGCTCAGACCATAGGCGGTCTTTTCAGAAGCACAAAGAAAGTGAAGCGCGGTATAGGAAGCATAAGGGAAGATTTGAACGTCTCTATCGAAGAGGGAGCTAGAGTAGAGATGAAAGGCGTACAGGAACTCGATATGCTACCCGAGTACGTGGAAAAGGAAGTGGACAGACAGATCGAGTTGATCGAGATAAGGGAAAAACTAGAGAGCGAAGGTGCAGAAGTGAAAGACAAGATATATGACGTGACTGAAGAGTTCGAAGATTGCGACAGCGGTATCATCAAAAGTGCTCTTAATGAAGGAAAGGGCGTGTATGCAGTAAAGTTGAAAGCTTTTGCCGGTCGATTGAGAGGTGAAGAAGGTGAGGCTCTTCTAGGTCCTGAATTGGCGGAGTATGCAAAAAAGACAGGAGTCGCGGGCATATTCCACAGTGACGAACTGCCCAAGTACGGTATAACCGAGAAAGAGATCGAAAGCGTAGAGGATCGATTGGATATTGAAGAAAAGGACGCCTTCGCCTTGGTGACCGAGTCAGAAGCGAAGGCCCACGAGTCTCTAGAGAAAGTGATCGAGAGAGCGAAGATGGCCTTACAGGGTGTACCGGAAGAGACGAGACAGGCGCAGCCGGACGGGACGACCACCTTTTTAAGGCCGTTATCCGGCGAAGCTAGGATGTATCCCGAGACCGATATACCTCCCGAGAAGGTGAAAGGGGAGAGGTTGGAGAGATTGAAGGAAGAATTGCCGGAAAGGCCCGACGAGAAGATAGAAAGATTCCAGGAGGAATACGATCTCAACGAGCAGCAGAGCGAACAGCTCTTCAAAAAAGGATATGACGTTCTGTTCGAGAGCCTGGTCCACAGCTACGGCTCGCCGTCAGTGGTCGCGAACACCTTCCTGCATACCTATCCCGACTTGGAAAAAGAGGACTGTGAGATCGAAAATATAAGTGAAAAGGACCTCGATGAAATATTCAAGAAATTTGACGCAGGAGAGTTCGCCAAAGAGGGAATACCCGATCTTCTGCACGAAGTATCGGAAGGAAAATCGGTGGAAGAAGCGTTAGAGTCCGCCGGGCTGGAAACCGTGAGCGAAGGGGACATAAGGGAAGAAGTCGTCGACCTGATAGAGGACAGGATCGACTTCGTCGAAGAAAGAGAGATGAATGCCGTAGGCCCGCTGATGGGCGTCCTCATGAAAGAACTGAAGGGTAAAGCCGACGGCGAGAAGATAAGTCAAATATTAAGAGAAGAGATACAGAAGAGAATCTGATAAAGATGATCGAAGAAATAGAGGAGTTGAAGGAAGAAAAGGATGTTAAAGAATTGATGAGGATCCTGCAGGAAGGAGATGAAAAAAGGAGGGGCGACGCAGCTAAAGCTCTAGGCATGATGAAATCTAGCAGGGACCGTGATGATGTTGTTTCCGCACTCGTGGAAAGGTTAAAAAAGGACGAGACGCCCACGGTAAGAGCAAATGCCGCTTTGGCGATCGGTCATCTTGAGAGTAAAATTGGAAAGAAGGCTTTGAAAGAAGCGGTTGAAGACGATGATTGGGAGGTGCGGCACGACGCAGCGATAGCCATGGGTGAATATGAAGATGATAGTTTTCTCGACCCACTGTACTCGCTGTTGAATGATCCCGAGAACGACGTTAAAAGAAAAAGTATAGAAGCCCTGGGTAAGGTGGGAAGCGGCGCTAAAAGCGCTGAGATCATCTCGAGACTCGAAGGATTTTTAGATGATACAGAACTCAAAGAGGAAGCGGTCAAGGCCGTCAGTCAAGTGCATACTGAAAAAGCTCTAGAGACCCTTTCGCAAGTTTATCAAAACAGCGAGAGAGAGATAAGGGAGATAGCTGTAAACGGGATAGGTAAAATCGATGGGGAGAAAGCGGATAACATTTTGCTCGAAGCACTTGAAGATGACAGTTGGCGAGTGAGAGAAGACGCCGCGAGATTTCTTGGTGAGAAGGGCGTCGAAGAAGCCGTCGAGCCGCTCCTCGAAAGGTTGGAAGACGAGAAAAATTATGTTGTCCAGGAGGCTTTGAGATCACTCGGTCTTATCGGTCTAAAGGATGAAGATGGGTTGAGAAAGATAGAGGAAAAGATAGAGGACGACGATCCAGGGACTAGAACGGCGGCCGTTGAAGCTCTGGGGAAGCTGGACGGTGAAGAGGCCTCGAAGATACTATTTGAAAGTATGGATCACGAACAGAATCCTAGGGTTCTTTGGTCATTATCCGACTCACTATCCGAGATATCAAGGGAGTACCTGAAAGACCTGAAGAAAGAGGTGGACGAGTTAGAAGGGAGCAGAAGACCCTTCGCTGTAGTCGCCATGGGAAAAGCTGGATTTTCATCTTATCTGGAGGAACTTCTATCGATGTTGGACGACGATCGATGGAAGGTGAGACAGAAGGCGGCGGAGGCACTGAGAGGGATAGATCCCGCCGACCTGAGCAAAAGGAGAGCTGAAAAGGTGCTGAGAAAACTCTCTAAGACCATTAGAGATAACGACAAGTGGGTGAGGGTCGAATCGATAAAAAGTCTGAGCGAGATCATATTCGATCTAAAGGAGGGAGTCGAAACCGACGAGTTCAAAAAAGAATTGATCAAGAGAGCGGAAGTGGAAGCGGACGCCGACGTCAAAGAGGCGATAAAACAAGCGAGGAATCTTCTTGATATATGATATCTAAGAAGAAAGAGGGGATAAAGATGAGGAATGATGAAGACGGTGACTGTGTTTACATCCAGGTTATAACCACTATTGATGAAAAGCGGAAGGCAGACGAGATAGCGGAGGAGATGGTAAAGAAAGGATTGGCGGCCTGTGTACAAATCTCGGGTCCGATCGAAAGTACCTATGAATGGAAAGATCAGATAGAAAAGTCAGAGGAATGGGTGTGTCTTTTGAAGAGTAAAAAGGGTCGTTACGACGAGTTGGAAGAAGCGATAAAGGAGATCCACACATATGAAAATCCTGAGATAATAGCTCAGGCCGTTACCGACGGTAGCAGAGAATATCTCGATTGGATCGACGGGAAGGTCGGATAGAAAGAATTATTAGTTCTGTCCTTACTTCATCTTATAAAGATGTATCAGGAGATAATACTGACGGCAATTATCCTGCTGGGAGCGGCTTTCATACCGTCCCTGATCTACCTTGTTCGGATAAGGAACGCTGAGGAGTACGGCCGGAAAAGATGGTCCAAAGTGTTGAGGACTTTCGTTTGGGGCGGCGGATTCGCGGTCATTGTCGCTATCATATTATCTCTCGTCCTGGTAGGATTCATCTCCATTCCCACCCTTCAGAGAGAGTACGAATTCTTACAGGATGGCACTATCCAGAGCCTTATAGTCGTTTGTGTTATAGCACCTCTCGTTGAGGAATTCACTAAAGTTCTGGGAGTTTTCACGGTAAGAGACGCTCTGACCGATAAGGAAGCCGGTCTCGTCTTCGGCGCGGCCTGTGGTTTGGGTTTCGCAGCTACGGAGAACCTTCTCTACGAAGGATCAACATATATGGCCGAGGGTTTAGGCGCTGCTTTCATCGCGATAGTGGTGGTAAGGAGTATATCCAGTACCCTGCTCCATGGAAGTGCGAGCGCTGTAGCTGGATACGGGATCACTAAAGGCAAATTTGAAGGCACTTCCTCCTTTTTCCCCTATTACATGATCGCGGTATTCATGCACGGGGCTTTCAACTTTCTCGCATCCGTCAACCTATTATACGGGCAAAGGATGTCATTACTGTCTCTAGTGGCAGCAGTATTATTCGCGGTTCTCTCGATGAGATTCGTGAGAAAGAAGATAATCAAACTTGACAGGGGGGCTTAATCGGAAGTATAACTATAGAGGTGTATAGATTGACAGAAGCTTTTCCTGAAACAGGCGGAGATATCGACGAATTGATGGAAGTAATACGATCTGCAGAGGATAAGGACGTGAACTTTTCCTCCGGAAAGATTTTCGGCTCTATGTGTACTGAGCCTTTAGATATAGCTAAAAAGGTTCACTCACGATTTATGGAATCAAACTTAGGCAATCCGGGCCTCTACCAGGGGACTAAAGAGCTGGAAGAAGATGTTCATGGAGCCGTGGCCTCTCTGATAAACGCTGGCGAGGCTGAAGCGCTCTCCGTAGGCGGTGGAACCGAGGGGAACATAATAGGGCTCTGGAGAGCGAGAGAAAAGAGCGGGAAGGACAAAGTCCTGTTACCTCAAAGTTCTCATTTTTCCTTCGAAAAGGCTTGTTCCATGCTGGACATGAGACCCGAATACATCTCGTTGACGGATAGATACACCATGGATCTGGATGAACTGGAGGAAAAACTCGACGACGAAACCGCGGCCGTGGTCGCAATCGCCGGAACCACCGAACACGGCGCTGTCGATCCTATTAAAAAGATCTCCGAGTTGACCGAGGACGTTCATCTCCATGTAGATGCGGCCTTCGGTGGCTTCGTTATACCTTTTTTGGATGAGCTAGACCACGACCTGCCTAGCTTCGATTTTGAGATCGACGGCGTAGATTCCTTGGTCCTCGATCCTCACAAGATGGGCATGTCGCCTGTACCTCTAGGTCTGTTCTATTCAAGGAACGACAACGAGATAACGATAGACTCACCCTATCTAACGGGAGAGCATCAAAAAGGAATAAGAGGTACAAGAGCTAGTGCCTCGATACCCGCATTCTGGATCACTCTAAACTACCTGGGTAAAAAAGGTTATAAAAATATGATCTCTCAGTGCATGCAGAGGACCTATTACCTCCTCGATAGGATGGAAGAAGAAAATTTTTCCCCTGTAGTGGACCCTTCCATGAACATAGCATCTTTCAAACATGAGGATCCAAAGAAGATTGTAAGAAAGATGGCCGAAAAGGGATTCAACCTCTCTAGGGCAGTCACCCCTCCAGGACTGCGTTTTGTTGTCATGCCTCACGTCTCCATGGAAAGCATAGACGAAGTGGTGAAACATCTGGGGGATCTGAAGTGAGCGAGGAGGAAATAGGTAGTTACAACTTCGATATAACTTCGGTGAAAGAGGAATTGAACCAGCTAGAAGCGGAGAAGGTCCTGCTTCAACTTCCCGAGGGGCTGAAGATAAAGATCGAAGAATTTACCGAGCTGTTCGAGCAGGAGATCGTCGGATGGGGAGGCTCCTGCTACGGGGCCTGCGATCTTCCAGAAGATATCGGTGTTGCGGACGCTCTTCTCCAGGTGGGTCATGCTGAGATTTCGGATCTGGGGACGTCTTACCCCGTTATCTACCTCGAAGGGAGATGCAGGACCTGGAACGATCTTCCCGATGAATTGTTGGAGAAACTGGATGGCAAGATAGCTCTTTACGCCCCTGTGCAGCATATACACCAGCTGGAAAAGGCTGCAGAGGACCTAGAAGCCGAGGGACTATCCACGGTGATAGGAGAAGGTGACGACAGGATAAAGTACCCGGGTCAGATTTTGGGATGCAACTATTCCGTAAAGCGAGAGGATGCCGATCACCATCTTTACATCGGGACCGGCAGATTTCATCCGCTCGGTTTGTCCTTTTCACTGGAAAAAGACGTTTTGATCTTCGATCCGATCACACAGAATCTAGATTCGATCACTGAAGAAGAGAGGGATGATTTTCTCAGAAAGAGATACGGGGCGATAGCTCAGGTCGAGGACGCGGATAAGATAATGGTGACCATCTCCACTAAACCGGGTCAGATAAGAACTTCGTTAGCGGAAGATCTGTTGGAACTGGGCAGAAAAGCCGGCAAGACGACGAGATTGATGAGATTTGACGAGATAACACCAGAATTAGTAGATCAATTCAGATGGGACTGCGCGGTATCTACGGCCTGTCCTCGGATAGCACTGGACGACGACGAGAATTTCAGAACTACGATGCTGACGCCGAGAGAATTCAAAATAGGATTAGATATTGGCAAGGGAGCGGATTGGAAGATGGACGAGATCCGTTAGTAGGGAGGACTTCACTCTTCCTCTTTCTCCTCTTTATCCTCTACCTCTATCAATTTGCCTCTTTCTTTGTAAGTGGTGATTATCATCATCGAACTGACGTCTTCCACTCCTTCGAGACTGGAGGCTTCTTCGGTCAGAAAGCTTTTCATGTGGTCATAATTCTTGAACCTGGCCTTGACTATCATGTCCACGTCTCCAGTAACGAGGAGTACGTCCTCTACGTTGTGGGAGTCCGCTAACCTTTTAGCCACCTTGTCGGATCTCTGAGGATCGATCTCAAGAGAGATCAACGAGCTGACCCCTCTTCCCTCGTAGTAATTGGAGATGATCTCTTCGTATTCTTTATTTTCTACATTAGCCATCTTGTTACCTCTTTTTATTCTCTTTTTGTTGGACTTTTAGTCCGTCTTCAGTTTTGATTCAAAAAGTCGGGCCCAGTTCTTCCTGGATATCCTCATACACTTGTTGAAGGAGATTTTCGAAGTCCTCGTTCTCGTACTCTACGTATCTACCTAATCCACTCTGTATCTTTGCGGTGTATCTACCGTTGCCCTTAACTATCTCTATGGAAACTAGAGTTTCTTCTTCACGATTCCCGCCTAAAGTTTCATCCATATTGCCACCTCGCAAGTTTAATTCTTTACATTTGGCTCTAATTTAGTATGTTATATAAAGTTTATTGAGAGTGCTATCCACTTCAAAGATGGTGTCCCATCAAAGTTTTATAGGAGAAGGATGTAATAGGACAAAAATACATTGGAGTGTAATGGATATGGCTGAGTTTGAAGTAGTGATATCGGACCCAAAAGATGGGAGTAGCTATCAAGGGAAAGTCGACGGTCAGCATGCTAACAGGCTCGTCGGTAAGAAGATCGGCGGCGAAGTCGACGGTATCTTCGTGGGCCTGCCCGGATACAAACTGAAGATCACCGGGGGCAGTGATTTAGACGGTTTTCCGATGAAAAAGAATATCCCCGGGCCAGGCAGAAAGAAAGTACTAGCTAAAGGAGGAAGCGGTTTTCGCCCACAGAAGGATGGTCTGAAGAAGAAGAAAACCTTCCGCGGCAACACCGTTTCGGATCAAATAAATCAGATAAACTTAAAAATCATCGAACACGGCCCGAAAAACATACCAGAGCTTCTCGAAGAGGAAGAGGGAGAGAATAAATGAAGGTACCAGAGCAACCCGAGATCAACATCGGAATGGTGGGACATGTTGACCACGGAAAGACCACTCTCACAGAGGCTTTGAGCGGTGAATGGACCGATCGACATTCAGAGGAGACGAAAAGAGGCATCAGTATAAGACTGGGATATGCGGACACCGCCTTTTACAAATGTCCAAATTGCGAAGGGAGTGAAGCTTATACCACCGAGCCCACATGCCCCAAATGTGAAGATGAAGCGGAGTTTCAAAGAGCGATATCTTTTGTAGATTCTCCGGGCCACGAGACCCTGATGGCGACTATGCTAACCGGCGCTTCCGTGATGGACGGCGCCGTTCTGGTCATAGCCGCAAACGAAGACTGTCCTCAGCCTCAAACCCAGGAGCACCTTATGGGTCTGGACATCTCGGGAGTCGAGAACATAGTGATAGTCCAGAACAAGGTGGACCTGGTCGACGAGGAGAGAGCTAAAGAAAATTATGCTCAGATCAAAGAATTCACCAAAGGTACCGTGGCGGAAGACGCCCCAATCATACCCGTTTCAGCTCACCACGACGTGAACATAAATATATTGATCGAGGCCATAGAGAGAGAGATAAAGACACCCAAAGACAAACATGACGAGGACGAACCACCGAGATTACCGATAGCGCGGTCCTTCGATATCAATAAGCCAGGCACACCCATATCGGAACTTAAGGGAGCGGTTGTTGGCGGATCTCTGATTAGGGGAAAGTTAAAAGTCGGAGACGAGATCGAGATAAGACCGGGAACCGAGGTCGAAGAAGGTGGTGAGAAAAGATGGGAGGAATTGACCACTACAATAGAATCTCTGAATTCTGGGTCTCTACAACTCGAAGAAGTTAGCCCCGGCGGTTTAATCGGAGTCGGGACCAAACTGGACCCCAGCCTATCCAAATCGGATTCACTGGCTGGGAAAGTGGCAGGTTATCCGGGAAAGCTCCCCCCTATAAAAGATGATTTTTTGATGGAAGTTAGCCTTTTCGATAAAGTGGTGGGGATGGAGAAAGAGATAGATGTAGAAAAGATCAAAACTAGAGAACCTCTCATGCTAACCGTAGGATCTTCCACCACCGTAGGCGTGGTGACTTCAGCCCGAGGAGACGAAGCCGAGTTGAGGTTGAAAAGATCAGTCTGTGCTGAGGAAGGCCAGAGGATAGCGATAAGTAGAAGGATCAAAGGAAAGTGGCACCTGATCGGTCACGGCGTTATCAAAAATTGAAGGGTGAAGAATCGATTTCATATACTATTGTATG
>JAZKSH010000026.1:0-21406 GCA_036626195.1 Thermoplasmatota archaeon | reverse complement strand
CGCCCGATCGGGGATTCGAACCCCGGTTGAAGGCTCCGCAAGCCTTCATGATATCCAAACTACATCAATCGGGCAGGACTCGCGATCTGATAAAACAAGTAGTGTTAATATTATTTTTCTTCTTCGTATCGCTTCCTGACCTCTTGATAGACTTCTTTCAGAGGCACGTCGTTCTCTTCGGCTATCTTCCTGCAGCTCTCATATTCTGGGGCGGTGTGATTCTGTTCAGGGACGACCTTCACTATTGCTTTGCCCCACTCGGTCTCGACGGTTTTGATCTTCCTTTCGCTGACCACTCTCCTCACGTCTCCGATCCTAACGCCCAATGTGGAGGTCTCTTCCATCACTGTGTTTATCACTTCTTCGACCGCACTCTTTTTGCTTATGACGGTGACCTCCCAACCCGTTCTGCCCTTTTTTCCAGTAGCCGGAACCGTGTAAGCGTCCAACGCGTGTCTTCTTATCTTATCCAGGCTGTACTCCAATACCTCTGGTGTCATGTCGTCAATGTAGAAGCGGATGGTCTTGACCTCTTGCTCTACATTGCTTTTATCGCCCAAAAATATCCGCAGCACGTTAGGTTCTTCCATCTCCCTGCTGCCGAAGCCCACGCCGACCTTATTCAGGGTCATATCGGGTATGTTTTCCTGCTGAGTTAGAAAGTTCAGAAGGACCGCTCCGGTGGGAGTCACCAACTCACCTTCTTTTTGACCGAAATCGACATTCCATCCTTCCAATAACTTCTCCGTAGCTGGAACCGGCACGGGCAGCTTTCCGTGCCCACACTCCGTGTAGCCGCTGCCCAATGTAACGGTAGAAGAGTACGCCTCGTCTATCTCAAGATCATGGAAAAGAGCGATGCCCCCAACGATATCGATGATAGAATCTACCATACCCACTTCATGCAGCTCTACCTCCTCTAACGGTTCGTTATGTATCTCGCTCTCTATCTCTCCGAGTCTCCTGAAAGCTTCGGTACCGAGCTGCCTGACTTCCTGGTCCAATCCGGAGTTTTCTATCATATCCAAGATATCCGACAATTTTCTATGAGGTTGATCCTTGTGTCTTATCCTGACGTTCTTCCCCTCTAACCCTTGGTCCTTATCTTCTATCTCCACGTGTACATTTTCCAATCCGAGCTCTTTAATGATATCGTCAAGGATCTTCACCTCTCCTCCGAGATCGATCAAGCTGCCAAGGAGCATGTCGCCGCTCATTCCTGAGCTTAGATCGAAATATGCAGTTCGCTTCATGTTTAATCCTCCTTCAACATATGATGAACAAAGGCTGCGGCTCCGTAACCGTTATCTATATTGACTACAGCTAAACCCGTCGCGCAGCTGTTCAACATGGTCTCTAAAGCGGATCTTCCTTCTCTAGCGGTGCCATAGCCCACACTCGTGGGTATTCCTATCACCGGAGTACCGACGAGACCGCCGATTATTCCAGGGAGAGTTCCGTCCATGCCGGCCGCGACTATCACCGCGTCGGCCTTTCTTAGCTCCTCCATATGAGGCAGCAGACGGTGTATTCCGGCCACTCCCACGTCGTACAGTCTTTCGACCGAGTACCCCATCTCCTCCAGCGTGACAGCTCCTTCTTCAGCCACCGGTACGTCGCTGGACCCGCCGGTAACCACTACCACTTTTCCTTCCACATCCAATCCCACGTCTCCCACGATTATGACCCGACCTTTCTCCTTATATTCAGCATCTTCTCTCACCGATCTAACCACTTCAAAATCATCTTCAGTGGCTCTAGTGAAAAATCGGTCTCCTACTTCGGCGACATTCTTCAACTGTTGCTCAGATTTTCCCGGGCAGAAAACCGCCTCCGGGAGGCCTTTCCTCACCTCTCTGAAAGTGTCCACCTTGGTTTCTCCGAAGTCGGTGTAGGGAAGGTCCAGGATCTTTTCCCTCGCCTCTTCCATAGATATCTTTTCATCCTTCATATCTTCCAGTAACTTTTCCAGTTCGTCCATCTTATCTTCACTCCTCCTGAGTTATCGATCCGGTTCTATAACCTTCTAGGTCTAAAAATAATCTTTCGTAACCTTCGTTTTTTAACCATTTTACCACCCTTTCTCTGTTCTCTATTATCCTTTCCATATCCTGCGGGAGAACCTCTATTCTTGCGGTGTCTCCGAAGTGCCTAACACGGAGCTGTTTCACGCCGAGATCGAACAACTTGTTCTCCACCCTTTCCACCTTTTCGAGTTCGTCTTCAGTGAGCTCCCGTCCGGTCGGAAATCTGCTTGCCAAACATGCGAAAGATGGTCGATCCCATACATCCCTACCCCTCCATCTGAGGATTTCTCTCACCTCATCCTCTTCGATACCGCTTTCCAGAAGAGGAGCTCTTCCGTATTCTTTCACTGCCTTCAGCCCGGGCCTGTGCTCCTCCGCCTCGGTGGCGTTCGTTCCTTCCAGTACAGTGCCGCTTCCTTCTATGCTCTGGAACAGTTCCTTCTTGCAGTGGTAGCACCTATCGGGTGGGTTGTCCCTGAATTCATCGTTAGATAATTTTGAAGTTTGAATCGTGCGATACTCGGCTCCCATATCCTCCGCTCTTCTCTTCGCCTCCTCTGTATCCCTCTTCGGGTAGATGACATCGTCTATTATGACCGCTTCGACCTCGTCCAAGCTCTCCAGTGCGGAATCTAATACAAGGGTGCTGTCCTTTCCGCCGGAGAAGGCGACCAGCGCTTTCTCCACCCCGTTCTCTTCGTACCAGTCCAGTAGATCTTCCCACCGTTCTTTTATCCTGTCTTCGTCCATATATCCCACAACACTCCTGGGATTATAAAAAGTGATTGCTCAGCCGTGAGATCGGTCCAAGGGCCATCTTTCGACTTCTAGACTATCATCTGTTGGATAAATCTCCACACCGTAGCATTTTTCTTCGACTTCTCCGCAGACATCTTGCAGCAGAGCGAGAGAACATTCTATCCTGTCCTTTTCCTCTTCATACCACAGGTACTCTTCCGGGATCTCGTATACCCTTCGCAGTTCTTCCGCTAGACTTTCTCCCTCGTCCGTTTCTATCATCCCTCTAATCAAAGTCCCCTCTTCCGTTATTATATCTCCTTCTTTCGCTGTATTTTCCGCTCTTCTCCTAATCCGGTTGGTAAGCTGCACACCGTCTTTGAAGGCCAAAGAGCAGTAATGTAACGATGTGCCAAAATCTTCTTCTAGCAGATTCAAGGCCAGTTCCTGGCTCCCTTTCACCGCGCTTGATACATCGCTCTTGTGTTCATACCCTCTCTTCTTCAATGCTTCAGTGTTGGTGGAAGAGAACTCGAGTTCGTTCAGATTGACGAAGTCGACCAGCTTCTCAACCTCTTTCAACATATGGGAGATATCTTCCTTTTTACCGGGAACACTCGGGATCTCTAACCCCGTATATATGTCCATCTCCTCTTTCATCCTTTTGAGGACCGCGGGATACTCCGTTTTTTCTATGCGCCCCCATTCTTTCAGCGGAGGATGGAACCTGATCTCGTCTAAACCGGATTCGTACGCTCTTCTTATTGCATCGATATCCGTGGTCCGAGTGTAAAGGTGGATATGATGATCGTTACCGAACTCGCTTTTCAGCATCTCGATATACTCGAACGTTCTTTCCGGCTTTTCGGACAGAGGACCTCCTCCGGTTATCCCTGTCCCTGTTGCGTCGATGGACCTCGCTTCTTCCAGTATATCTTCTTTATTCCCCACTTTCCTCTCGTTTGCGTAGATCACGTCTTTTCCCATCTTCTTTTCCGAGAGAGGACAGTACCAGCAGCCCGCATCACACTTTCCTGTTACCAGAAGGACCAGCTTACCTCCTTCGGCACACCTTTCACATCCCTCCGGAAGCGAGCCGGTATAAGCGGAGCCTTTCTTCATCTCTGTTATATCCATATTTTTGACTTCCACTCCATGAATCGGTCGGTCAGTTTATTACTTTTTCCTTTTCTCGAGCGTAAGAAGGAAAGCGAACATCCAAAACTACTTTAAATCGTAAAAAAATCCTCGTCTATGATTTACTTAGGCCCGGGAGGAACTCCCCACGGTGTGAGCGGCACCAAGAAAAGCATGAAATATCTGGCGGAAGAAGGTCTCAATGCGATGGAAGTCCAGTTCGTCAGAGGAGCGCGTATGAAGGAATCGACGGCCCGGGACATAGGAGAAGAGGCCGAAGAACACGGCATATATCTATCGATACACGGCCCGTATTATATCAATCTGAACTCGAAAGAAGATGAGACCATAGAGAAGAGCAAGGAAAGGATAATGAAAAGTGCCAGATTGGGCGATATAATGGGGGCAGAAGTGATCACCATCCACGCGGGCTATTATTCAGGTATGTCCAGTGAGGAGGCTACTGAGATAATCGGTGACGGCGTCGTCGAATGTGCCGAAAAGATAGAAGAGGAAGGTTTAGACGTCAAGATAGGGTTGGAACAGATGGGTAAAGAGAAGAGCTGGGGTAAGTTGGATGAGATAGAAAAGGTGATGGACAGGACTTCTGCTGCCGTGCCGGTCTTAGATTTTGCTCATTATCACGCTAGATACGGCGGGAAAATAAACACCGAGGAAGATTTCAGAGAACTGCTCAAAAAGTACGAGGCCATCCATCAGGGTCCCCTCCATTCACACTTTTCCTCAATAGAGTACGGTGAGAAAGGGGAGAAGGAACATCTCAACTTGGAAGAACACGAACCGGATTTTAGACAACTCGCCTCTGTGTTGAAGGAAAAAGATTACGATATAACGGTAATATGCGAGACGCCGGAACTCGATAGAGACAGCCTGAAGATGAAAGAAATCCTAGGATTGGAGTATTAGCGACCGACCTTTTCTACCCTTGAGATACCGTCTATCTTCTCTACCAAGTACTCGACCTCGGCTATATTGGCTATCTCCTCCTCGTGAGAGACGATGATCACTTGATCCGCGGGCACCTTCTCCATCACATCTTTCAACCGGGTGAGCTGCTCTCTGCTGAAGCCGGTGGTCGGCTCGTCCAGCACTAGAAGGTTGCTCTGCAGGCCGAGTTCCCTTTTGATCATCGTGTTGAAAGCCAACCTGTAAGCTAAAGCGACAGAGGTCCTCTCTCCTCCGCTCAGATCACTTACCGGAGTCTCGTTGTTCTGAACCGATATGATGGGAGCGAAGTTTTCATCCAACCTGGCGCTCACTTCAGGGTCGTCCAGTATCTCGTCGAACCACTCTTTGAAGTATCCTGCGAAGTCTCTCCTTATCTGAGCCAGCCGATGTTCTTCTATGGCCTTGACGGTCTCCTTGAATTCCGTGGTCACCCAGGAATTCAATCTCTGCAGTTCTTTCGCCTCTCTTCGACTCTCTTTCTTCTTTTCTAACTTTTTCCTTTTATCTTCTATCTCGCTTTCCAACCTTTCTATATCCTTTTTCAGGTTCCTCTTCTTTTCTTTCAACTGGCTCTCCTTCTTGATCAGTTCTTCGTGTTCTTCCTGTATTTCCTCTAGATCGTCTTCTGAAAACTTCTCGTCTAGATCATCCAGCTTTTCTTCGACTTCTGCGAGCTCCTCTTCCTTCTTCTCCAGTTTCTCTTCTTTCTTTTCCTTCTTCTTCAGATATTCGCTCTTCTTCTTCAACCGCTCTTTTACCCTTGTAAATTCATCCCTGTATTCCTGGAGTTTGTCCTCTCGCTGCTTCAGTTCTTCTAGATCCTCTTCTTCTATATCGATGCTTTCTATCTTTTCCTCCAACTCCTCCACACTCTTTTCTAGATCCTTCACTTTTTCTTCTAGACCGTCTTTTTCTTTCAACTCTTTTTCCAGTCTCTTGATCTCTCTTCTCTTGTAGCTCAGATCCTTCTCTTTTTTCTCTAGGGACTCTATCTCCTCTTTTAATTCATCGAGCTCTTCCTTCAGATCCGACCGCTTGCTCTTCAACTTTTCTTTCTCCTCTTCTTTTTCCTGAATACTTTCTTCCAGCTCTTCAAGAATGTTTTCAACGTGTTCCTCGTCGAGCGGCTGCTGACACTTAGGACATTCTCCCTCTCCCTCCAGATCGCTCATCTGTTCAAACTCTTGGTTCAGATCTTCCAGATCACTTTTCACGGACGTGATTCCGCCTTTGATATCGCTGATACGCTCCCTCACTTCTCCTCTCTCTTCTTCGAGTTCCTCTAGTACTTTGACCTCTTCTTCTAACTCTTGGATCTTTTCCTCCAGTTCGTCCTTCTTTTCCTCTTTCTCCCCGAGTTCGTCGAGTTCTTTTCTCGTGTTCTTCAACCTCAGTTCCAGGTTTTTCTTCTCGCTCTTCAACCGACTTTTTTCATCCAGCGCCTCGCTTGCCTCGTCGGCCTTTTGCTTCACCTCTTCGTACTCTTCCTTCTTCTTCTTGACCGTTTCCAACTTTTCTTCGTCCTTCTCTATATCCTCCAGTTCCTTTTCTATCTCTTCTATATCTTTTTCGAGAGCTTTTATCCTATCGGCCAGTCTATTCTTTTTGTTTTCCGCCTTCCTCTTATTTTCAGCCATTTCCTCCAATTTTCCTTTCTCTTCTTCCACTTCTTCCCTTTTTTCGATACAGTCTTTCAATCCCTCACTCACTTCTTTCTTTTCGTCCTTTTTATCTTCGATCTCTTCTTTCTTGTCGTCCAGTTCTTCTTCCAGTTCATCCATGTCTTCCGCCTTCGCCTCCAGCTTTCCGATCTCGTTCTTCAGCCCGCTCTTGACTATACCGGTGTTCTCTGCCGCTCTCTCGTATTCCTGGATATTGAATATCTTTCTTATAGATTCCAACCTATCGTCGTCGTTCATCGACAGTATACTCTTCATCTTCTCCTGGGGCGTGTATATGCTCATGTGGAAGGTCTCGACTTTGCCTCTCAGAGACTCTCTCAACCCTAGAAGATCGATTATCTTCTCCCTCATCTCATTCCATGAGAGCTCTATCTTTTTACCTTCGGTCTCGAGGTAACATTCCTTCGCCCAGCCGCTGCTCCTCTTCCTGATGGAACGATAGGCGACTAGACTGTTGCCCTCCACTTCGAACTTTAGCTCGACGCTTGCCTGGTTAGTTCCGTGCCTCAGTATCTTGTCGTAAAAGTTCCGCTCGGTAGCTCCGAAAAGCACGAACTCAAGTGCGTAAAGTATCGAGGACTTCCCGGATCCTATATCACCCTGGAAGAGTAACACTCCGTCGTCGAAGTCGATCTCCTCTTCCCTGTAACTCCTTATGTTCTCGATCTTCATCCTGTCGAGCTTCATTTTTCCCCTCCGAAATCGGTCAGGCTTATCTGTCCATCCGACTTCTGCCTCGAAGCCTGCTCCTTTTCTTCTCTTCCTTCGTCTGACTTTTTATCGTCTGCATCTTTCTCTATTTCTTTCACCTCACCTTTATCGTACTCGTCTCTTCTCTGGATCAGTTCCCACGCCTCTTCCCAGATACGAGATTCATAATCGCTGTCGGTCTCACCTTCCTTCTTTTCTACCTTCAGTATGTCGAGCAGGTCCGCTCCGAATTTATGGGCCCATTCTTCCTCTATATTCTCTTCGAGGAGCCTCTGCTCCATCTTTCCTTCTTCCTCTTCCTTCACCTTCACTCTTTCCAGTTCTTTACCTTCGAGCTCTCTCCTGTTCAGGTAAACGGTTTCGAAACCTCTTTCCTTCAATTTTCTTTTCAGACGATTGAAATCTACGTTCGAGGGCTCTCCCTGGGCGAGGGTTCCTTTGACTTTGAGCAGTAATATATCTCCTTCCATCTCTTCTTCGTAGAGATCTTTCAACCTTTCTTCCAACTCCTCGACCTTCAGCCCGTCGGCGTCTATCCGTTTCAATACTATCTTCGGTTCTTCGAAGGCCACGTATTCCGTTTCCCAATCATCTACGATGAAGAAACCCCTGTCGTTCCTCTCAAGGTCGGTGTAAGAGGCGCCGAAGGTCGGACCCGGGTAATAGATGCTCCTCTCTTCGTCCACTATCTTCTTGTGGATGTGTCCTCCCGCATAATAATCGAAGCCTTCCGGCAGTGAAGAAACAGGCACGCTCCTTTCCTCGTGTATCTCCGCCGGCTTCAGCTCCGCTATAGGCGTGTGGAAAACGAATATACTCTTTTCGTCCTTTTCCGGCAGGGAGAAGTCGAGCCGTTTGAAGTAGCTCACGTCGGCACGGTTCTTCCTACCGCTCAGACCGGCTATAGAAACACCCGAAGGGTCTTCCTGAAGAGTCAGTTTGTTCTCTCCCTCTAGATAATTCACCACTTTTCTGAAAACTTCCGCGCTCTCTAGAACGTCTATAAGCGAGGCGTGGGCGATATTGAAGTCGTGGGAGCCGTAAACTGAATAGATACGAATATTTTTCTCGCGAGCCCTCATGAGAACCTGCACCGCCCTATTCACCACGTCCATGTCAGGATGTGGATTGTGGAACAGGTCACCTGCGATCACGATGAAATCAACGTTCCTCTCGATGCTGATTTCTATGGCTTTTTCAAAAGCCTCCAGGTTGTACTCTCTCAGTTTAGGATCACGGCCGAAGGCGCCTAGATGACAATCCGCTATATGGGCGAACTTCACCATCGTCCTCCGCTATAGCGAACGTGGGTTTATATTTTTTCTTTAGGGAGGTTAGCGAAAGTAGAATTTTCGTAATCACTCGACCTCGTTTTTATCAAAATACTTTTTACAAAAATCGCAGAAGAAGTCCCCCTCCTCGGACTCGATCCTCCATAGATGACCGCCGCACTTTGGACAGTGCTTCTGCACGCATCCGTCGTCGTAGCACTCCCGGAGCCCGGGCTTAACTTCCCTTTTCGGCATCGTTTCACCTATATCAAATATCTCGCTCGTTCCTTATAAAACTCTTGCCTTGATTTGAGCTCGAATATCAGGTAGAAAAATACAAACGCCGCTCAGATCATCATCCACTGAAAAGAGAAGGGGGTTCACAATTCCTTGTATGCATTGGACCTATGTCTCACAGAAATAATGTATACCTTCTTTTCTCCTTTATCTACATCATAAAATACTCGATAATCTCCGACTTTCAGTCTCCAGTACTCGGTACCTGCGATCTTCTTGATATCGCCTTTACCGCCGGGTAGAGGCTCTTCCGTTAGGATCTCTTTTATTTTGTTTTTGATCCTATTTCGGATATCATCTGGTTGGGACTTCAATTCCTCCACAGCCCTTTCTTCGATAAGAAGTTTGTAAGTCATTCAAAGGCCTCATCGAACTCGACAAATTCTCCTTCTTCCCGTCTTTCTTTCAACATCTCGATGAATTTTTTCCTCCGGTAAGCCTCCGCCATCTCGTTCAGCAATTCATCGTAGGTCTGTCCTTTATAGCCCAACTTCTTTATCTTTTCTAACGTCTCTTCAGTGACCGGGATCCTTTTCGTTGCTTCACTCATCATTAATTGTAAAGCATTTACAATATTTGTAAGTTTCGGTCGACCGGTTAGATCATATTTTCCAGCTTGTTCACGCCAAGGATGTGCCAAGCATCATGGGATTGAATCAAAGTTGAGAGAGGAAGAAAGCAGAAAAGTTTTCATCGAAGTCTTAGAGACGCCACCTTTCACGCACATCCCTATCGTCTTGGACTCGTCACGCCACGAGCGCGACTGTCCTATGCTCACTTGATCCTAGAGAATAATAGGACAACGTGTTACCTAACTACCTCATATATGACCTAATGACGCTAAATCATTAAATACAAAAATCACAATTGAGGCGAGTGATGTACCATGGAATTCAGACCCGTAGAAGAGATAATCGATGACACGGAAAAAGGTGCCTCCGAACTCGCGGTGGACGCGGCTCGAGCTTTACAGCATCTGGACGAAAAAGAGGCCGAAGATTACGTTACCAGACTCATCAAAAATAGAGGCTCGATGACACCACTTGTGAACCTGGCCAACGAGTTTTTCCTTGCGCTCGAAAAAGGAGAAGACCATCAAGACGTCTCCAAAAGATTCATGGAGCGTATCCAGACCGCAAAGGAAAAACTGATCGAAAACGCCGAGCGAATCATGAAAAAGCAGGGTCTCGCTCACGTCGCCACTTTGAGCTACAGTTCAACGGCTGTGGAGACCCTTGCAAATTCTGAAGAAGTGACGGTATTCGAGTCCAGGCCGAAGAAGGAGGGTAGGAAAACAGCTGAAAATCTCGCTCCGGACACAAAGGTCAACTATTGGGTCGACGCGGCCGTGATGAAGGGACTGAAAGGCGTGGATGCGGTCATGGTCGGAGCGGATACGATCACGAAGGATCTTTTTATCAACAAGATAGGTACGTCCCTTCTAGTCTTAGGAGCGAAGAGGTACCGCATTCCTGTTTACGTTCTAGCAGATACTACGAAATATTTGCCCGAAGGTCTGCAAGCGCTTGAAGAAGAATTGCATCCATCGGAGGAAGTCTGGCAGACTGACGAGGAGAATATACAGGTACAGAACGATTACTTCGAAGCGGTACCTCTAGACCTTTACAGTGAACTCAATTTCATCACGGAGGACGGACCGCTGAAAAGAGAAGGAGTGAAAAGAGAGGTGGATGGAAAGGAACTCTCCCAAGCCTTGAGAGCCTACCACTCCTAAAATTTACCATAAATCAAAGGGATAATACTAAATCTTAAAAGATAAGATTACGTATCGATGCTTTGGCTCTTTGCCGTACTGGCGGTCTTTGCGATAATCTTCGCCGGTCTGCTTTATGCCTGGAAGATGGAGATCTATCTCGTCCAGGTCCTGCTGATCCAGAACCTTTTGATATTCATCGTAGTGAACCCATATTACGGAGCGTCCATATTTTTTCCCGTTTTAAATCTTCTAGCGGGCAGAGCGATCTACCTATACAACATCGCTCTTCTTATCTCCAGGGCCCATACTTTCCTCACCATGATGTACCTCCATG
The DNA here is from genome assembly GCA_036626195.1 of Thermoplasmatota archaeon. Classification (GTDB taxonomy): domain Archaea; phylum Thermoplasmatota; class Thermoplasmata; order Halarchaeoplasmatales; family Halarchaeoplasmataceae; genus Natronoplasma. The sequence continues at coordinate 10,523 of JAZKSH010000026.1, read as the reverse complement.
GAGGTGTCATGCACGTCTTCGGTAACCTGATCATACTCTTCTTCATAGGCATGGCGCTGGAGGAGAGGGTGGGAAAGAAGTGGACTTTCATCTTCTACTTCATATCTGGCTTTGCAGCCACATTAGGCCAATACACCTTCAACTGGCTTCAATTTGCGATAGGGGCATCTGGATTTGGAATTCTGACAATACCCAACATCGGTGCTTCCGGCGCCGTTTTCGGCATCATGGGATCTCTCGTTTTCCTTTATCCCAGAGATAAGATCACCATGCTCTTGGGCCCTATACTGATGCCGAACGTCAGGGTCGACCTAGCCGTCGGCGTTTTTATACTCATGCAGACCGGGATAGCTCTTCTATCTTCCGGTGTTACCAACGTGGCGCACGCGGCACATTTCAGCGGTCTCGCCGCAGGCATCGTTTTAGCTTATTACGCCAAGAAACAGGGAGTCATAGAAAGAAAGAAAGGCCCTAAGCGAGATTACGCCAAGTTGAAAAAGCTGGTGAAGAACGACGAGCAGAAAGAGCTTTACAAAAAGATAATCGAGAGCGACGAGAGGGACGTGGCGGAAGCGTGGTCCGAACACCTGATAGAAAAGTCTTCCTGCCCCAGATGCGGAAGAGATTTGAACGACAGTGAATGCGAATGCGGTTTCGACGTATGGGAAGATTGATATATCGGCAGATATAAGGATAGGGAGCAAGAGTGAAAAGCAGTGATGAAATAGAAGGTGGAAAGTCATGAAGGTTCCGAATTCGTATTATCTCGAATGTCCCGTGTGTGACGAGGAGACGCTCCACGAGATATTGAAAGGCGAAGTGGGGGCCCAGGGCGAGGAAGTTACCATCGACGGCGTTGTTAAATGCGAGGAGTGCGGTACCACGGAACACAGGACGATACGGGAAAAGAAAGCTGTTGAAGTCCCTATCGTGGTAAGCTGGAAGGACGACTCCAACAAGGAGAAGATCTCTCTATACCCGGACGAATGGATACACAAGGGAGACGAGCTGATCCTAGATGACTCTACGGTGAAAGTGACATCGATAGTGCAGAAAAAGGAGGGCGGTACCGCCAGGACCGACTCCTCCAAGGTAGACGACATAAAGACCATTTGGGCCAAGAAACATGACAAAGTCCGCGTAAAAGTCACGGTCCACAAAGGTAGGAGCAGTTCGTCGGAAGTGTTGGAAGTGGTCCCGGAGGAGAAATTTTACGTCAACGATATGCTGGAATTCGACAACGAAGAAGCCGTCATACACAAGATCCTGACCCACGACGGGATGAAAAAGGACGGGGAAGTCAAGGCGGAGGACATCAAGAGGATCTACGCCAAGAGGATACGGTGAATGTTTTTATAGCTTGGTTCAACTCAGTGCTTTGACGGCGTGAAAAAAGGACCTTACAACCTGGTGTTGGATGAAGGCACTACCAGCGCTAGATCTTTTTTGATAGAGAATGTAAAAAGTTACGCCCGATAAAAATATGAAAACCCTAATCTTTATATCTGATTTTGCTTTAAAAACGATGATAAGTTGAAGAAAAGAGAGTCCTACAAAGGGATCATATTTGCCCTAGCCTTTTTGGGATTCACCAGAGGTCTTGGATTCGCTCTTAACAAAGGTTTTACGTTTCCTCTACTTAGCGAATACACCGAATCTGCATTTATTAAAGGTATAATCCTGGGCCTTCAAGGGCTCATGGGTTTTATCATACCGATCCTACTTGGATACATGAGCGATACTTTTGGGTCCAAGCACGGGAGAAGAAAACCTTTCATCTTAGCGGGCGGCTCTTTAGGGGGTATTTCTGCATTGATGATATACACGAGTTTCACCATGGGGGCGCCGCTCTGGATTTTCACTCTGGTGGTCGCGATATTCTACTTTGCGATGTATTCTTATGTCAGCCAATTCAGAGCCCTGCTGCCGGATCTCATACCCAGTGGCGATAGAGGGAAGGTCAGCGGTGTCATAACTTTTGCTGAGTGGTTTGGAAATCTCGTGCTTTTCGGGGCATCGGCATATTTCGTCGCCACGTTCGAGTGGGGCCAGTTTTCCATGTTCCTGTTGACCGCCGTTTTTTTAATAGCCGCTTCGATCTTCACCTTCGTCAAGGTCAAGGAACCCCAAGTTTCCGATACACTGCCCTCTCAGGCATTGATATCCTATCTGAAGAGCATTTTCAAAGACAAGAACTTTCTCAACTTCTATGCCGCTCAGGTCCTGCTGTGGATTAGCTATCAGTTCGTGGCAGTCTTCATGTTCGGTATAGCCGCTTATATACTGGAAGGTAGTGCGGCCCAGACCGCAGTCAACGAAGTACATTCGTTTGGTCTGTTTGCCATGGCCGTGTTCAATCTCACGGTTCTAGCAGGTTCTCTGTCTGGAGGCTACATATACGACAATATAGGCAGACGTATAAGCATAATAATCGGAGCGGCGATCTTCGGGATACCGCTCACCCTGGGCTGGTTCATAAATACCAGGTTTCATATGTTGATGGCCCTGTTAGTGGCCGGGATAGGTTGGGGCGCTGTCCTCGCAGGTTCTCTTCCCGTCGTGGGTGATCTACTCACTCAATACAAAAAAGAGGCTTTTAACGGCAGATATTACGGTGTCTTCGCTGCTACAAGAGCTTTACCCGTCCTTATCGCTTCCGTACTAGGTGGCTTAGTGGTTGACTTGGCGGGAGGTAATTATAGACTGTTGTTCCCTATCGCCGCTGTACTGGTATGGATGTCCGTCCCTCTGATCTGGTCCTTGGAGGAGGTGGAGGAAGAGTGATGCTTTTTGTACTGTTGATCGTCACACTTTTCATATTCTGCCTGTTTTTTCTCCTCATCGTATTCATCTCTCATAGGATGACTAAACCAGCAAGAAACGTTGAAGATTGGACTCCAGCCGATCTCGGCCTGGGATATAAAGAAGTGTCTTTCAAGACCGAAGACGGGATCGATCTGAAGGGATGGTGGATGGATAAAGGGGGTGAGAAAACTTTGATATGCCTTCACGGATATACAGCCAGCAGATGGCGTGATGTGTACATGAAGCCCCTTTTGAAGATATTGAAAGAAGAAGATCACAACGTACTGTATTTTGATCTTAGAGCGCATGGTGAAAGTGGAGGGGACAGGACCTACCTCGGTTTTAAGGAAGATCTGGATCTCAAGGCGTCGATAGATTGGTTAAAAGGGCGTCATGAAGAGAGTTGTGAAAAGATAGGACTGATAGGTTACTCGATGGGCGGTATCGTAGCTGTAAGAGGGCTCGCTTCTGACGAGAGGGTGGATTGCGCCGTGGCTGACAGTCCACCTATAGACATGGACGCTACCTCCGCAAGAAGTCTAAAGTATTTTGCCGGGATCCCCGGAGGATTTTATCACCTCATAAAACCTACAGCCCGCTTACTCTTTGGGATAGAAACTTTAGACATGTACGGATATGCGGGGCAAATCGACAAACCTCTCCTGCTGATCGCCGGGAAAAACGATCCCATCGTCAAGGTCCCGGAGATGAGAAAGTTTTACGAAGGCAGCGGAGACGTAGTGAACTTGTGGATCACCGATGCTGAACACGTAAGATCTATACAGGAAGATCTAGAAGAGTATGAAAGGAGGATATCATCCTTCTTCGAGAAACATCTATGAGGTGCGGTATATGGATTGTAAGATAATAGCACATCGCGGCGCTTCCGGCCTGGCCGAATTCGACAATACGATAGAAGCTTTCGAGAAGGCCGTCGAGATCGGCGCTGACATGATAGAGTTCGACGTGAGGAAGACAAAAGACGATAGATTGGTAGCTTTCCACGACGCTTCCATCGAAGGTAAGAAGATCTCGAACCTAGAATATGAAGGACTGCTTCGGGTTTCCGAAAAGAAAGGTTATCGAGTTCCTAAGGTGGAAGAGGTGGTACGACTCTGTAAAGGTGATGTAGGGCTGGATATAGAGCTGAAAGAGGAGGGTTATGAAAAAGAAGTGATCGATCTAGTAAAAAACTACTTGGAATATGACGAATTCATAATGAAATCCTTTTCTGACACGACCGTTAAGACCATAAAAAAGATCGATAGCAGTATCGACGCTGGACTACTCTTGGGTGTGGATGATCCCTCCAGTAAGCTAAAAGCCCGGTTCTCGGAACTGTTCCCCGGGAAAAGATTGAAGAGATGCAGTGCCGATTTCGTATCTCCAAATCATCGTTTGCTGAAACTGTTCTTTCTGAAGAGGATGAAAAAACTCGGCGCCGACGTTTACGTGTGGACAGTCAATGATAAGGATCTGATGGAAAAGCTGTTGAATAAAAACGTGGCAGCGATAATAACCGACAAGCCGGGTCTCGCTCTAAAGATCAAGCAGAGGGTTGAATCAGAAAGCGAGAGGCAGTGATGAGCATCATGCCCGATCTCTAGACCCTTCTTTGACCGTATTCACATCAACCCTACCTGCTCCAGCTTCTCCGGAAGGTAGGTGTCCGTCACGTAGTCGAGTCCGTACTTGGCCAGGGCCTGCTGTTCAGCCTTCTTGTTTATATCCAGCATGGTCTCTATCTCTTCCTTCCAGAAATCGGTATCGAACCTTGGGTCCTCTAATTCCTGCTCCAGCGCCTTTCTATCGTTCTTGGATAGATTATCGGTGGGCAGATCATAGGTCATTATATCGCTGGCGGTAATCCCTATATACTCGGCGGTGGGAGTTGCTAGAAAATCTGAAAGGTAGGCCGTGTTTATGGCTCCGTAGGCCACGGAAGCGAAGATCCTGAAGCTCCAGGGATCAGCGTCGGTGAAAACTACCACCGGGACGTCCTCTTCCTCGCTCAGCCTTTTTATCACCCGTCTCGTAGCTCTAGCGGGCTGCCCTTTCAAGTGCACTAAAAGAGCGTTCGCCGTTTCGTCGAAGCCGTTCTCGACCAGCCTGTCGAACATACCGCCCGTCTCTATGGCTATCATGAAATCCACGTTGATGTCGCTGAACGATACCTTGTCGGCCTCTACGTTGTACGGTATGGTGTAGCCCGAGTCGCCGACATCGTCTCTACAGTTTATCTTCCTGACGTCCCCTTTCCTATTGACCTCTTCAACTGTTATGTCTCCTATCAGCCGGGCGCCGTCCTCTTCGGGTCTCAACTTGAAATCCTCCCTCAGGCAGCCGGTCACCAGCTCCATATCTTCTGCAAGACTGTCTGATTCGCTCTGCTTGCTGAATTCCGCCTTATCCCAGCCCTCCGATATGTAGTACATCTCTCTCAGCGTGGAAGATTTACCCTCCTCTATCATGTCCTGTATAAGCTCCAGCATGTAAAGGGTTCGTAATAACATCCGGGCGCTCTTCAATTTTTTCGCCGATCTCTTCGTTTTAGAATCTCCCAGTTTCCACACGCCTTCTCTCCTATCCAATTCAATGTTAGATTTAGAGCGCGTGGGGATCTTCATGTTCGGTACTTCGCCCTCCTCGATCTGATCGTAGAACTCTCTCGCTATATCCTTCAACTCGTCCAACGCATCCTCGTACCTCTCTTCTTTTTTCTCCGGCATATTATCCCTCCTCTTCTATCTCTGCAAGCTCGATATCCCAGTCGTCGGGCAGCGGCTCAGCCCCTATAAGCTTCGTCTCCGTGACACCCTCTATGTAAACCTCGGTACTGGCCATATCGTCCTTTTCAAGGTCGCCGTCGAACTCGATGGAGAGCTCTCTTTTTTCCGACGGTTCCAATCCTTCGAGTTTCCATTCAAGGTGATCGCCCTGGTGATCGGGATCGAGACTGGACGACAAAAGTTCAGTTTCTGGATAGGGCTTCTCGAAAAAGAGGTTCATATCTTTATCTTTCGGCGTATAATTCATTATCTCTATATTCACCTTACATCGACCGTCGTCCCATTCGGTCTCTTTTTCCACATAGACCACGCCCATTATTTGGGTCATTGACTTACTGAGTTCCGGAGTTTCCTTCCCAACGATATTTGCGGATTTTTTCGCTATCATGGGCAGGATGTCGTTCACCACGGTGAACTTCTTTTTTACTTTTTTGCGCTTCTTTTCCTTGTTGAGATGGGTCCTCAAGCTTCTAGCGCATTCTCTCAAACCCTTCTCTATTTCATCTATAACCGCCGGGATGTCCGCTATCGCCTCCTTCGCCTCGGAGGTGAAAGGCACTCTTGTGGAAGCCACGTGAACCAGTATGACCACGGGTCCGGAGGGCATACCTTTCCCGCCTTTCTGATCAAGATCGTATATCCTCCAGTCTATGTTCTTTATCGCGGTGGTGACGGCACATCCACCTTTTTTGTACAGTAAAGGTACTCTGTTCGCATAGCGCAGAACTTTTACCGGCCCTTCTTGAGGCAGATCACCGCCGTACACAAGGCCGACTTCGACCTGGAATGGACTGCCCGAGTAGACCTCTGGGTCCCTGGTGGTGGGAGGAGCGTAGTACTCCGGATGCTGCCCCTTCAAGACGTTCTTCAGCCCCTTCTTTATCAACATCCCTTTTATCGGAGAAAGGCAGTCAGTCTTCGGAGACATCAATTTGACCTTCTCTGCAGCCTTCAATACGCTTTTACAATCCTCGACTTCCAGATCGCTGGGATTCTTCTTCTTATCTATATCCGCGGCTTCACATATCTCTTCAGCTTTGCTGTAGCTTATCCTGCTGAATTCATTTTTCAGGAAGGACTTCAAAGTCCTCCTCTTAGAGTTTTTCGCCATTTTAGCCAAAGTTCCGAGCTCTATACCCTTCAGGTGCGGCTGGACGGCTTCAGTCTTGTCCGGCAGCTGGTCGGTAGCTCGTTTGAAAACGGTCTTTTCGCCGTCCCTGTCGAATTCTATCCTAGCATGGGGATTCACTATAGCTGTATTTTTTAAGTACTCGAAAACTGAATGTTTTCCACGCCTTAGAAGGCCCTTGACCGTAGTTTCAAATCTTAAACCGTGTTCCTTTCCCTCCCATAGGACCACTTCTTCACTCTGGACATCCGGCTCGTTCTTCTTTGTGTCTAAAGTGAGTTCTATCTCGTTAGCGTAGTCCTTTTCATTCACTTTAGATCGCACCGTGGTGGCTTTTCCGGTGGTGAGTTGTCCGTACATCACGACGGCAGAAACGCCGATGCCCTGCTGTCCTCTGCTCTGACTGATCTCGTGGAACCTCGAGCCGTAGAGGAGCTTGCCGAAAACTTCCGGGACCTTCCTCTTGACTATGCCCGGCCCGTTGTCTTCTACCGCGACCCTGTATTCTCTATCGTTCACTTTTTCTATCTCGATTTTAATTTCGGGGAGGATACCCGCTTCTTCGCAGGCATCCAGCGAATTATCTACACCTTCTTTCACAGCCGTGACTAAAGATTTGGTCAATGAATCGAAACCCAAGATGTGCTTGTTCCTCTCGAAAAATTCGCCGACAGAGATCTCCTGCTGTTTCTCCGCTAGTTCCTCTGCTATCGAAGCCATAGGCGTTCGTGCACTCTTTAGAGCATCGAGGTTGATAAACTTTCTGGGGAGGGGCGACTGAAAGTTGGGGCCCGTTGATGACTTGCTTCTCTTCTTGAAACCTCTCTTCTTCGAGTTTTCTGCCTTCACTCAAGTGTCAGCTCTTCTAAATTCAAATCTAGCGAGATATGAGATCACCGTTTTCCCTCTATTAAAGAGCATAGTAAAATCCCGCAAGCGATCATCTTTCTATCCTGAATCCGCTCTTTTCTATCTTTATCCTCTCTCTATTATCTTCCAAGAACTTGTAAACTGTAGCGTGCTTTCTCCCCTCCAACAGCATCTCTACAGCCTGTCTAGCTATACCGAGCTGGAAACTCGGGCCGATGATGCCGACGGTGTTGCCCATCACGGAAACATAGGTCTCGCTCAACTCTTCTATGAGCTCTCTCGTCCTGCCGTCCCTGCCTATGACCCTGCCTCTCATCCTTCGAACGGCGTTGGTGCTCTTACCCACCCAGTCCCGTATATCCAAAAGAGCGAAGTCTATCTCATCGTTCAATATCTCCATAGCTTTTTCAGGATTGAATCCCCTTCCTATAGCTTTGACCACGTCTTCCACTTTCAGCGACAGGATAGGATCGTCTATATCTCTCACGTCGATGTCCACCTGACCCGTTTTTGAATCTATCTTGAGTTCGGCGCCGCTCTTCTCCTCTATCTTTTCCTTCACACTGCCGTTCTTGCCTATCAAGACTCCGATCCTTTTCTTCGGTATCTTCATGCTCGGCATGTTACCACTTCTTATATCTCTTCATCTATCCCTATCTCGCTCACGACCTCTTCTTTGGTTATCTCGACTCCATTCTCCTGGAAGTACCTCACGAAGTTCTTTACATCCCTCTCCAATAAATCTATCGCCTCTGGATGGTCGAGGAATACGGACTGTGAGACGTCTATGAGGTAGGGATACCCTTTGGAAATGAGCACGTTGAACTCGCTCAGATCTCCGTGGACCATCCCCGCCTCATTGTAGAGGGTTTTCATGTATCCCAAGATCTGCTCGCTCACGTAATCCATATCTTCCTGATCGATATCGACGTCTTTCAGCATGGGCGCCGGACGCCCCCTATGATCCAGATATTCCATTATCAGTATGTTCTTCGAGGATGAGATCGGCTCTGGAACTTTTATACCCTCCCTGTGCATCATCCGCAGGTTGGAAAATTCCTTCCTAGCCCAGGAGTATATCATCTTCACCCCTTTCGGCACGTCTTCGAACCTGTAATCCCCTTCTATGTAACGCCTGTACTCTTTGAACACCGCGGTGTTGATCCTCATTATCTTAACCGCCACCGGTGTGCCGTCTTTCTGCTCCCCTCTGAAGACCTTGGCCTCTTTTCCCGTGGAGATGGGATGATCCAGTATATCTATCACGCCGTCCTTCATCAGGTTGTAGAGTTCCATCAGCGTCCTTTTATCGAAGACTTCCTCATACGTCTTCCTACCCGGGATGTGGATACGCTCTTCGAGCAGATCGTCCCGGGCCTTCATCTTTTCTTGGGGCATGGTCACTTCATCTCTCTTCCGCTGATAAAAATCTTTTGAACCTACTCGAAATGCTCTTCACCCGGGGGATACTTCTCTTCGTTCTTCTTCAGCTTGTCCTTCACAGCTTCACCCAGATCTATCTCGGCGGTATTGGAAAGAGCGAGAAGGTAAATCATAACGTCGGCCATCTCCTCTCTCAATTCTTCGTTATCTACTGAGGAAAGGGAATCCTCCTTCCACTGGAACAGCTCGACGAGTTCGGAAGCCTCTATGGAGACCGACAGACTGAGATCCTTGGGAGTGTGGTATCTCTTCCAGTCCCGTTCGTCTCTGAATCGCTTCACCATCCTCTGCAGTTCTTCTATCTCCACCATTTTCTCCTCTAAGCAGTGAAAGGATATACTTAGAACTTTCCAAATTTAATGAAAAATTTAACGAGAGGGTTGCCCTCTCTACATGGAAGCGTTTTCGATATCGAAGGAAGCTTCCATCTATAATCTTAAAGTTATCTCCATCGAGGAAACGTTAGTGGTCTTATCCTCTTCCTCGTCCACAGATATCTCTTCTGTATCGGTCAATATCTCCGTTATCTCGGCCTCGGGCACGAACCGATTCCTGGTTATTTCCGCCACGTCGACGGCTTTGCTTATCGCTCGCCCGCGCGCCTTGATCACGACCTCCTCTGAGCCGTTATTGAACTGAGTAACAACGGCCATAACGTAGTTCATGGTTTCTTTCTTTCCGATAAACACTGTGTTTTCATCTCCATTCATATGTTGTTCCTCCTTTGGTAGTTTTTAAGGGGGTGATTGATTTCAATGGTAGTATTTTAAAATTTTGGTGACCTGGCCGAGAATACAGTATCCGAAAATCGGTGATGGAAGAACGGGCTTACATCTGATTTTATTTATCAACAAAGACGTGTTTTTTCATGTCATACCTGAAATTGGAGTCAGACAGGAGGGTATTGAGAGTCTTTTCAAAGCAATCCTTGGCTTTTTTCATCTTCCTTTCTTCTTTGTAAACGAATCCTTTTTTGTACCAGTAAATCCACTCTGGAGCTACATCCAGCAACAGGGCTCTCTCATAACAATCTCTCGCTTGGCTATATTCTCTTTTAGCGAGGTGTGCATCACCTTTTTGCGTCCAGACCCTGACATTCTCAGGATCTAGAGAAGTAGCTTTCTCTAATTCATTTATAGCTTCGTCGTACTGCCCTAAATCAAGGTGTTCTTTTCCTCTTTTAATATACTTCTCAGCTTCGCTAGAAATATTTTCTCTTCCATTTCTTTTGGGTTCACCCGTCATATTTACCTCCTCCACAGCATTGAAACATATATCTCCCTAAATACGGCATCATTTTATTCTTATACCCTAATATCGCTTCTAATATTTATATCTTCGGTTTAATATTCTGAAAAGCTGTTAATTTTTGGACTTCCCTCATCTATCTCAGGAAAACGGACTAAAGGTCGAGGTGAGGATCAAGGTGAGGGAGTGAGTAAAACGAACGGACATGTCGGAACGAAAAATCGTTCCAACTGCCCGTC
>JAZKSH010000025.1:0-21683 GCA_036626195.1 Thermoplasmatota archaeon | reverse complement strand
TCATAAAGATAATAGTAAGCATCTCCCTGATATCCTACGTTATTTATTCTGCCGGTCCCTACAAAATATGGGACGAGATCAAAAATATAAATCTATTATTTTTTCTCATCGTAATAGGTATCACTATAGTCAAAGTGGGTATAAGTGCAAAAAAGTGGCAGATTTTATTAAAAGCAAAAGGTGAGATCAAAGATTTCCTTCACGTTTGGAAGATATATTACATCGGGACTTTTTTCAACCTATTCCTACCTACGAACGTGGGAGGAGACATCGTAAAAGCTCATAAAATGTCAAAGGTATCTAAAAAATCGATAGAAGCCTATTCCTCGGTATTCATGGAGAGGTTTACCGGGCTTATAGCTATCTTGAGTCTAGCTATCGCCGCTTCGACACTGTATTTCAGTGAACTACCGATCGATATAATCTTGGTAATATATGTGGTTTTCCTACCACTTATAATCCTCTCTTTTATAACGATCTGGAAAGAAAGTGTTGTAGATAAATTTAAAAGTTTGATCAAAAGGCTCTTTAAAAATTTCAACCCGTTCTCTATAAGAGAAAAACTGCTCAAGCTTTACAGCTCGATAAGCCTTTACACGAAGAAGAAAAGAACACTGGGATACGCTCTGCTTATTTCCTTTGCATTCCACACGATGCTGATCCTCACGAACTATATCCTAGCACTATCTATCGGAATAAACGTGTCCATAGAATACTTCTTTATATTCATCCCTATCACAGCTGTCTTACTTTTCCTGCCGATCTCGATCAGGGGCTTTGGAGTTAGAGAAGTCCTGTACGTCTATTTCTTCACTCAAGTAGGGGCTACGACCGCACAAGCGGTATCGTTATCGTTTCTAGTACAGCTTTTGGGAATCATCAGCTCTCTGATAGGGGGTTTTGTTTACCTATTCTCCCAAACAAAAAATATCTAGGGCTCACAGCGTTTCCATCTTGAACCAGGGGACATCGTTCAAAGCCTGGTGCTTAGGCAGATAGGAGTGCCCGTAAAATCCATTCTCGCCTAAATATTCACCGTGATCGGCACTGACTATCACTTCTCCGGATAATTCGTCCGATAGTTTACTTAAAGATTCTAGAACAGCCTTTAGGTTTTCTTCGTAAGCCTTTATCAGTCCGTCATGACCCACCTTTCTTAAAGTTTCGTCCATCGGATTTATAGGAGGGAGATTGAAAATTCTCAGTAGTTTTCTTGTCAGGCTGCCTCCAAGGGTCGTTCTTATCCTAGAGCCGAAGAAATTTCTGAGTGAACGTTTGAGGTTGTCGTGTGCTGAGGGGTCTTTATTCTTGGGATTGAAAGGATTATCTAATGTGAGATACGGAAAATGCGGCTGCATATAATGTGCTATGACCCTCTTTTCTGGATGCTCTATCATCGTCTCGATTATAGCTTGGTTCACTTCATCGGGATATACGGTCCCTTTTTCCTCGTCCCACCTGGTATTCCAAACGTCGACCACCTTATAAAAGTGTTCAGAGGCTTTGAATCCATTGACCTCGGAGAAAGAATTGACGTGAGGTGTAGTAGATACGTAAATCACGTCATCGTATTTCCTTGTGAAAACGGCTTTACACCATTCCGACGTCGCTACGCCCTTCGTACAATCTACCGGAGAACTAGCTCTTTTCAACTGACCAGACAAAAAATCATCGTAAAATTTTTCAAAATAATCATACCTGCAGGCGTCTAAGATCAACAGGTAGTCCCAATCGCTCTTATTTATCTCTTCTTTCTGGTCGAGCATCATTTTCACTTCTCTATCACGAACCAAGGAACTTCGATAAGCGTTTTTTGAGCTTCAAAATCGTGTCCGAATCTTCCGCTCTCACCCAACAATTCGCCGTGGTCAGACGTCAAGACGACCTTACCGGATAACTCGGGAATCAAACTCTCTAAAGAATCAAGTACCCTAACAAGATTTTCACGGTAGGCTTTTTTGACCCCTTCGCCACCTACTTTCCTTAGAGCATCGTCCATCGGACTCAAAGGTGGTAGTTGAAACAAACTCATCAATTCTACCGCCGCTTTGTCCCCGATATATTTCCTAGCTTTGGACACCATCTTGTTCCTGAGTTTTCTGCCGAGAGAGGTCCTGGATTCGGGCTCTCTCTTTTTCTTTGTAACTGGAGGTTCTAAAGATAAATACGGCGTGTGCGGCTGCATGTAGTGTATTACAAATCTCTTATCGGGGTTTCGGTCGATAGATTCTACAGCTCTCTCGGTAACGTCTTCAGGCAAAACGGTGCCGTATTCCTCGTCCCACTCTTCATCCCAAAGATCATAAACTTTCCCGAAATGTTCCCATCCTTTGTACCCCTCGACCGGGGTCTTAGAGTTGACCCTTGGGTGCGAGGAAACGTGATATACCTCTCCATACATATCGTCAAATATGTTGATGTACCAGCTGGAAGTCGGAGCGACGTCCTCATCTTTATCACTAAAAGCTGGAGATTCAACTTTGTAAAGTTCGCCTTCGAAGTCACATATCTCTTCAAAATAATCATATCTACATGCGTCGAGTACTATAAGATAATCCCAATCCTTTCGTTCTATAAGCTGTTCCTGGTTTTTTTTATTCATCATCAGTAAGACACCTGTTCCTCAAATGATCGATGTCATTCAAGACCACGGCTTTCCTCAACCACGTATGGTTTTCGATCTTCGTAATAAATTTTCGACAGCATCTCGGCCAAAATACCGAACATGAATACCAGAAAGCCGAACAAGACCAAAGCCACGGCCAATAGAAGTTGAGCGAGGTGTGGAAGTATAGATTCACCGAAAGCGTACTTCATTATAACGCGATACATGCCGATCAAAAATCCGACGAACATGAAGAGAGAACCTAAACCTCCTAGAAAATGGAGCGGACGGCCTGAAAATTGGTTCCAAAAGTAGCTGAAGAGAAGATCGAAAAAGCCTTTGAAAAGCCTGTTAAAACCGTACTTGGTCTTACCATGTTTTCTAGGTCTGTGATTCACTACCATCTCGGTTATCTTGTAACCGTTTTTATGCAGCTTCGCTGGGATATACCTGTGACCTTCTCCGTAAAGGTTTATGGATTTTATCGCTTCTTTCCTGTATGCTTTTAAGGTACATCCGAAGTCATGGATATCCGGGCCCGTTCTCATAGATAGATGTGTCTGTATCCAGCTGGCAAACCTTTTCCCCAGGGGGTCGTTCCTATCTTTTCTCCATCCCGAGACACAGTCATAACCCTCCTCTAATTTATCCACCAACCTCGGTATATCCTTCGGATCATTTTGAAGATCCGCGTCAAGAGAAACTATCACTTCCCCATCGGCATGGTCAAAAGCGGCGGATAACGCCGCACTCTGTCCAAAATTTCTCCTGAACTTGATGATCTTTACGTGATCGTCCTTTTTTCTAAGTTTCTTCATGACCTCGTAACTAGAATCGGTCGAACCATCATCGACAAAAAGAACTTCCCACTCATCATAATTATTTTTCATCACCCCGCGCAGCTCTTTATAGAGCTTGCGTATATTTTTTTCCTCGTTGTAAACGGGCAAGATGACCGAGATATGCATGTTACCCACCTTTCTTCTCTTTTCCTTTCCATCTCTGTATAACTAACTCATCTACTTCATGGAAAGATTTTACAGTCCTTTTATCCACCTTCTTTACTGCCCACATCATTACCGTTATTCACTTCGACATCATATAGTTTATCCCGATCTCCGATATGTCCGTGGCGTAGGACCCTGTTCTCGAAATACTTTCGATTATATAGGATAATGGAGTAACATTCTCTTTCTTTTCCTCCTTTATCTGGTTCATCAGCTCGTCGTTCTTCTTCAGCAGATCGGCTCTCATCTCTATAGCTCGATTCAGATCATCGAGGTCTTCGCTGAAAAAGGCTTCGGCGGATTTTTCCAATATATTGATCGCCAATTCACTCTCTTCCATGATCTCCTCTTTCAGAGGGCCCTTGAAACCGTTCTTCAGATTGATAACGTTCTCGGCGATCCTGACACTGTGGTCCCCGATACGCTCCATAGCTCTCGAGACCAACATATAGCTCAAGCTCCGTTCCAGCGTGATATCCAAGGTTTCGATGAGGCGGGGATTGCTCAAGACCATATTGTAATGTTTTGTGATCATCCAGAAAAGACGATCGACGTCTTTATCCCTATGTATTATATCATTAGCCATCTGTCTGTCGTTCTCTTCAAAGGCTCTTATAGCGTCTTCGTGCATATTTCTGACGATCAGGTACATCCTCTTCAGTCCTTTGTTCTGTGAAAATTCGGAAGGATCTATCAAGTCTTTGAGTATCACCCTTCTATCGGATTCCTCTATCACCTCCGGTCCTATGACCATCCTAGTGAACTCCATTATCGCGCTTCTCAGGTCCGGTTCGATATTACTTTTAGCTGATAATTTTATCTTGGAGTAACCAGACATGTAGGTACCTATCAATTCTCTTATCAGCGAGTCCTGATCTTTGTTGGTAATATCTATCTCTTTGACATTGGCCTTCTTCTCGTATTCTCTTTCCGGGCTAACGACGATAGAACCGTCCTTCCGGGGGGAAAGGACAAGTGAATCCCCGGCTTCTATTTCCTTCTGCTTGACCCAATCTTTAGGGAGAGATACGATGAATGTAGAACCGCCGGTTATCTGTACTTTTCTGGTTTCGGGCATGTGCATGGAAAAAGGATCAAGATATTTAGTATTTCCTCAAAGTATTTACAATAAACTATAGATATATAGATCAAAGGATTTTGATTTATTTCGATTCTAAGGTGGAATCGATCATGTCTCCCACGTTTTCCGCGTGGTCCGCGATGGAGTCCATCCTATCCACGACCTTCAAGAGGTGTACCGCCGTCAGAGGTTCTTCATCATAGTTGAACAACTTTTTAGAGATTTTCTTCTCTATCTTATCGGCTTCATATTCTTGTTTGCTCAATTCTTTCTGAAGTTCCCGAGCTCTCTCTTTTGACTGCTTACTGAAAGAAGATTCCAGCAGTTCCGAAAATATGTTCATCATCTCTTCAAAAAGTTCCACAGAGTTGAACACGTCCACGGAGAATTCTTTGAAATCTTCTTTCACTTCATCCGGTATCTCTTCTTCTCTCATGGGTAGAAGTACACCCACGTCTTCGGCGTAATCCAATATGGCATCGGCTTCCTTCAATAATGTGAGAAAATCATCCCTCGTGATAGGCATGAAAATGAATCTAGGCAAATTTTCTCTGATTTGGACTTTAATCTTATCGGCCTTATGCTCCAGTTTGGAAACTTTATCGAAACGGTCCTCGGCCTTATCGAATTTTCCTTCACTGTAGAGATGGACGCCTTTTTTGAACTCGTTTATCGCTTTCTTTACGAGATTTGAGTGCTTTCTCAGCCCGTCGAAGGGGGAATCGAACAGGGCGTCTTCTACCGTTGATCTCCTAAATTTTGCCGTCATATATATCACCATGTCTTTTGTTCATTTTAAACTTACGCTCTTCTATATGAATTGAATAAGTACGAAATAGATAGAAACACAGGTCACGCCCGCAATCGGTACTGTCGCCACCCAGGATATAACGATCTTCTTTATCACTGAAAGATCTACGGCTTCCAATCCCCTTGCCATGCCGACTCCGAATACAGCGCCTACAACGGTATGGCTTGTGGAGATAGGCATGCCGAGTTTACTCGCGACCAGTATTGTAGTTGCTGCTCCAAAATCTACAGAAAAACCGCGAGTGTTGGTCAATTTCGTGACCTTGAAGCCCACCGTCTTTATTACCTTATAACCCCAGGTTGAAAGTCCCACGGCTATTCCAATGCCGCCCATGACCAACAGGTAGTTCCCGCCCAGGAAAAATGGGGCCTTACCGAGTCCGATCGAATTTTCGACGATCAGCATCACGGGGCCTATTGCGTTCGCCACGTCGTTCGCGCCGTGAGAGAAAGCTACGAAAGAAGAAGTCAATACCTGCAGATTCCTGAAGACGTTTTCTACTTCACCGATACCGTTGTCACCATTTACGTAATGAAGGACGATGAATTTACCGATGAAGCCGAAGACAGAAGCGACGATCGCCGCTAGGCCCAAACCTTCCAACAGAGTGGGCTGTCTACCAAAGAGCTTGATAGAGAGCGCAGTATCATATAATAGAGAAAGCGTTATGATGAAGAGAGCCGCGCCCAGGAAGAAAGGGGTGGTTTTTTTAGCTGTCTTCTCCGGATCCTCTGAATCGAATATCAACTTGACGATGATCTTGAATATCACAAAGGCTAGAATAGCTCCAAAAATGGGAGAAGTGATCCAGCTCAATATGACCTGTCCCATGGTGATCCAAGAAATTATTTCAGGTCCTCCGGCGACTAGACCAAAGCCGAACATGCCTCCTATTATGGAATGAGATGTAGATATAGGTAGGTTTTTCCAGGTCGCTATTGTGATCCAAATCCCTGCCGCCGTCACCGAGGCAAGACCGCCTAATGCGAGTCTAGTACTGTCTATCGGTT
Source organism: Thermoplasmatota archaeon (assembly GCA_036626195.1). Taxonomy (GTDB): domain Archaea; phylum Thermoplasmatota; class Thermoplasmata; order Halarchaeoplasmatales; family Halarchaeoplasmataceae; genus Natronoplasma. The sequence continues at coordinate 15,169 of JAZKSH010000025.1, read as the reverse complement.
CCGGATCAAAAATCCCTCCTTTGACCGTGGCGGTGACGTGTCCGCCGACCAGAACCGCACCCGCGACGGTTAAAATAGAGGCTATGAAAATTGCCTGCTTATAAGTGATAGCTTTAGCCCCGACCGCCGTAGACATGGAATTTGCGACGTCGTTCGCACCTATATTCCATGCCATATAAAGGCCGGCCGCGAGGCCCGCTACTAGCATCGCCGTATTGAAGGGGCTGAGTCCGAACATATCGCTCTTGAAAATGGACAATCCTATTCGGTATATTACTTTTATCTGTATAATCTATTTAGTCTATATACTCCCTATTGATCCACATAACAGCGTTAATCTTTGATTATGCTTCCTTCAAATAATTCATCTTCGATGGCCTTTTCCAATGAAGTGAGGTCCCGACCATCCAAGACGTAAGTCTCTATATTTGCTCGTTTGATTATATTCGCAGCTAAGGGGTCAAAGACCACGTTTGGTCCCGCACCATGTTCACCTTTCGAGACTATCTCTATCAATTCCTCGTAATCCAACTTTTCTATCTTCTCTGCGTTTTCCTTTTTATCGGGATCTGAAGTGTATACACCGTCGACTGAGGTGGCGTTTATGAGTCTGTTTGAATCCAATCTTTCCGCTAACATCGCCGCCACCGCATCTGTAGTATGTCCCGGATGCGTTCCACCCATGGTAACCATATTGTAGTGATTCCCCGCAGATATAGCTTCGTCAAAATTTTCCGCAGGAACGGGATAGACATTCTTCTCTAGGGCAGTTATCAAAAGCCTAGCGTTCAATCTCGAGGTCCCGATCCCCAATTCGTCTAGAGCGGATTCGTCCGCACCCAGCTTCCTTCCCCAGTTGATATATCTGCGGGCGATCCTTCCACCGCCAACAACTAGGTAAAGGTCTTTTTCCTCTGAATGTTCTCTCAACAACTCAGCTAATGAAACCAATCGTGAAACTCTTCCATCCTCTGGCAGCAGGATCGATCCTCCAATCGAGATGACCAGTTCCTCTCTTTCTCCACTCATCTGAACACCGTCAATCTAAATTCGGTAGTATTATATAAGGATAAGTATCCGCTTTTGCAGTCTTGCCCCAAAATTATTAATCCTCCTCTTTTTAATCTCATCCCGATACTATGTATGATATCCTTATCATAGGGACGGGTCCCGCGGGTTATACTTCCGCAATTTACAGTGGAAGATACAATCTAGACACGATACAGATAGGCGAGATGCCAGGCGGCCTGATTTCTGAAGCTCCAAAGGTGTGCAATTATCCCGGTTTCGACAGCATAAGCGGTATGGAACTCGGAAACCGGATGGAAGAGCAGGTCAAAGATTTGGGGGTAGAAGTGGTCTATGACAAGGTGACGAAGATAGAGGGGGAGGATCTTGATTTTAAAGTCGAGACCAATCGAGGTGAATACGAGGCTAAAAAGATAATTATAGCTACGGGACAAGAGAGAAGGCGCCTAGGCCTAGAGAGGGAAAACGAATTCAAAGGAAAAGGTGTGAGTTACTGTGCGACCTGTGATGCGGCTTTCTACGATGATAAAATAGTGGGGGTCGTCGGAGGGGGAGATGCGGCTCTAGCTTCCGCTCTACTTCTCTCCGACCACGCTGAAAAGGTTTACATCCTCTACAGGCAGGACGAATTCTTCAGACCGGAGCCTATAAGGGTAAAGGAGGTCGATCAGAAGGAAAATATAGAACCGATCTTCGAGGTCAACGTAGAAAGTCTTATCGGGGAAGATAAGCTAGAAGGTGTTAAACTGGACAACTCGGAAGAGATGCAGATGGACGGCCTGTTCATCGAGATAGGCTCCGTTCCCAACTCCGACTTGGCTGAAGATCTCGGCATCGAGTTGACCGAAGGGGGGTACATAAAGACTGACGAGGGGAGGAGGACCAACGTTCCCGGGGTGTATGCGGCTGGAGACGTTATCGATTCTCCGTTGAAGCAGGCGATAACCGCTGCAGGCCAAGCGGCTGAAGCCGCCTCTACCGCTTATGAAAAATTGAAGGAACAGGAAGTCCGATAGATAAGTTAATTTGAAATAGCAGAGATTGACATATACCTACTTGTGACCGATGTCTAAGGGTAAGAAGTTCGCTTTGGTAGCCGCCGTTTGGGTCGTGATAATCGTAGCAGCATTAGTTACGAATTCTTTTTTGCCTCCGTTGGTAAAAGATAATTTTGGCCTTTACGAGTCCTATGAATACTCCCAGATGTATCTGGAGGACGACCCGTACAGCGAGCTGATCATCGAGTACGATTACGTAGAGGCCCGAACGCCGAATCAAGAAGCTATGGACACTCTTGAAGATAGGGTGGAAGAGTACACCGAAAAAGAAAAGATAACCAGCGAACTCGATGATACCATCCCGCCTTTGGAGTCTAGTACTAACCCGCCTTACTCTGGGTCCAACTCCTACGACGCTGATGATATCTCCGACTTGGAAGACGAGTACAGGGACTATGAAAGAGAAGGGGACACCGTTTCCATCCACATGTTGTATCTTGACGGGGAGTGGAAGGAGAACGAAAGGGCTTTAGGCCTATCCAAGAAACCTTATTCTATCGTGGTCTTCAGTGATGTGGTAGAAGTTTTTTCAACGCGGACCGATATCGAGAGCTGGTATATAGAAAGGGGTGTATTGGTACATGAATTCGGCCACCTGCTTTCTCTAGTCGGCATAGGGTACCAAACGGACCACACGGACCCAAATTATCCAAGTCACTGCGATGAAAGTGCAGGAGATTGTGTCATGGCGGCCGCGGTAGAGTACAAACGTGAAGGAGATAATGACCCTCCTCCGGACGATTTCTGCGAGCTCTGTCAGGAAGATCTAGAGAGGATAAAAGAGATGAAGGACGATTTCGCCCTCGCCAATTTGATAGCTTACGGCACGATAATCGGAGAGGTTATGCTCGCTTCTGCGGTGAGCGTTGCGATAATCATGGAGGAAAAGAAAAAGCCGGGCGGAAGAAATACGACATCTGAACCACCTTATCCCTACCAAAATAAAGATAGGGGATTAGAAAGAGAAAAAGAGATACGATTTCAGGAGAACGATCATCTCGGAGATAATGACGAGTTTTGATCACTATAGAGGCTTGGCGACGAGAAATCAATAGCAGTATAAAGAAAAATAGAAAAGTGTTTTTAAGCCTAAGTTCTCCTCGACTCTTCCACCGCATATACCTCCAGCCTCTCTTCCGTTTCGTAAAGCCAGTATTCTTTCTCCCCTTCAGCGGTTAGCCGCCAGCGTCAGTCCTCTCCATACCTATATTCGTATGAAAAACTGACCTCGGTATTATCCTGGGCGGGCTGACCTGCTCCTTCATCTTCTTTCCCCTCATGCTCTTGGCCCTCTTCTGAAGATGTCCTTTCCTGTATATCTTTCAGCCTTAGGACTTCAATGTCTCTATCTCTCAGGAGTCTCTTCATCCCAGGGATGTGTCCGTCGCCAACGACTGCGACAACACTCTCAAACTTATCTTCTAGTTCTTTCAAGTTCTCCGCCATGAATTCGTTCCTTTCGTCTATCAGGATGCGTTTTATCGCGGGCATCTCGATGCTCATCATATTGTTGTGATTCACATCTCCGGACTGGTACCTATCGATCTCTTTCTCTACTCTCTCTTTGCTGATAAAAAGTCCGACCACCGCCCCAAAAAATAGCGTGACTTTTTCTTTAAAGCTCATCTCGTCCATCAATCTGCTCAAAAAATTCTGCGCCGGCATATCTATGAAAGCGATCGCAGCCCCTATCTTTTTTGCAGTGTCCACCGCCGTCAACATCTCGCCCCCTATCTCGACCCCGAACTTCTCAGCGATGCGCTGTTGAACCTTGTGAAGTAACCGATAAAGCATGGGAACGTTCCTATCCATGTTCCTTTCTTCGCTTTTCAGCGCCTGGTACCTGACCCTGTCCAATTCTACCGCCACTACACCAGGTACTCTAGCCGTAATCTCCTGTTCTATGCTGTCCGAGATGTCCAACACATGGGCCGACCCGATTAACGTGATCATCAAAGGCTCAATTCCACCATGCCGTATTAAAAAGTATTGCCTTTTCAATTCTCGTCGTCAGAATACAGTTTTTTTATCAATATCTTCTTCTTCTCGGAAAACTCTTGTTTACCGTAAAAGTCTATCGCCCTTTGATTGTTGGACAAGACTTCCAGCCGGACAATATCCACGTTTTTAGACTTGGCGTCTTTTCTCTCATTTTCCATCAATTCTCTTCCTATTCCCTCGCCGAAATGATCGGGATGAACCGCTAAAGTCAACACCTCTCTGATCTTTTTTGAAGTAACCACGCCTTCAAAAGTTGTAGAATGTAAAAATCCGACCAGCCTTTCCTCGGCCTCTTCATCCTGAGCAACTATCATCCGGTCGTTAACGAACCTGTCCTGAAGGAATTTTCTGAGCGATTCGTCGTCATAGTCTATACCGGCTTCTCTCCACACCGGACCCATAGATTTCCTTTTCAGCTCGAGGATTGCGTCTATATCCTTGGCTTCGGCTTCATGTATCTTCAATTTCACACATGCGTTAGAAGAAAGGAGATATTAGGTTTTACCGCATCGTTGTTCCATACGCCATCGAAAACAATCCATTTATAAAGCACCTATTATATCACCATCTATGGACAAGGAGATCATCCCTTCGATATCGATCATAGATGAAAAACCCGTGATAGTGGAAGACGAGAAATACGAACCTTACGTGAACGACGGGATAGAATTAGATCTCTGGCAGGCATTAGGGGAACTCAAAGACTATGATATAGTTCATCTCCTAGATATTCGAGGCATCGAGTCAAACAGCCCTCAGACCGACGCTATAAGGAAGGTCGGCACTAGGAAGGGGGTTTGGGCCGATATCGGGGCGAGAGGTCCCGAGGAGATCACGGATTGTTTCATCGCGGGCGCCGATAAAGCCATCATCTCAACCAAAACTATCCGATCCAAAAAGAGCATAAAAGAGTCTATAGAATTGAGCGACGAGTTGATCCTTTCCATCGATTACAAGGACGGGTTGGTTTCGCCTTCAGATGAGATAAGGAAGATGGGGGTGAAAGGTGTAGCTGAATTTGCCCTGAAGGAAGGCTTCGACAAGATAATTTTCACCGCCTTAGGAAGTAAACGCTTCGAAGAAAGACATCTTCGATCTCTCCCTAGTGGAGATTATGATCTATATATCGGAGGGGCGGGGCTGAAAAGGGCTGAATACTTGGATCAGGAAAATCTGAAGGGTTTTATATTCACACTGCGGGAGGCGATAAGATATCAGAAGAATTGAAGAAAGTTTTGGCTTTTCTTTTCCAGAGAGATGGAGAGAAAATCAGCAAAGATGATTTTATCTACACCCAGTCCGCCGACCTTGATTGGTATTCCTCAGACTACGCCCGACGGGTCTTGGAAAGAGCTTTAGAACTCGGCCTCATAGAAGTGGAAGATGATTCCGTTACCGCTGGATTCAATTTCGAAAGTATAGACATACCCATGGGTTTCGAACCGCCAAAAGATCTACTTGAGAAGGAAGAGGAAAAGGACGTCTTTCAAGAACTGTTGGGTCAGGTCTCAAAAAAGAGTGAACTCTCTAGACAGGAGATCATGTCTCTCGTCAACGATAAGCAGGATGAGATGAACATCGAAGTGAGAACCGCACTTCTAGTGGTTGCTCAAGAAAGAAAAATAGATATCGACGATAGGGACGAGTATATCGATTTGATCTCTAAAGATATCAGAGGTGTAGATTGAAATATAATAAAAAATGACAGTCCAACCCTCTAGAGTGCATCTCATATCAAGCTTCAAAAAAGATTTCATTTCAGAGTGATGGCTACGTCAAGAGCTTTGGCGCCTCTCTCAAGAGCCGCCACGGGATTGAGTTCGAGTTCATTGATCTCATCAACCCTACAAACGAGATATCCTACCTTAGAGATTATCTCGGCCAACGCTTCTAGATCTCTACATCGCTGCCCTCTAGCTCCTACCAGAAGCGGAAAGGAGTCTATATCTGAGATCATCTCATGTGATTCGTCAAGATCCAAAGGAGCCACCCGGAATTCGACATCTTCGAATATTTCCACGTATATGCCTCCAAGGCCGAACATCACGACCGGGCCGAATGTCGGATCGACCATCCCCCCTATAACGACCTCTTTCCCGCCTTCGATCATCTCTGAAACGGATATGCCTCGTATGTTCGCATCGGCTTTTCGTGCTCTCACCCTTGAATGGAGAGCCTGGTAGGCTTCTTTTACCTCCTCTTCATCTTCGATTCCTATCACCACACCACCCACGTCCATCTTATGGACGATATCTTCTGAATCAACTTTCAATACGACCGGATAGCCTATCTCTTCAGCCGCTTCGATACACGCAGGTAGATTCCTGACCACTTTTCCTTCCGCGGTCGGGATGCCTGCTGCTTTCAACACTTCACGCGATTCACTCTCTAGAAGTCGATACCTGCCCTCATCTTTTACACTCTTTACTACTTCGTTTACCCTCTCTATATCCATGTCCCAAGTTCCTCTAACATCTGAGAATTGTGGTGCAGTTTGTGTACCCATCATCGCCCCCGTTTCATCTGAATCGCATACGCAGCTGATACTCGTTATATTTTCTTTTCTTCTCGATATCGTATCCCATCTTTTCGAAGACCCTGAGCATCTTCTTGTTATCGGCTAGAACTTCCGCGGTAAATCCATACAACCCCTGGTTCTTTGCTATCATGGTAATATGCTCTAGAAGAGCAGAACCTATCCCCTGACCTTGATATTCATCTCTCACCATCACCGAGACTTCGGCAACGTTCTGGCCTTCTTTGATCCTGTAATCCGCTTCGCCGACCATCCTGTCAGGTCCTTCGACTTCGGGATCGATCACGACTATCGCCATCTCTTTCTTATAATTTATCTGGACAAAATTCTGTCTTCTTTCATGCGGCATGTCTTTACGGGTACTCATGAACCGCTTGTATCGACTTTCGTCCGATAGTGAATAGAAAAGATCCTTCAGAAGTTCGTCGTCTGTGGGCTTCATCGGTCTGAAAAGATATTCTTTACCCTCTATCTCCTTATATGCCTCGTACTCGTCTGGATACCTTCCACCTTCGCCTATAACTAACATCTGGTCCTCGTAAACGAGGTCGTGCTCTTTAGCTTCTTTCAGCAGTTCGTCTCTGAATTTGGGATGAGCTATATTGATAAGTTCCATGACCCGCTGCCTTATGTTTTTCCCTTTGAGATACGCCACGCCGTACTCGGTGACGATATATTCGACATCGCCTCTAGTGGTAACTACGCCGGCTCCCTCGTCCAAAGCGGGTACTATCCTGGAAACTTCTCCGTCTTGAGCGGTGGATGATAGAGCGATTATGGATTTTCCGTCTTCCGCGTAACCAGCTCCTCGCATGAAGTCAGCGTGACCACCTATCCCGCTGTAGAAACTGTAGCCGAGAGAATCCGCACAGACCTGCCCAGTAAGATCTACCTGTAAAGCCGTGTTGATAGCGGTCATCTTGTAGTTCTTGGCTATAGTGAAGGGATCGTTTGTATAGTCGGTGGGATGAAGTTCGATCTCGGGATTATCATCCACGAAGTCATAAAGATCTCTGGTTCCCATCAAGAAGGATGCTATATTCTTCTCAGGGTGTATACTCTTCTCTTTGTTCGTTATAGTCCCGTTCTGTATTAATTCCGCAAGATCCTCGGACAGCATCTCCGTGTGTACACCGAGGTCCTCCTTTTCGTCGAGGTGAGATAATAGAGCGTTTGGGATCTCCCCGTAGCCTACCTGAAGTGTGGCGCCGTCTTCTATCAGAGGGCTAACATTTGAGGCTATCTTTTCCGCTTTCTCTGTAGGTACTATCGGATCGAATTCCAAAAGTTCCTCCTCGTGATGGACAAGATGATCTACATCATCCACGTGGATGAAAGCATCTCCGTGCACTCTCGGCATCTTCGGATTGACCTGAGCGATGACCCTCTTTGAGTTCTTCACCGCGGCCTGGATTATGTCGACCGCGATGCCGAAGCTCATCCAACCGTGTTTGTCCGGAGGAGAGACCTGGATTAACGAAGCGTCCAAGGGTATCCTACCGGTTTTGAAAAGTTTTGGAATATCTCTCATGAAGATCGGCGTGTAATCGGCTCTACCTTTTGCAACTGCCTCTCTAGTATTATCGTCCACGAAAAAAGCGTTGTGCCTGAATCGATTTTTAAACTTATCTTCTGTGTAGGGCGCTACACCGAGGGTCTGTATGTGAAATATCTCCGTATCGTAAAACTGGTCCGCCAGGTTCATCAGTTCTTTTACCAGATACTGGGGTTCAGACGCCCCGGAGCCTACGAAAACTCTGTCTCCTCTACCTATATTCCCCAAAGCCGTTTTGGCATCCTCATATTCTACATCATAACTCATATTCTATCAAACCAAGAACTCATAGCTCTACATCGAGTCTCGGACATACTTCCTCCCTGATCTTCTTTATCTTGAAGTCGTCCTCGATGGTGGTTATGGTGTCCATCCTCTCTATGCGTTTCGCAGCCTCGTACGTATCGATAGGGACGGAAATCAAAGGTATATTCGCTCTGTCAGCCCTGGAGATGATGTTGCTCGGCGGGATGATATCGTTCGTCAAGATTATACCAGAGGTGCCCTCTTCTAAAGAGGCCAAAACCACATCTGCCCTGTCTCCGCCGGTGACCATCAATTTTCTTTTTTCCTGAAAGGCCGGATTTCTGACCATTTCGTCTGCACTTAGAGCACCCACATAGACGTTTTCAACTATGTTATCCAAACCTTCCTCCCCGGCAACGACCTTGCCGAAGAGCATATCGTTTATGAATCTCATCCTGGTGAGATCTAAGCTGGATATATCCGGTACAATGCCGAGCACGTCCAACCCGAGGTCTTCGATCTCATCAACTACGAAATCTTCCATCTCTTCAAGAGATTCCACCTTATTGAGCACAACGCCCTTCACATCCGTGCCGTTCTTCTCGAAGTAACGGGAAGCCGTGGTGAGTTTATCAGCGATATCCGTTCCAGAATCTGAAGCGACCAATAATACCTCGGAGTCCACCATGTTCGAGAGAGACATGGGATCTAATCCGATAGAAGAACCTAAACCCCAGTGTTCACCGGTCTCGATCACAACACCGTCTTTCCCTTCTAAGAGCTCTTCAACTCTTCCCCTTATCTTTTCCTGGATGGTTGTTTCATCATAGGCGTACTTTATCTTCGAATGATCGAAACCGATACAGAATTTTTCATAATCGGTGTCTAGATCCAATACATTTTTGAACAGCTTGGCGTCGTAATCGATCAACCTTTTCTTTTTATAGATCGGTCTATCACCGAATGGTTTGAAGTAATTCAAAGAGCGGTCGGTAGAAAGAGCCATGCCCAAACCGATAGTGGTTTTGCCAGCATCCTTTTCCGTTGAGGATATGATAATATTCTTCATTTTTTAGATCACCTTCTTTTGAGATTTATAGCAACATCTACCGCTTTACAACCTTTCCCTTGGTCAAAAGCCTTGATCGGATTGAGGTCCATCTCGGCTATCTCATCCACCTCGTTCATCAAATATGATATCCTATATATAACATCTGCCAATGCCTTTAGGTCTTTTCTAGTTTCACCCCTAGCACCAAGCAGGACTGGAAAAGCGTTTATCTCCCCCATCATCTTTCTAGCCTCTTCTCTATCTATCGGGGCCACCCTGAATTCTACATCTTCTAGTATCTCCACGTAAACCCCTCCAAGTCCGAACATCACTAAAGGACCGAAAGTATTATCTCTAGTGCCTCCAACGATGGTCTCTTCTCCTCCCTCGAGCATCTTCGCCACCGATACACCTTTGATATGGGCATCAGGATATTTATTCCGCACGTTAGATAGGATAGCTTGGTAGGCATCCACGACCTCTTTTTCGTTCTCCAAGTTCAGGGCTAGGCCGCCGGCGTCGGATTTATGGACTATATCTTCGGAGACTATCTTTAAAACCACTGGATATCCGATCTTTTCTGCCGCCTTGACCGCACTCTCCAACGAGTTGACAACTTCACCTTCTGCCACCGGTATCTCGGCCAACTCCAAGATCTCTCTTGCCTCGTCCTCGCGAAGAGTCAGCCTACCACTTTCTCTTATCTCATCCAATCTATCTCTGATCTCTTCTAAAGGTATATCGGGCTCTGGGATTTCGCCCCTCTGCTTACTTCTATCCAGATACCTCTTTTTCTGGTAAAGCGCTCCAAGAGCCGAAACACACTCGTAAGTATCAGTAAACGCTGGGATCTTATGTTTCCTCAACCACTGAACACACTCGTCCGCTTCCTTCCCCCCAACGAAGGTAAAAACCGACGTCTTTTCACCCCCATATTCTTCATAAACTTCCTTTATTGCTTTGGCTCCGCCCCAAGCGTCACCGCCTCCGGCTTCGCAGTAAAGTCCTATTACCGAGCCTATCTCTTCGCTTTCATAGGCGCGCCTCAAGGATTTTTCATATTCTTCTTTACCGGCTTGACCGGTTATATCCACGGGGTTTTTTGTCGATCCGAACGAGGGGATAACGTCCTCGAAAGTTTCCTTCAGGTGGGTTTGATCGTCTAGTAATTTCACGTCGTACTTTTCCGCCGCATCAGCGCTTAAAACCCCTATACCGCCTCCGTTGGTCACGACCACTGTATTTTCATTCTCCGGCAAAGGTGAATTAGAGAAAGCTCTAGACCAATTGAACGCTTCTCTCAAATCTTCGGCTCTGAGAACACCGCACTGCTTGAAAGCCGAAGAAAAGATACGATCACTTCCAGCCAGTGAACCCGTGTGAGAAGCTACTGCAGTAGCTCCTTTCTCGGAGCGACCAGACTTTAGAACTATCACCGCCTTGTCCTCCTCAAGCCCCTTGACCGTCTCCATGAATTCCCTACCGTTCTCCAGGCCTTCCATGTAGACCATTATAACTTCACTCTCATCGTCTTGGCTGAAATGGTCTACTAGCTCAACTTCGTCGATGTCGGCCTTGTTCCCTATACTGACTATGGAGGAAAGCCCGAGGTACTGCTCTGCAGTCTTGCCTATCAGCGCGATGCCGAGTGCGCCGCTCTGAGATAAAAGGGCTATACTTCCCTTCTCGACATCCGAGGGGCCGAAGGTGGCATTGAGGTCCGACTTTGCGGAGTATATTCCAAAAACGTTGGGACCTAGAACTCTCATATCGTATTTTCTAGCTTCTTCCACCAAGGCTGTTTCTTCTTCAACATTTCCTACTTCTGAAAAGCCGGAGGAGATAACTATGATATGTTTAACGCCCTTCTCCCCGCACTGGTGTACAGCTTCTTTAACGATCTTTGCAGGTACAACTATGATTCCCAGATCTACCGGCTCGGGCAATTCTTCGATCGATTCATAAAGCTCCTTTCCCAGTACTTCACCACCCTTTGGATTTACTGGATACACTTCACCGTCATATCCCGATTCGAGTATGTTAGATAGAAGTTGGTAGCCGACCTTGCCCTCCTTTCGCGAGGCGCCTATCACCGCTATACTGCGGGGATCAAAAAGCCTCTCGAGATCATCTTGTTTTTGTTTCTCGGCCATTGATTTCCGGACAATGACGGTCCCTTATTATTATTTTGGGATATTCTTATCGAAGAGTAAATCTTGCCGTATCTACACCCCTACATCTCCATACAAAAGATTTTTAATAAAGTCCCTTTCCTCTACTTTGTAATCATTCATGGCGAAGAGAAGAAAAAAAGAGGACGAAGAAGCGGAGTTCGAGATGCCCGATTTCGATCGGGAGAAATATATGAAAGAGCAGATCAACCAGGGTAAAACAACGCTAGTCAGCGTAGCCGTAGCTCCGGCCTTTGCAGTTGTCAGTTTTTTCGCCTTCGATACCACAGGTGAATGGGCTGTCGGTCTATTTGCAGGTCTGCTTGGCCTTGCTTTCCTGAAACCTATTTACCAGATGTTAAAGTTGGAAGTCGATGAGTTGGGGAACAAGGGATGGCTGAAAAATTTCGGCGTGTACTTTATGACCCTCTTGGCCGTCTGGATTTTGCTCATGAACCCCCCTTTCGGCGATTTCGCCGATCCGCGGGTGAATGAATTAGAGGTCTGGATATTGAACGACGAAGGGGATCTCATAGATGCAGACAATATCACGATGGGAGAAGAATACAATGTGAGCTTCAGGGCTAAGATCACCTCCAACACGGAGATCAAAGATGACAGCGTTTACATCACAGTGGATGATGGAGAGCGGACTCAGATGAATAAAGAAGAGGGGGATCACTATTACACTAGGACATATAAGAACGTGGTGGCACGCCGTGAACCTTTCAGGGTGAAGATCGAGATGGAAGATATCAATGGAAATTCCAATACGGTACTACAGGACGTCAATATACCTCCGCAAGAACAATAGACGCCTCTTTTTAGTGGGATGATTCATTCCTCATCCTTATCCTTATCTATAGGGGCCTCACAATAGGGACATTCATCCACATCCTCGGTGATGAGGAAACCACATTCATCACATTCATAAAACATCTCATCATCTACCGAAGAAGGGGGCTCCTCTAAGTCGGCTCTACAGTAAGGACATTGGGCCTTTCCCTCTTCGACCGATTTTCCACATACAGGACATTCTTGCTCTGAAGGGGTTTCTTCAGAAATGCCTGATGCGGCTGCGGCGCCTCCACCGCCGGCCTCTTCAGTTTGTTCTTCATCTAAACTCGGTTCTTCTTCCTGCTCTACGGGTTCTTTAGGCGATGCTTCTTGACCAGGGGCCGGAGGAGCGGGTTCTTCTTCTACTTCTTTCACAATAGAGCCTTCTTCTCTTTCAGCCGATACCTCTTGGTCGGTGTCTTCTTTGGCCTCTCCGTAAATCTGTTCTGTCTCAGCTTCTCCTTTCGTTCCATCTTCTTTTTCCACCATATCTTCTTCCGAACTCTCTTCTTCAGTTTCTAAGAACACTCCCTTTTCATCTTTTTGTTCAGGGCCTACGGTATCTTCTTGCTTTTCAGACTCTACAAACTGTTCATCTCCTTCCATCTCCTCACGCTCTTCTCTAGTTTCCCCTTTAGACCTCCCCTGTTCCCCTCTTTCTACCTGATGTGATTCGCTGCTCACGAACGTAGAAGTCTTATCTCTTTGGACGTCTTCATCGGTTGCCTCTTCCTCCTCGACTTTCTGCATCGTCTCGAAGAAACTTTCTCCACCAGCCTCATCTGTTTGTTTTTTCTTCACAGGCTGGGAGTCGGAAGTCTGGGAAAATGGAGAAGAAGAACTTGTAGGATAACTTTCTTCTTCTTTATTCCTCTTCCAAAACAGGACTGCCAGGATTACTGCGAATAATATGATCACAATCAATATCAACCACCAGAAACCGCACCATGCATCGTAGAAAGTACTACTCGCTTCGGATTTTTCTTCCACCGTTATCGTCTCGCTTCCCTCCATCAAAACGACGGTATATTCACCCGGTTCTTCAGTTTCCCAAACGAATTCGTCTTCATGGACTTCATTTACGCCGAGCGTGATGTTTTCGCTGTCCTCGAACACGACGTTATCCTCTTCATCGTAGACTGTGAACTTCACTTCTCTTGTTCCCTCTAAACCTCCCGTGTTCGTCAACCTGTACTCGACAACGGCTTCTTCCCCCACCTCAACCTCCTCGTCATGACTGACTATTTCTCCTACGAAGAGGGCTTCTTGTAGAAAATGCGCAGTAACGCTTCTATCTTTATCGATCAGCAGTGTGACCTCTCTGTTATCTCCCTCTCCCGCTGGGACATCTCCAGTCCACCCCATGAAGGTCCAACCCTCGGCCGGGTGTGCACTTAATTGCACTCGTTCAGCTTCGTTATAAGTGTAGGTGCCTTCATCTGGAGTGGTATTCCCTTCACCATCAACATTTATAACCAGTTCATGCTGCCCTTCACCGACCGACTGGAAGTATGCGGTTAGACTTTTGTTTTCGTCCATCACGATAGTTATCCCTTCGCCCGTTTCTTCGGTGCCTTCCCAGTGGCTGAAAGTCCAATTCTCGGCTGGATCAGCCGTTAACTCAACTTCTGCTCCTTCCTCGTAATTTCTACTGTAAGGAATATCTACTTCGGCACCATTTACCAATACAACACCTTCTCCTTCCACATCTATGGACAATTCGTGACCAGCTCCAGGATCGGACTCCACGAAATGAGCCGTAAGGCTCTTGTCTCCGTCCATCTCGATCTCTATGCTTTCTTGTTCGCTGACTAGATCTCCAGTCCACTCATCGAACCACCAACCCTGGTCAGGAACAGCAGTTATATTGACTCTTGTTCCTTCATAGTAACTCTCAGTATAGGGTATTCCTACTGTCTGGCCATCGACTTCTACCGTTCCGCCTCCGTCTACATCTATACTGAGTTCGTATTCTACTCCATCCCCCACTACGGTAACTGTCACTTCATCATGGTCTTCTTCTCCCGCCACCCTGAGGGTGTAGTCTCCCTGTCCACCAGGCTGCCAAGTGAACTCACCCTGATGTTGGTCACCGGGCCCTAGGTCCACCTCTTCACTGTCTTGTAGGTCCCTATCGACTGTGAACTCTATGGTCTGAGTATCTTGCGTATCTCCTGTGTTTTCCACGGTGTACTCCACCGTGACGGTTTCTCCTTCACCGATTTCTGCTCCATCTCCAGGTTGAGTTATATCTACTATAAATCCACCTGGTTCACTGACGACAAACTCATCCTGCCCTGAATCATCCTCTGAAGATACCGTCGCCGTGTAACTACCAGCATCACCCGAAGAAGTTCCTGTGGTGAAGGTTACTGTAGTGCTTTCCCCTCCACTTAATTCTACCAATTCGTTATCACTTCCCAAGCCGCTGTTCATATCCACTTGCTGGGCAACTTCCGAATTTCCTGTGTTCTCTATCGTTGCGTTGACCTGTAAATCATCCCCCTCCACTATATCTTCAGCGTTGACGCCGGAAACCGCAAAATAGGCTCCTTCCAATACCTCAAACGAATCCTGCCCTGAATCATCCTCCGAGGATACCGTCGCCGTGTAACTACCCGCGTCACCTGAGGAAGTTCCCGTAGTAAACGTCTCTGTCGTGCTTTGACCTGCATCCAATGTTAG
>JAZKSH010000024.1:0-22091 GCA_036626195.1 Thermoplasmatota archaeon | reverse complement strand
GTCCATATAGTCAAGATCACTCATGAAGCAGGCTCTGGTCATCCGGGTGGATCACTCTCGTCCACGGACATTCTCACCGCTCTATACTTTGAGCTGATGGAACACAGACCTGACGAACCGGACTGGCCAAAGAGAGATAGGCTTGTATTGAGCAAAGGCCATGCAGCCCCGGCCCTTTACGGCGTGCTTGCCGAAGCGGGTTATTTTCCAGTCGAAGAGCTGATGACTCTTAGAAAGTTGGGTTCTAGGTTACAGGGACATCCCCATGTGAAAGCCACTCCCGGGGTCGATGCTTCCACTGGCTCGTTGGGCCAGGGTATATCCATCGCCGCCGGTATGGCTCTTGCAGCCAAATTGAACAGGGAGTCCTACAGGGTTTTTGCCATCTGTGGAGACGGAGAGATACAATCCGGTCAGATTTGGGAGGCGGCGATGTTCTCGAGTCACAACAATCTCGACAACCTGATCGTCTTTTTGGATAGAAACAACCTGCAGATAGACGGCTCTACAGAAGAAGTGAATTCTATAGAACCTATAATCTCTAAGTGGAACTCGTTCGGATGGCACGTTCTGGAGATAGAAGGTCATGATATGAATCAGATAGTAGATGCGGTGCAGCGAGCTGAAAAGGTTCACGGACAACCTACCATGATAATAGCCCATACGATAAAAGGTAAAGGCGTGCCGTTCATGGAAGGTTCCTTAGCTTTCCATGGTAAAGCTGCAGATGATGAACAGCTCGAGACCGCGCTTAAAGCTCTGGGAGAAAAAGAAAAAGATTCTGAGGGAAGTGAATGAAGATGTGGGAGATGGAGAAGCAGAGAGACGCCTACGGTGAAGCCTTGGTCGAACTGGGTAGAGAAAGAGATGACATCGTGGTGTTAGGTGCTGATCTTGCGGGTTCCTGCCGATTGAAAAAATTTGGAGAAGAATTCCCTGAGAGGATGTTCAATATGGGGATAGCTGAGCAAAATATGACCGGTGTTGCAGCGGGTTTAGCACTCTCTGGAAAGACGGTATTCTCGAGTACTTTCGCCGTGTTCGCCACAGGAAGAGCTTACGATCAGGTAAGACAGAGCATAGCGTATCCTAAATTGGACGTGAAGATAGTCTCTACTCATGCAGGGATAACCGTTGGAGGAGACGGCGCCTCTCACCAGATGTTGGAAGATATAGCGCTGATGCGAGTTATACCCAATGTGAAAGTCGTAGCTCCCGCTGATTATCATGAAAGCAGAAAGGCTACCTTCGCTATCGCTGAAGAAGAAGGTCCTTTCTACATGAGGATGGGAAGATCCAGCGTTCCCGTAATAACTGAGAAAGACGACCCCTTTGAGGTGGGGAAAGCTACGATGCTCAGAGAAGGTGGCGACGTTACGCTCATCGGAACGGGGATAATGGTCTCTGAGTGTTTGAAGGCCGCGGAGATCCTCAACAAGCAGCACGAGATAGACGCAAAGGTCCTTAACATGAGCACTATAAAACCATTGGATGATGAAAGCATAGTGGAATCAGCTAGGGATACTGGAGGCATAGTCACGGCGGAAGAACACGTGGTCAGTCAAGGGATGGGCAGTGGGATCTCTCAGGTTTTGGCTGAAAGCAATTATCACGTGCCGCTGAAAAGGGTCGGAATACCTAACGTCTTCGGTGAGTCCGGCGAGAGCGACGAATTGATGGAGAAGTATGGGCTCACCGCAGAACACATCGTTGAGAGCGCGCACGACGTGTTAGAAAGGAGATAAATATGAAGATAAGTATAAGAAATGAAGAAAAGGTGATATGATGGATATATTTGTAGATACCGCAGATCTGGAAGAGATAAAGGAAGCCGAGTCTTGGGGAATCTTAGACGGCGTGACCACGAACCCTTCTCTGATCAAGAAAGCAGTGGATAATGCTGAAGGTGAATTGAGCCTAGACGATCATATAATCGAGATTTTGAAAACAGTAGACGGTCCAGTGAGTCTAGAGGTCACCGAGGTAAAACACGAGAAGATGGTGAATGAAGCGGAAACGTTGTATGATAAATACAACGATATAAATGAGAATGTTGTCATCAAGATCCCCGTGAATACAGCCATGAACCAAGGTGAAGATAATTTTGAGGGCGTGAAGGCGATAAAAACGCTGAGTGAGTCGGGTATTCCGGTGAACTGCACTCTAGTGATGAAGCCGAATCAGGCCCTCATGGCGGCTAAAGCGGGGGCAGAATACGTCAGTCCGTTCCTGGGAAGGATAGATGATTACATACGGAATCAGATAGGATTGACAAGAGGGGATGATTATCCTAAAGGAACCTATTATCCCTCTGAATTGGCCGAGATGATAAGAAACTTCCACCTCCGAAGAAGGGTATCCGAGAAGGAACCGGAAGATATCGTCTATCGGGATCAGGAAGCTATGACCTTCTTCGATTGGGGCAACGATGATGGCGTAGTTTCGGGTGTAGACCTCGTTTGGTCGATTAAAAACATACTGGACAATTACTCCTATGAGACTGAGGTAATCGCGGCAAGTATCAGAACGCCTCGACAAGTAAGACAATGTGCCGAGATAGGAGCCGAGATAGCCACTATACCGTTCGATGTGATAGAGGATATGATGGTACACTACAAGACGAAAGAGGGTATGAAAGCCTTCGACGATGACGTCATACCGGAGTACGAGTCGCTGCTGCAGGGATGAAAACATCTTTTTGGTCTGATTGCCTTAGAAACTAGAAAAGGAAACTTGGTGGTAAGATAGTCGAGGACAGTTATCTCTCAGGTCTAGAGGAATATCGTGAGGGAGCAGAGAGCAGAACGTATGAAAAAGTCGAGATTGAAGATTTCATTGAAGAGATCGCTGAGAAGATCGAGACTGAGTTTTCTAGTTACAAAGACTATCATCCAGCGATATTGGGAAGAGAGAGCGGAAGAGAACTGTATGAACTCATATGTGAAGAAAAGCCGGACGTGATAGTCGAGACCGGTGTATGCAATGGTTTTTCCACTTCAGTGATATTGAAAGCATTAGATCGAAATCAGAAGGGACTGTTGTACTCGATCGATCTCCCGGTCACCATCGACCAGATCGAAGATGAAGAGAGGACCGGTGCTGTAATTCCATCGGGTAAGGGCTCCGGCTGGGCGGTGCCGGAAAATCTAGAGGAACGGTGGACATTGATGGAAGGAGACACTTATTACGAGCTGCCCAAATTATTTGAAAGCCTCTCTACAGAAATAGACATATTCATCCATGACAGCGGTCATTCTTATGAAACGATGATGTTCGAATTCGCTATAGGCTGGAGACATCTGAAAGAGAACGGTTTTCTCCTTGCGGATAACATCGATCTCAGCCATGCCTTTCCCGATTTCGTAGAGGCTAAAGGTGTGAATGCATATAAGCTTGGACATATGGGATTGATCCAGAAAAGGGAAAAATGGAGATAAGACTTCTCATTGTGCATAAAACTTGAGACGATTCTCTGCGAAAAAATTATATATGGTTAGACTATATTTATTAGGATGACAGGGATAAGATGAAAATAAAAGCTATAATTGGGGCTGGTCTTGCGGTAGCTGCTATTGTTGTGTTGGTATTTACATTTTCTACTCCGTGGTTCAATTTTAGTGCTGAAGGGACCTCGGAAAATGGGACAAGCGTCGATACCGAGATGGACTTTTATTTGAACGAGGTCGAGGTCACCCAGAACGGTGAAACGAACACTTATGATTATGAGGAAGAAGGATTGAATGAAGTCGGCTCAACGTTTAGGATCACTGAGCTATTTATCATGATAGCGGTCGGGGGTTCGGTACTCGGAGCGATAGGAGCTGTTCTAGCCGGTATTGGCATACTAGATCCAAAGATAGGTGCCGGACTTGTGATAATAGGGATCGTCTTCTCATTATTAGCACCTCTATATTTATGGTTAGATCTGCCTGGTTCTTTTGACGAAGATATGGAATGGGATAAAATCGGTCCTCATCAAGGTCCTCTTTATTTTATCGGCGGCGGTTCTGTAGGAGATGAATACAGAACTTGGGGCCCGAGCATAGGTTGGTTTTTAGCACTAGTGGCCGGAATACTGAATATTATATCTTTTAGGCTCACGAACGCTGCCAGATATTCTTCCTCTTCTCAAGCAGTTGAGACTCCGGATTAAAAATAGGGTAAAAAAATGGGAAGACAATCCTTAAATATATAAAACACCCTCTCCAATGCGAAGGTGATTTTCGGATGAAGAAGATCAGAAAATGTCCTTCGTGTGAAGAATATACACTCGAAGAACAATGTGGCGATTGCGGTAAAAGGACGGTGAATCCTAAACCTCCGAAGTATTCCCCTGAAGATCGATACGGGGAGTACAGAAGGAAGCAGATAAAGAAGTCAAGGCAGGATTGAAATTTGAAGAAGTTGAATAAGAAGACGAAATTGCGGATGGAATATGTAAAAAATGAGATGATAATATGGAAGACATAATCATAGATTTCATAGAAGAACCTGAGCTTGAAGACGGTGTCCTTATCGAAGGATTACCAGGAGTTGGAAATGTTGGTAAGTTAGGGGTCGAACACCTTATTGAAGAGATCGATGCGGAGAAGTGTGCAGATATCCATTCTTTATACTTTCCCCCTCAAGTTCTGGTGGATGAGGATGGTCTATCAAAATTGGTGAACAACAGACTCTATTTTAAGAAGGACGTCGGCGAAAAGGATACGGACCTATTACTGCTGACCGGTGATTATCAGGGTATGACTCCGCAGGGGCAGTATCGACTAACGGATAAGATTCTTTCCGTAGCTGAAGAGATGGGTGTCGAAAAAGTATTCTCGCTTGGGGGTTACAGCAAGGGTGAGATGATAGAAGTACCGGAAGTGCTCGGCGCAGCGACCGATTCTCAAAAAGTCGAGGAGATGAAAGAGTTAGATGTAAAATTTTCAGAAGAACATCCCTCTTCAGGCATAGTCGGCGCCAGCGGTTTACTGCTCGGTCTCGGAAAGAAGCTCTACGGGATGAGCGGCATTTGTCTCATGGGAGAAACCTCGGGTTACTTTGTCGACCCCGCCGCAGCTAGGGCAGTTTTGAAGAAACTAGCGAAGTACATGCACCTTGAGATAACATATGAAAAACTGGACGAGAAGGCGGAAGAGGTAGAGGAATTGACTAACAAGGTGAAAGATATGGATATGGGCGGGCTCCAGCAGCAGGAGGCCGGAAGCGAAGATCTAAACTACATCGGTTGAAGCTTTCCGGCTAGTTCTAGCCGGTCTGAGTAAGTGATGGATATGGACGATGATGAGAAGATAAAGGTCTATCTTAAAGGATACGAAGAAGGTCAAAAAGAAGCTTGGTCAGATATAGAGAGTATGGTGTCCAAGTTCGAAGGATGGGAACTCAAAAGCAGGATCGAGAGCAGGATAGGCACTCTTTATCAGGAAGTAGAATCGAAAAGAGAAGAGTTGAAGGAGGATATAGATCAACTGGATTTTGAGGAAGAAGAAAGCAAGGGGGGTGAAGAAGAGGATACTATCGAGATCCCGTGGAAACCGGGTGAGGGATATTTGTTCATAGAGGATAAACTAAAAGAGGCTATAGAAGTTCTAGGTGAAGTGATAGAGAGCGGTGTCCCGATTTTATTTATAGTTCGCCAATCCCCTGATAAGATAATGGATCTTTTCGACGATGGCTCTTCTATCGGTGACGATTGTAAGTTTGTATGGCTATCTAGAGAAGATGGCGTTGGTGAGCAACCAGCCGCAGTGGAAGTCGAAAGGATCTCTCCTTCGGATCTTCCAAGCTTGAGCCAAAAAATCGGAAAATTTTTGAAGAACGAGGAAGAAACGGTAGTTTTATTCTCCGGGATAAAATTGTTGACTTCCTATAATGAAGAGGATAAGATCCTACATCTGCTACACTTCACGAAGGATAGGATCAAAGATAACGATTCGTGTTTGGTCGCTTCTATATCGGATAAAGCGGTGGAGGAAAAATTCCTAGAAAAGTTCAAAGATGAATTTGAAGAAGTTTATAAAATTTGAACGGTTCCGTAACTAGGACCATATCACCTATATACCGACGATTTCATCGGAGAATGAGATGATGTACGTCTTTTATGGCGAAGAAAACCTCCTCGAAAAGGTAAAAAATGACGCAGAAGTTCGGAACAAAGAGGTCAGATGCTTCACACCCACAGAAGGTGGAAGCGAGAGATTACTGAGATTCATCAAGAAGAACTGTGTTGATATAGAAGTTATAGGTCACCTGGGTATAGACGGGAAAGAATTGGCCTCGGTCAAGAAGGAGGTAGAGGAGGTGTGCCCTGAAATTTTACAGGTGGCCTTGGTAAGAGACGACGTCGAACTCCAGAACATCAACTTGGATAATGTCCTAAGGATAGAAGATAAGTTGAGTATATCACTTTTCAAAAAGATAGATGACACCCTCTTAAAGAAGAAAAGTAAATCTCTCCGAAAAGCTATATCTTCCACTAGAGGAAAGATCGCGATATTTATACATGATAACCCTGATCCAGATGCCATAGCGTCCGCGATGGCTTTTGAAGACATATGCGCTTCCGAGGGAGTCGAATCGAGGACCTATTTTGGAGGATCAGTGGGCCATCCTGAAAATGAAGTCCTCCTTGAACATACAGATTTTATTATAGAGAAGGTTAAAAGGGGAGATGTAAAAAAGGTCGTTGAAGATTCCCATAAGATAGCTTTCATAGATTTTGCCGAATCAGGGGTCAACAACATCCTGCCAGAAGATGTGAGTCCAGATATCGTCTTAGATCATCATTTCACTAATAAGGACGTAAGCTCCGGAGAATACAATGAGATAAGGAGTGACGTTGGTGCGACCTCGACACTAATGGTAAAACACCTTCAGAATCTCGAGATTAGTATCGACCCCCTGCTCGCTTCAGCCCTGCTTGTTGGGATAAGAGTAGACACGCATGATTACACGAAAAATATATCAACGGCCGATTACAAAGCTATATCCTATCTCTCCGCCATCGCAGACAAAGATATTTTGGACGTAATGAAGGCACCTTCGATCTATCCAGAAACGCTCGATGCTATGGGGAGAGCTCTTTCGAATAGAGAGGTTAAAGATACCGTCCTCACCGCCTTCTCCGGGGAGATATCTCATCGAGATGACCTTTCGCTTATAGCGGACTTCATGCTGAGGGAACGAGACATCTTGACAGTGTTGATCTATGGGATAAGGGATGATAAAATACATATGTCGGCCCGAAGTAAGGACTTACAGACAAATGTTGGTAAGGTGATGGAGAATGCTTATTTAGAAATGGGGGAAGGGGGCGGACATAGACATGCAGCCGGCGGCTGCGTATCGCTAGACGAATTTGCCGATGAAAACGAGGCGGTGGAAAAGATAGCTGAACGTTTCACCCAAGAGGTGTTTGGAAGATGAGCCGAGGATATACACAAATAAGTTATCAGAGGAAGGATGGATTGAGCGGTACCGAGAAGAGACATCTGATAATAGCTATGGGTGTATTGACTTTAGCTTTCGCGATAAGCTTTTCAGGAGGTTTTTACGGTATTTATAGGGAAGTCTTTCCACTCTATTTATTGATATCGTTCATCTCAGTGGGAACAGCCTTTTTATTCCATGAGCTCGCACACCGAAAGCTGGCGAGGAACTACGGATGCTGGGCCGAATTCAGGATGTGGCGGTGGGGTTTGATGCTCGCCCTGATGTTCAGCTTATTCGGCTTCGTATTCGCTGCTCCCGGTGCAGTGATGATCAGGGGTAATATCACAAGAGAACAGAACGGTAAGATCAGTGCCGCGGGCCCTGCAACGAATTGGGCAGTCGGTACATCGTTCATGTCAGCTTCTCTAGTCGCAGGGATTTACGGCATAAGCTACTTCTCTCTTCCGTTCATTTTCGCTTTCGTTGCCTTCGTTAACCTATTCATAGGAGGCTTTAATCTTTTACCTTTCGGACCGCTGGATGGTAGAAAGATATTCGGCTGGAGTGTCAAAAATTATTTACTTTTGGTGGTGCTGATAGCGGGAACCCTTGCCGGGGGATATTACCTCGGGCCCTTCACAGGATTCCTATGATCCATGATAGCACTCCTTGATTCATCCTAGTCTCTAGTTCAGTTTGTCCAAATCAACTTCTCGCCCTGGCCCAGCAGTATATGAACTCATAACCGAAGACCTTTTCAGGACATCTTTCGCTTTCGAAAATATCGAAGAGGGTCAGGTTTTCTTTCATCTCTTCTAGGGTGTAATAAGAGTAATAGCGCTCGTTTTCGTCCAAAACGCTCGTTTCGAAACCTTCTCTTTCTCCCTCTTTGAAGCTGAAGCAGAATACCCCCTCTGGTTCTATTATCCTGTAAACTTCCTTCTCGGCGTGAGAGAGTTCAGATTTGGGAAGATTTATCAAAGAAGCACTAGCCCATGCCCCGTGAAACGTATCATCCGGGAACACGGTGTCCCTTATATCGGAATGGATGAAAGTCGATTTAGGATATTTCTCCCTTGCGAGAGATATCATCTTTTTAGAGAAGTCGATGCCCACCACGTCGAGATTCTTTTTCCTAAGATAGTCCGTGTCTCTGCCGTCACCACAACCTAAGTCTATCACTCTTGCTTCATCAGGAAGGTAATCTAAAGTTTTATCTAACATCCTCTCATGGAATGTTCTGTCTCCCTCTTTCTCGGTTCTTTTGCAGTACTCCTCCGCTATCTCGTCATAAGCTCTTCTAGTTCTTTCTATAGGGTCCATCTTCACTCACCTCCTTTTACTCCTAACTCATCCCTGATGTCCTCTATCTCTTCTTTAGTGGGTTCCCGCGGAAAGTTCCTGTGCTCCTGTCCTGGCGAGGAGGTATAATAAGGCCTGTTGCAACCGGGACACCCTCTAGTCTGAAACGTCTTCTTCACATCTATGTTCTGCAGAGCTTCTTCGGGCTCGTTCAAGGTCAAGTCAAGCGCATCTTTAACTCCTCGCTCTTGAGCTAAAAGGGCTGTCAAGAGTTGAGCACTTCGATAATACTCCAGCTCAGCTTCTTCACTTTCCGTCTGATAAGAAAACAGGGAAACTTCCGCTCCTGCGTCCAAAGCTTTTTTTACAGCAGCTGCTAGTTCGTCAAGAGTTTCTCCCAACCCGACTATCAGATGGGCTGTGACTTTGCTTTCTCCATATATGTCAACAGCTTTTCCCAGGTAGTTCCAGAAGACTATAGGCTCGTAGTTCGATTTCTTTTTCTTCCTCAGACGATCGGTGGCGGCGTCGATACCCACTCCGATCCTGTCGACTGGTCCCTTCAGTTCTTTCAGCGTTTCTTCACCGAGTGGAGGCGTGGATAAAGAGATCGGTTTTCCCAGGTCGTCAAGCTCATCCACTATGGACTTGAGTTTGCTTTCGTAATGAGGGATATCCGGTGATTGAACACAAACCCGGGAGAGGTCAGAATCCTCTATCTTGTTCTTCACCTTCTTGATATCTAAAAGAGGCCACGATACCCTCGAGAGCCATTTTGAATCCCCTCTAGCCTGGGGGCAGAAAGTACATCCACCCCTGCACTTCTCTCCGGGGTTCATCACGTAAGCTGTCGTAGGTTCTTCTTTAGTATCTCCTTCTTTTAAATCTAGGGTCATCGCGGTCCCATAGGACACCCTTATGTAGTTTCCATCATTCAATCTCGATCCCATTCCCTATCATGAGTCCATCTTTCAGAACCGTATTTTTTTTCAAGTTCTTTTGACAGTCGTTTTTCCTTATCATTTAGACCTTTTTCTTCGACCTCTCCTCCGAATTTCTTTTCATACTCTTCTTTCATAATGCTCATCAGTTCATCGGGTCCCAGCGTTTCCCCAGTTTCCTCCTCTATAGTGGTCACAAGATCTAAAAATGAATCGGCTCCTTTCTTTTTCAGCTTTTCTTCATCCAACTTTAGGATATCCGATAATTTTTTGAGGTCAGTGGCGTACATCAAAGTGCCGTGTTGAAGCATACCTTTTTTTCCTCTCCTCTGGGCACTTCCAGAGATCTTCCTTTTTCCCACCAGTATATCATTATATGGTTTGAATCTTGCATCCAGCCCGAGTTCCTTCAACGTGCTGATTATCGGCTGTAGGTTTTCTCTAAAGCTCTTCTCTATGTCGCCGTGGCTCTTCTCCGTGACCATGGAATACGTGATTTCTCCCTTATAATCGTGAAATACGGTACCTCCGCCGGTGATCCTTCTCACGAAAGGTATTCCTTCTTCCCTGCACACCTCCTGGTCGATAGTATCTTCGATAGATTGGGTGTAACCTAAAGTTATCGCAGAAGGTTTGAAACGGAAGAATCTGAAAGTCGGCTCTCCTTTACTTTCATCGTAAGCTCTTAGTAAAGCCTCGTCTATCGCCATCTGTCTTTCTGCATCGGCTTCTATAGGCGGGATGTATCTTATCGTCATGATACACGAATCCCTCTTTTTGATTAATAATTTTTTCTTTTCTTTTGGTTTTTTGAGGAAAAGTAAAATAAAGGTCATCATCAATCTCCCACAAAAGGAGCTAGATAAAGATGAGGAGAAGAAATAGAGATAGGAGATACCACTTGACTTCCGAATCAGTCACTGAGGGTCATCCGGACAAGATGGCAGACAAGATCAGCGATTCCGTGTTGGATGAACTGATCGAACAGGATCCTCATTCAAGAGTAGCCTGTGAAACGATCCTAACTAACGGTCTCGCCTTTGTAGCGGGGGAGGTCACTTGCAACGGCTATGTCGACGTTAACGAAGTGGTCAGGGACACTATCGAAGACATCGGTTATACTGAACCGGAATACGGTTTTGAAGCCGATACTTGTGGAGTCATGACCGCATTACATTCCCAGAGCCCGGATATAGCTCAGGGTGTGGATAGAGAAGTTCAAGGTGCAGGAGACCAGGGCATAATGTTCGGCTACGCTACCAAAGAAACAAAAGAGATGATGCCCAGACCGATAGTGACCGCCCACAAGTTGACCGAAAGATTGACCGAAGTCCGGAGAAAAGGAGATATCGGTTATCTGCGACCGGACGGGAAGTCACAGGTCACCATAGAATACGAGGGAGACACTGCAAAGAGGATAGACGACGTTGTCATCGCGGCTCAGCACGACCCTGATGTTGAAGACGAAAAGTTGAGAGAAGATATACAAAGAGAAGTGATCGATCCCGTTTGCGGAGAGCTGGTGGATGAAGACACGACCTACAATATCAATGAGACCGGCAGGTTTGTTCTGGGAGGCCCCCAGGCCGATACCGGCTTGACAGGCAGAAAGATCATCGTCGATACCTATGGAGGTCATGGGAGCCACGGAGGAGGATGCTTCTCCGGAAAAGATCCGTCAAAGGTCGATAGATCCGGCGCTTACATGGCGAGATATATAGCTAAAAATTTAGTCGCGGCGGGACTCGCGGATAAATGTGAGGTCCAGCTCAGCTATGCCATAGGAGTTCCCGAGCCTACTAGTGTTTTAGTCAATACCTATAATACGAACCATATCCCGGAGAAAAAAATTGAAAAAACCGCGAGAGAAAAATTCCCGCTCAAACCAGGAGATATGATCGACCATCTAGACCTTCTCAGACCGATCTACGAGAAGACCTCGGCCTACGGGCACTTCGGAAGAGAAGAACCCGAATTTACGTGGGAAAAGACAGATATGGTCGACGAACTCAAGCGTTAAGGCCTTCAGTCCAACAGTCCGGCCTTTTTAAGTTCCTCTTTTATTTTTTCTACGCCCTCTTCTAATTGTTCTTCGTTCTTACCGCCCGTGCAGACCATCCGTCCGGATCCGAAAAGCAGTAGAACGACAGGAGAGTCATCTAGACGATAAACCAGACCGGGGAACTGTTCAGGTTCATATTCAACCCTTTCCAACCCGAGTGTGATAGCTACCGAGTTCAGATTCAGGTCAGTGTCCAATTCGTAGGAGGCAACTATATTCTGGATCTGTGCTTTGACTTCTTCAGCCGTGTCTATGCCCCCTTCGTCCAAGAGGTTCTTTATCTTGTCAACGCTCTTCTGAGGCTCGTCGAGAGTCACTCCGCCGGTACAGACCATTTTTCCGCTTGAAAAAAGCAGAAGCGAAGTGTTCGGTTCATCCATCTTGTAAATAAGCCCTGGAAATTTATCAGGGTCATACTCTGAGCCATCCAGTGCTTCATGTACATCCCAAAGATCCAATTCATTTCCTATCGAGGAAGAAGCTACTACATTTTCGATTGTGAGACCTTCCATATTTTATCACTCTTTTGAACCTAATTATAAACCCCTATTTAAAAGCAAGGGTTCTCTTGACGATATCACCGACAAAATATCACGATATTCTTCGATATGACTAGAACCTCCAGGCATATATTATTAGACTATTGACGAAAAGAAAATTCGACAATTTTATATATGCCTTTTCCATAGACCGAAAATATGATGGATCTGAAGGAAAAGATTGCCGGAGAGATAACCGTTTCCGAAAAGCCAGGCGAGGTCATCAAGAAATGGAGGGAGATGTTCAACGTCTCCCAGACCGATCTTGCTGACCACATGGGTGTCTCTCCATCGGTGGTGAGCGATTACGAAAAGGGAAGGCGGAAGCCGGGCACACCCCTTGTAAGAAAGATTGTCGATTCCCTTATCGGATTGGACAAG
This sequence comes from Thermoplasmatota archaeon, assembly GCA_036626195.1. Classification (GTDB taxonomy): domain Archaea; phylum Thermoplasmatota; class Thermoplasmata; order Halarchaeoplasmatales; family Halarchaeoplasmataceae; genus Natronoplasma. The sequence continues at coordinate 9,432 of JAZKSH010000024.1, read as the reverse complement.
GAAAGAGGTGGAGAGGTGATCGAACGTTTTTCAAAGCCCGGGCAGGAAGGGATATTGAGCATAGACGAATATCCCAACCCTGTATCTCTTACGGAGTTGGTGGAAAACATCGAAGGGGAGATTGTATCTGGACGAAAAGTGGGGCGGGAGATATACGGGCACACGGTGATAGACAGCCTTAAAGCCATATTATCTATGAAAGCTTTTGATTATTTGAGTATATACGGGTGGAGCACCGAAAGGATACTGTTCTTCGACGGTGTCGAGTATGGAAGGTCTCCACTGGTAGCGATCCGTTCTACCCCTCTAACTCCCGCTGCGGTTTCTTACGTGAACCCTAAAAAGATCGATGACCTCTCGCTGAAACTTGCTGAAGAAGAGGGCGTACCTTTGATCAAAACAGAGTTTGATGTTGATGAATTGATAAAAAAATTGGAAAAATGGTCGTGATATGCTATGAAACCGAATAAAGACGTTGGAATAAAAGGATATGCGGGTTATGTACCCAAGTACAGGATAGCCCCTAAAGAGATCGGAGACGTTTGGGGGAAAGATGGTGAGCTGATGGGCAAAAGTCTAAGGATTAACAGTAAATCAGTGCCTTCTCCGGACGAAGATGTCGTTACTATAGCGACTCAGGCGGCTAAGTGGGCGGTGCAGAGAGCCGAGATCGATAATGATGAGATTGATGCGATCTATGTAGGTTCCGAGTCGCATCCTTATGCGGTCAAACCCACCGCTACGATCGTCGGGGCGTCTCTAGCGGCTTCTCCCCACATAACGGCAGCAGATTACGAGTTCGCCTGTAAAGCTGGAACCGCGGCATTTCAGACCTGCATGGGCCTCGTGAGCTCAGGGATGATAAACAACGGTATGGCTATAGGAGCTGATACATCACAGGGTGCCCCGGGAGACGCGTTAGAATTTTCCGCAGCAGCTGGCGGAGCGGCATATATAATAGGTTCCGAGAACCTCTTGGCGAGGTTCAGGTACACCTGTTCCTATACGACGGACACGCCGGACTTCTGGCGGAGAGAAGGTGAAAAATATCCTCAGCACGGGGGAAGATTCACAGGCAAACCCGCGTATTTTAAACATGTTACCAGCTGTACTAACAAGTTACTGGAAGAGACCGGTAAAGAGCCAGAAGATTATGATTACGCAGTGTTCCATCAACCCAACGGTAAGTTTCCGATGAAAGCGGCTAAAAAGATGGGCTTTTCGGAGGATCAGATAGAGCCAGGCCTTCTCGTACCCCGCATAGGGAACACGTACTCTGGAGCGGTACCGTTGGGATTGGCCGCTACGTTGGACCAGGCGGAGCCAGGAGATGAAATACTCGTGACCTCTTACGGCTCAGGCGCGGGATCTGATAGCTTCGATATTGAAGTGACAGAGAATATAGAGAAAGTTGAGGAACAGAAGGTCCCGAAGATAAAAGACGTGATATCCGAAGAGGAATTCATTTCGTATGCAAGATATGCAAAGTTCAGAGAAAAGATCCATCACGGAGGTGCATAATTTGAGAGACGTAGCTATAATCGGCGTTGGAGAGACACAGATCGGTGAACTATGGGACAAGTCATTGAGAGAACTGGGTATCGAAGCCGGTCTTAAAGCTTTGAAAGATGCCGGTCTTCATGGAGATGAAGTTGAGAAACTGTACGTTGGCAACATGTCCGCCGGCAAGCTGATCAATCAGGAACATGTTGCTCCTCTGATAGCCGATTACGCCGGTATGAGCGAGGTTCCTTCAATGAGGATAGAATCTGGAAGCGCCTCCGGAGGCATGGCCCTGTCAGAAGGCTACAAAGCCGTGGCTTCAGGGATGGAAGATATCGTGGTAGTGGGCGGTGCGGAAAAGATGACCGACGTCGGTGAACAGGAAGCTAAGGATATCCTATCCTCCACCGCTGATCAAGAGTGGGAGACGGTTTTTGGAGCTACCTTCGATTCACTATACGCGATGATGGCTAGATATCATATGGACAACTACGGAACGACGAAGGATCAACTTGCTCAGGTGGCTGTAAAAAATCACGCTAACGCGGCTAAAAATCCCAATGCCCAATATCCCCGAGAGACTTCAAAGAAATTCGTTAAGAATGCCCCTCTCGTGGCCGATCCCTTAGGGATGTTCGACTGCGCCCCTCTCTCCGACGGGGGAGCCGCGGTGGTTTTATGCTCCGGTGAGCGCGCTGAAAGTTTCAAAAGCGAGCCCGTGGAGATAACCAGTATAGGTCAGGGTGGTGATCATATGGCCGTGCATGAAAGAAAAGAGATAGGTACTATGAAAGCTACAGAGCGTGCTGCTAAGAAAGCCTACGATAGAGCGGACATAGAACCCCAAGATATCGCCTTCGCTGAAGTCCACGATAATTACACCATAACCGAGATAATGGCCATCGAAGATCTTGGTTTCTTTGAGAAAGGTGAAGGCGGTCGCGCTACGGAAGAGGGTAGAACTGAACTCAACTCTGATATCTCGATAAACACCTCAGGAGGTCTGAAAGCGAAGGGCCGTCCTGTAGGAGCTGTAGGTATAAACCAAGCGGTGGAATCTGTGCTGCAGTTGAGAGAAGATGCCGGTCAAAGACAGGTAGAGAATCCCGAATACGGCCTGATACACAACATAGGTGGGACTGGAGCTAGTGCTATCATCCATATATTGAGGAGGTGGTCGTGATGCCTATACCGAGATTCTGGAGAGAGATCAAACAGAGATACAAAGGTATAGGTTCAAGATGTAAAAATTGCGGGAAAATCTACTTTCCTCCCAGGAAGATATGTCCCGAGTGTAGAAGAGAAAGTTTCCAGAAAATGGAAGAGTGCGAACTGGAAGGTGAAGGCGAAGTGGTCACCTATACAGAGATACATGAACCTCATCCCGAATTTGAGATGCTTTCCCCATACATCATGGCTATAGTCGAGATGGAAGAAGGTGTGAGGTTGACAGGTCACCTAGTAGACGTAGATATAGAGGACATCGAGCCCGGTATGAAGGTAGAAGCTACGATGAGAAAGCTTGGAGAGGAGAGCAGAGAAGGGATGATATACTACGGGTACAAGTTCTGGCCTTTGGACCGCTGATCCTTTCGGATGAAAGGACGCCCCCTCTGTACCATTCTTCCATGAGTAAATTTTAAAGCTTATTCTCCCTACTATTCTTTGAAATCATGGATGTGTTAGATGCGATAATGGAAAGAGGGAGCGTCAGAGCTTATACTGGAGATGCCCTAGAGAAGGATGATATGGATAAGATGCTGGAGGCTGCCAGACAAGCCCCCTCAGCAAAAAATCTGCAGCCTTGGAAACTCGTGGTGGTGATCGATCCGGTTATACTTCCTAAGTTGGTATCCGCATGTCATAATCAAGCATTCGTGCAGGACGCCGGCGCCTTTATCATCGGATTGGTTGAAGACAAAAAATGGGCGAAAACCGACATCGCTATCGCACTCGATCATCTGAGTCTTGAAGCGGTCGACTTAGGCTATGGTACCTGCTGGATAGGATCTTTCGATGAGAGCGCCTTGAAGGAAAAAGTGGATATTCCTGAAAATTATAACGTGGAGATATGCATGACTGTGGGGGTGCCGGATGAAAAGCCTCGTTCGCCGACGAAGAAAAATATTGAGGAACTGGTAGAATGGGTCGAGGTCGAGTAAGATACGGTTATCTAGATTTCGTCATCTAGATTCTATGAACTTTTCGAACCACTCGACCATCTCTTTCAATCTCATCATCCGCTGCTTTGGTCTCCCGCTCCTTGACAGATCGTGGTTCTCATCTTCGAACAGGACCGCTTTACTCTCATTATCATGGAATTTGAGTGCTGTGAACATCTGGAGAGGTTCGCTCTCCCAGCACCGGTAATCCTTTCGAGAATGGATGAACAGGATTGGCGTGTCAGCTTTGTCGGCATATTTCAAAGGGGAGCGTTCCCATAGGCCTTCGAAAGAAGTCCAGGGTGTCTCTTCAAACTGATCCTCGACGAAATAGTAGCCTATATCAGTAGTACAGAACATCGATATCCAGTTGGAGATACATCTCTGCGAAACAGCAGCCTGGAACTTGTCGGTCTGAGTGATTATCCAGTTGGTCATGTAACCTCCGTATGAACCTCCTGTCACGCCCCAGTTTTTCTCATCGATGAAATCGAATTTTTCTTCGGCTGCCTCGACCACGTTCATGAGATCATCGAGGTCTTCACCACCGTACTTTCCAATTATATCTGCAAATTCGTTGCCTTTCCCAGAACTTCCAAGGATGTTGGAAATTATCACAGCATATCCTTGATCTGCTAGAACTTGAAGTTCATGGAAAAGTATCTCGCCAAAAACCGTTTTCGGTCCACCATGTATCTCCAGGATGGTAGGATACTTTTTATCAGCGTTTTCTTCAAAACCTATCGGTTTGATAACCCAGGCGTCTATCTCCTTGCCGTTAGATCGTATCGTAAAATGCTCAGGTTTGCATATCTCCTTGTCCATCTCGTTGAAACTAGTAATCCTCTCTTCGTCCCCCGTTTTGAGATCTAATGTGTAAAGTTCCTGACCCCTGTTTTCCCTGAAACCGACATGAGCAACCTCCTCTTCGCTGATGTCGAAAAAATCTATGGTACCTTCGAGATCGGTCAACTCTTTAACTTTTTCTTTTGAATCGAATCGGTAGAGGTTAACGTTGTGACCTTCAGTGACCGTGAAATAATACTCCTCGTCTTTCACCGCTGACGATTCACCACCACCGAATCTTAGATCGGTCATTACGGTATTTCCGATCGATTTATCCATCTGCGTCTTCTGCTGCTTCCTATCCTTATCTAGATCGTAAACGTATAGTTCTTTATTCGTGTTGCGCCCCATCTCTTCCATGTCCGTAGCTTCGAATATTATCTTATCTTGGGTCAAAAACCGTACCCTTTCGATAACCAATTCCTCCTCGGTCAACTGGGAGAGTTCGCCGTTTTCGATATCTAGATGATAGAGAAAGTTCGCAGGATCTAACTTATCCTCGTATTCTATTATGTTCATGCATACCTGATCATCTTCAACGTCAAAATCCTGGATTGTTTTCGTGCCTCCTACCAGTAATTGCAGATTTTTTTCTTCGATATCATAGGAGTACAGGTGATTTCTCTTTTTATTGCTGAACCCCCCTTCATTCGACCAGAAAGGTATCTCATCCAACTCGTGATAGTCCTCGCCTTCCTCGAGTTTGAATTTGTTCTCCTTTTCCTTCTCATCTTTTTCCTTTTCTTCATCTGGTTCGACACCTTCATCTTCGATCTTCTCGTTTAATGATAAGAGCAAGGTAGAATCGTAAATTTTGATCCCGGATACCTTTTTTTCTATGGTGTCGAAGTGCTGGGCTTCTCCTCCCTGTATATTAATCTTGAACAGATTTGTTTTTTCCTTCTCTTCTTTTTTATTTTCGTTTTCTTCACCGTCCTCTTTGACACCCATGTCTCTCTCGGAGACGAACAGAATCTCGTTTTCGTTCAACCATACGAAGTCTTTATCTTTCCCACTGTTGGTCAATCGGTATACCTCTCCTTTCTCTTCGTCCCGGATCCAGATGTTTGAAATGTATTCGTTTTCTTCTAGGTCCATGGTATGCTTATTGAAAGCTATGTGACGCTCGTTAGGGGAATATCGAACGTTGGAGAGGAAATCGAAATCCGCCAGATCTTCGATTTTTAAACCCGACATATTTTCCTGTTTCAATATCGAACACACCCTTTTAATCGTTTTGGGATGATAGAGTCAGTAATCTATTCACTATTCATCTAACGAAAAAATTATTATCAAGATAACCCAATTACTTGACGATGTCATCCGTTAGACAGGATGCTCAGGAACTCGTGATCCTTCACTTGGGAAGATATGATGAAAGTGTCGAAAGTAAAGGCAATAAAATTCCTTTCGCCCTCACGGAATCTGGTATGTCAAGAAAGCTCGGTAAAGAACAAAGTAAAATCTCGAGTGCTCTTCAGGAACTGCAGGATCAGGGATTTGTAGTTTCAACTAACAAAAAAGTGAGAGGCAAAAGCCGAGATAGGAATGTATATTTTCTTTCCGAGAAGGGGTTAGAAGAAGAAGAGAGAGTTCGTGAAGAACTCAAAGAAGAAAAGATAAAAGTCGATACAGCGAACGATAGGCATCGGATCGCACTCGAAAATATAGATGATTATGTCGACACTGAAACTCCATTGGTCACTGCTGCGGCGAACCTCGATGAAGACCGTGTTCTGGACGTATCCAAACTGGGGAAAAGTGAGGAAGAAGATATCTTCGTCGGCCGACAGGAAGAACTCGAAAAGCTTGAAGAATTGGTTGAGGAGGTGAAGAAAAACGGCTCTCTCATCCTCTTCATAGAAGGGGAAGCCGGTGTGGGGAAGACGACTCTGATCAACGAATTCAAACCTTATGCTTTGGAAGAGAGATTCGATTTTTTGAGTGGGGGCTGTTATAGCGATATATCTGAACCCTTTTTACCGTTCAAGGAAGCATTTGAGGAATTTATGGGAAAAAGGTCAGAAAAAGAGTTCTCATTTCTCTCTTTTTTAGCAGCTCCCGACGGGCTAGAAGTCGAAAACAAGAAGATGTTCGATGCACAGAGACAAGCTACCTTCTATAAAACCACCCAAGATGTTAAAAAAATAGCCTCTACTAATCCTCTTGTAGTTTTTCTAGACGATATGCACTGGACCGACCAGGCGACTCTACAGATTTTGGGCTATATGGCGGAAAACCTTCGAGAAGAAGAGATACTTTTCATCTGTGCTTATCGGCCGGAAAATATCTCGGATGACCATCCTTTGAAAGAGATTATCCACCGATCGAAGGAAAGAAAGGTCTCCGAAAAGTTAGAGCTTTCTCCGCTAGATAAGAGCGCGACTAGAGAGATTATAGAGAACGAAGCCGGTGTAGAGAAAATACCTGAGGAGTTAGTCCGAAAGATACATCAAAAAACTGACGGTAATCCTCTTTTCGTTAAAGAATACACCAGGGAGATGAAGGAAAAAGAGGGCTTCGTTTCAGAAGAGGGTCTTGAGGCAGTGGAAGGGATGAGCATCCCAGACGTCGTTCGCAACGTGATAGAACGAAGAGTAGATAGACTCGACGATGATGCCAGGAAAGTTCTAGAATTGGGCAGTGTCATAGGTGAGGAGATACCTTTTCCTCTCCTTTCTCACGCTTCTCCTCTAGACGAATTCGACCTTTTAGATCGAATAGATGTATTGACAGGGGAAGGATTATGGCGGGAAGCCATGGGTGAAGAAAAATTCTATTTTCACCACGACGTGATAAGGGATGCGGTATATAGGGGGATGATGGAGAGGAAAAAGAGAGTATACCACAGAAAAGTTGCTGAGAGTATCAGGGAAATACACTCGGACCGGATCGAGGAAAAATACCTTCCCTTGGCAAAGCATCGTGAAGGCTGTAAAGAATACGAAAAAGCTTTAGATCTATATTTCAAAGCCGGAAAGAAGGCTGAAGAGGTTTACGCTCACGAAGATGCTATCGACCGCTATGAGAGGGCGTTGACGGTCGGCGATAAGCTTCCAAAAAGAGAGATTGAAGAAAAAGTAGTAGAAACGTTGGAAGAACTGGGCAACGCATATGAGATAATAGGAAAGGATGAAGATGCGGTAGAACGTTATCGGAGCGCGCTGAATAAATCGAGAGACGACCGAAAACAAGCGGAACTTCACCGAAAAATAGCGGAGGTGCACGAGAAAGAAGGCCGATATGACGAAGGTCTAGAAAGGTGTAAAAAAGGATTGGATCTTTTGAAAGAAGATTGTGACGAAAAAGTGGAGATATTGAATGTAAAAGGATGGATTTTCTTCAGGAAGGGAGATTACGATAAAGCTAAGAAATTTTTGATGCAGGGGAGGAAGATAGCGGAGCAGCAGGGAAACGAAAAGCTCACAGCGAAGGCACTTCACAAACTCGGCTCGATACACTATAGGGAAGGAAATTATGATAAAGCTCTAGCTCATTTAAAAGATGCTCTAGATATCAGGGAGACTATAGGTGACGAAAAAGGCATGGCTAAATCTATCAATAATATAGGAACCGTGCATTGGTACAAAGGAGAATTAGACTCAGCACTTGAACTCTTCCAGGATAGTCTTGAGATCGAAAGGAAGATAGGAAATAAAGCCGGCATAGGTCAATCACTCAACAACATCGGAGCGGTTTACTGGGACAAAGGAGAGCTTGACAAGGCTCTTGATAATTATGAAAGGAGCTTAGAGATCAAGGAGGAGATAGGTGATAGTGTTGGCATCGCAAATACTCTTCACAATACTGGGCTCATCTATTACAGTAAAGGAGAACTTGACGCAGCTCTCGATAGTTATGAAAGGAGCCTAGAGATCAAAGAGGATATAGGGGATAAAGAAGGTAGAGCCATCAGTCTCACCGGCATCGGAGACGTGTATCGTGAAGAAGGGAATATCGAAAAGGCTGAAGAGAAGTATAAAGAAAGTCTTGAGATATGCTCTGACCTCGGAAGTGATCTCGACTCGATAGAGGACCATTGTGGCTTGGCGTTGACGAGCCTTGAAAAAGAAAATTATGAGAGGGCGATTCGTCACGCTAGGAATGCAGTCGATATTTCAGCCAACATCGGAATGAAAGGGAAAGAGGGTATGAGCCACCGGATCCTCGGGGTAGTCTATAGGGAAAAAGGCGAATTAAATAAGGCCGTAGAAGAGTTCAAAGATGCGATGAAGATGCTCGATGAGACCGGCAATAGGGCCGAAAAGGCGAAGGCCACCTACGAATATGCGCTCCTCTTCAAAGAAAGAGGGGAGAAAGGGATAGCAGAAGGGTATGTGAAGTCTGCACTGGAATCGTTCGAAAAGAGCGGCATGGGGCCGTGGGCAGAGAAGTGTGAACAAGCTCTACAGGACCTGGGCACGGAAACTGACTAGAGGGATATAGAAATCTTCCGCTCTTGGTCTTTCCGTAGTCCCTCTTTATTCAATTGACATGATCTCCTTCAATTCGTATTTCGCTTTGTATTCTATATCACATTCCGGGCATCTCGCTTTGACCTGAAGTGGATCGACCAAAAATTGAACTTTCATGGAGATCATATTGATACTTTTATCTTCCTCTGGCAGATCCCAGTCGATCTTGACGAGTTCGGAATCACATTCTGGACATCTCAAGGTTTCGCTGTCCCATGTATCAGCACTCATAACTCACACCGCTTTACGTAAAGCGACGCTAGTATTAAAAGATGGAGGAAAAAAGAAAAAAGATAGAGAGGTTAGTAAGGAAGTTGTTCGTGGTCTTTTAGGAACTCCTCTTCCGCTCTATCGCGCAGTTCCGTCCTCCTGATCTTGCCGCTTATCGTCTTCGGCAGTTCATCCACGAATTCTATCTCTCTCGGGTACTTGTAGGGCGCTGTAAC
>JAZKSH010000023.1:0-22119 GCA_036626195.1 Thermoplasmatota archaeon | reverse complement strand
CTATCCGGTAGAAATCAAGTGATAGGAGGTAAAAAAGGAGGAAGTACTTCTTCGAGTCTAGAGGAAGAAGGACCCTCTTCAGAGAGTTCTACATCCGAGGACGATCAAGAAGGTATTTAGGATGAGAAGGTAGCTCTATCTTAATAGCATCGAATTCCTACCAACCCAATAGATACAGTCTAAAGGGTTCTGGAAACAAAACCTCCTTTTCTTCTAATATTTTTTAATAATACAGGCTGACTTTCCTAAATTCTGTTAATATAAACCTAAGTTTGGTACTTAGTTCCACTAATTTATCAAGAAGGAGGTCTAAAGATAAAAGTAGCGATAGTAGCGATGACACGATATAACCCACCTTTTCGATCTATTGAGAAATAATGGAAATTAGAAAACCTATTTATCAGCGTTTAAATCCTTTAAACTTTCCTCACACTTTTCCGCCCAGAGTTCCATGCCACTTTTCCTGAATGAGTCACGGGCCTCGTTGAGATATTCTTCTGCCCTTTTCACTTCACCTGATTCTACGAAAAGGAGAGCGTGTTCGTACGTTACCTTCGGTAGATCGATATTTAGACTGCTGTCCTCGATTGACTTTTCGGCTTTTTTGACCTCTTTTTCCGCTCTTTCTAGTTCATCTTTCTTCCGGTAGACCATCCCTAGGACCCGGCGGCTTCTCCCTTCCTTTTGCTTCGCCCCCATCTCTGTCGAGAGTTCAACAGCCCTTTTGGCGTTCTGAAGAGCAGCATCATGCTGTCCTTCTTCCTTGCGGGCTTCGGCTAGTTCGCAAAGAGTCTCTATGGACACCTGCTTATTGCCTATCTTAGAGCAGATATCAAGGCTTTCCTCGATATATTCTTTAGATTTCTCGATTTGCCCTTTGTGCCGGTACACCTTTGCGACGTTTTTTAACGATTCTGCGATGCCTTCCTTAGCTCCGATCTCCCGACTGATCTCCAGGCTCTCCTCATAGTGCTCAAGAGCCCTGTCCAGCTCCCCTTTCTGTCGGTACACGTTTCCGATATTGTTGAGTGACGTACCGATACCTTCCTGATCTCCGATCTTTCTACTGATTTCCAAACTTTCCTCGTAGTGCTCAAGAGATTTGTCTAGTTCCCCTTTATCCTTATACACGACTCCGATATTGTTAAGTGGATCAGATAGCCCTTCCTCGTCCCCTATTTCCTCTCTGATCTGAAGAGTCTCATCCAACAACTCTAACGCCTTATCGTATTCACCTCGTCTGATATAGAGAGAACCGAGATTATGCAGTGCATGAGCTATTTCCTTATCATCCCCAGCTTCTTCAGCAATTCTCACGCCCTCTCTCCACGCTTCTTCAACCCTATCGTATTCTCCCATACTATAGAACGACCATCCCTTGACATCTAGGAGCCACAACTTGTCTTCTGCAGCTGTGGATTCATTTATATGTTCTTCTACCAGTCCCAAACCCTTTTCACACGTCTCTAAACTCTTATCGAATTCGCCCTGCTGCTGGTAAATTTTTGCCATTTTACCGTGAAGATCTGCCTTCTTACCGGGTTTCTCCACTAGATCCGAGGCTCTTTCGTATTCTTTAAAGGCGTCCTCGTACTTCCCCATCAGCTCGTGAACATCGCCGAGTGCCTCGTAAGCCTTTTTCAGCCTATCCTCTTCCTCCAATATATCTATCGAATCTTCATAGAACATCTCCGCTTCCTCATTTGCATACCTCTCTCTTGCACGCTCTCCAGCTCTCAACAGATACTTCCCAGCTCTTTCGTCGTTTGCTTTATAGTAGTGCTGGCCGATCTTCCCCGCCACGATTTCAATATCGTCCTTGTACAGTTCTTTGTAACTCTTAGCCACGATCCGATGGTACTCTCGCTGCAATTCCTCGTTCAGCCCATTATAGAGTACCTCTCTTATTTTACTGTGGTCGAATCTGTACTTTTTCTTGATAGAACGTATCAAATTGTGAGTTCTCTCGATCTCGTTGAGCTTTTTCAGGAGCTTGACTCTATTCATCCCCGTGACATTGCCCAACACATCGCTCTCGAACTCTTCTCCCACCACACTCGCAGATTCCAACAGTTCCCTCTGTTCTTCCATCAGCCTGTCCAACCTTCTGACTACAAGATCATAAACTTTCTCTGGTATATGTACTTCCTCAAGAGTTTCCTCCGCTTTCCATGCCCCTTCTTCATTTTCTAGATGACCTTTTTCTACCAGGTCACGTAGGAGCTCTAACAAGAAGAACGGATTTCCTTCACACTCTTCATATAGCTTTTTCACCACTTCATCTTCAAGTTCTATTCGACCCAATGTCTTTTTGATGAACTCTTCTACATCCGGTTCATCCAACCTTTCTAATTCGATTTTCTCGAACAGACCCTCCCTGTTCATCTCCTGCATTGCCGTTTTTAACTGATGAACCTCTCCATCGGTTCTCTCGACGATATCCTCTGGCCTATATGTCCCCAAGATGAGGACTTTATCATCTTTCGTGTTTCTAGAGAGATAATGGATCAATTTTAATGATGTAGGATCCGCCGAGTGTAAGTCGTCTAAGAACAACAGGATGGGCTGCTCAGAAGAGAGCCTTTGTAAACCTAAAAGAACGTTCTCGAAAAGGTTTTCCTGCTTGATCTCCGGCTCGTCTACCAGATATTCCCCGTCATACTTGCCGGACTCGATGAACCATTCGACCTCGGGTGCTACTTTTTCAGCTTCTTCCATGTCACCTTGCCAATCCGTTAGAATTCTGTTCGCCTTGGCCAAAGGCTTCCTCATATCTTCTATGAGGAACTCACTTTTTCTCCCTTCGATAACACATGCTAAAGAGAAAGTATCGACTGTTTGGACGAGTATATCGTGCTCGCCGTATCCAATGGTGTTGAGATCGCTGGCCTTTTCTTCATCCATCATGGAGAGTGAGTCTTGGACAAATCTTTCAACCGCCGATAGCATGGAAACGAATATATCAGGATCTAGATCGGTATCTTTTCTCTCGGCCTTCGCTGCGAGTAGACCCGCATCGTTAATCAGATATGCGGCTTTCACCTTTGGCGGCGGGTCTTCCGATAGGAGATGGCCTAGATCTGCGTCTCTAAGTGCCTCCCGAACGGGCATAAGGGGGTCAAGGCTGTCGGAAAGACACTTTCCTTTGATGATCTTTGCGTTCCGTTCTTTAGCTTCCTCTATCAATTCCTCTACAAGTCTCGTCTTACCCACCCCAGCTTCTCCAGAGATGAAAACAGTGGAACCTTCACCTTCTACTGCCTCTTGGAAGTATGATTCAAGGCTTTCTAATTCATCCTCTCTCCCTGCAAACCCGGTTTGAAAAGACCTCTGCTCCATCTTATCTATTATATTAGATAGAAGGAAAACATAAAAATCTTTCTCAATTTAGATACTCGGCTCTAAATATATTCACTCCTCTGTCTGTGGAATCCTAGATGTTCGATCTGGAAGTGCTCTATAATCTTTTGCTACACCCGGTTCCCGTTAACTGATCCATCCCACTCACAACTTTCGATACCGCATTTGCCGTGCCAGTCCTCGAGATAGAACAACTTCCTTTCCCTAGGTTGATACTGATATATGCTCTTCATTCTCTTCTCTCACCCGCCTCAGTACCTCGACCAGGTAATCAGGAAGAGAGGGATATACAGAGTCACCCTGATAGTAGAAGACTCTAAAGATATAGATATCCCTATATATCTGTACTCGAAGCTCATCGACTCTCTTTTCTATCTCTAAAGGACACAACACCGAGAAGTCTACCCTAATTAGAATTCTATCTGCACTACTTTTTTATATTTTTGTCTTCTTTTCCATATAACCCAAGGTGCCGATATGGAAGACGATGTACCCCCATATCTGGACGGCAGACATTACGATGCGATGTATTCGATAGAAGAGGATATCGAGTTCTACAAGGAGTGTATAGAGGAATACGGTGATCCGACGCTTGAACTTGCCTGCGGAACCGGCAGAGTCACCATACCCTTGGCTGAAGATGATGTCGATATAACCGGACTCGATCTAAACGAGTCGATGTTGAATAGAGCTGGAGAAAAAGCTTCAGAGAAAAACCTCGATATCGATCTTATCCAGGGCGATATGAGGGAGTTCACACTCGATAGGAGATTCAACACTGTCCTGCTGCCGGTCAACACTCTGCAGGTCCTTACCGAGCTAGAAGAGTACGAGTCTCTTTTTTCTAACGTCCACCAGCACTTGTCCGAGGAAGGCAGGTTCATATTCGAGATATTCAACCCGGATTTTGAGATATTGGTCGATGCCTTGGACGAGAAATCCGATGAAGAATCCGAAGTGATCGAGTACGACGACCCTTACGGGGACGGAAAGGTACGCATAACGGAGAAAACGTATTTTGATCCTGCAACCCATATTTTGGATATGGATTGGTATTACTACATCAACGGAGAATTGGAGGCGGTGAGAGATTGGCGATTGAGGATACTCTTCCCGAAAGAGATCGACGCTCTGGTGAAGTACAACGGATTTAAAGTTGAGAAGAAGTACGGAGATTTCGAACGCTCAGAGTTCTCAAAAGATTCGGATACCCAGATGATCATCTGTAGAAAGGCGGAATAGATCTCGTAACCAGGGTAGATAAACTGGCCGAAGTGATTTCCTTTTCTCTCACCCATCCATTACATCAAAAACTCTCCCATCTATACCCCAGATATAAATAATAAAAAATAATCCCAAAACGGGCAGAAAAGATAACTCAGGAAAGCAGCACTTCTACTGACGAAAAAGGCCAAAAAGAAGAAGGTTTAGGGAAAGTGGCCAAGGACATGGGGATAGTCGGATTTTCTAGATTGTATGGAACACTGATTGACCTGATAATGATCTCCGTTTTGACGAAATCCCTGGGTGCTTATGGATATGGATTGTGGACTCAAGTCCTCGTCTTCCTCCCACTGTTCACCATGGTCTTGAAGTTCGGTACGTCTTTTTCCATCGTTCGATTGTTTCCAGAAAAAGATATGGAGGAAGTAGGAACGGACTTTTCGTCTATATCAATCTTGGTCTCGTTGGCCCTCTTCCTCTTCACTGTCGGCCTTTTTCTGTTCCCAGACCTTTTAGCGGACGCGATCTTCGACGGGCATATTATATTAGTGCAGATATTGGCCCTGTTGACATTCACTTACTCTCTTAACGGACTTTTCTCGTCTGTCTTCCGAGCTTTTAGGGAGATGAAAAAGCTCGAATCTATAAATATAGCCAAAAATACCGCAAAGATAAGCCTGATAGCGATAGCGGTATACCTTGGATATGGTCTGGTGGGTGTACTTCTTTCGATCCTTTTGGTATTGGGCGTTTTTTCGCTGGTCCTGTTTTACCTGGTGAGGGATAAGATACCTCTCAAAAGACCTAACATATCTCCCTTGAAAGAATATCTTTCTTTGGGTCTTCCCACCGTACCGGCCCACCTCGCTGAACTGACCGTGATCATAAGTGATAGATATATCATCGGATTACTTTTGGGAGCGACATACGTGGGTTACTATGCGCCGGCTTACTCCGTGGGAGAGATAGCTCCCAAATTCATCACTGGAGTTCTGATGGTTGTTCTACTCCCCACACTCTCCGATTATTACCAAGAGGGGAACATCTCGAAAGTGAAAAATGTATTGACCTTGAGTACGAAGTACTTTTTGTCCTTCGCCGTTCCTTTGATTGTGGGGTTCATCATAATCGGAAAGGACTTTTTGACCCGCTTCACCACTCCGGAGATCGCGTCGAATGGCTACGTGATCCTGATGTTGAGTTCTGTCGTAGGTCTCTTGATGGGTTTAGAAGGCATATTCATACAGGGCGTGTACCTCAAAAAGAGGACAAAACTGATAGGTATATTCTGGGGGATCGCAGCAGTTCTGAACCTTGCCGGGAACATCATATTTGTTCCAAGGATAGGCATCTTGGCTGCGGGGATAACCAGTATTCTATCTTACATGGTGATGACCGGTTTCGTGATGAATTTTACCAGGAAGAAGCTCTCTTATTCGATAGATCATCAGATGATCGCCAAGATAGTTCTCTCCGCTGTTCTTATGGGTTTTCTATTGTTTATCATCAGATCCTATATCTGGGACAGCTTATCCTTTTTGATCGCCGCTGCGGTCAGCACTTATCTGTTTTTCCTATACCTGTTCAAAATCATAGGTAAGAAAGAGATAGACTTTTTGAAGAACATATCTACGTAGGAAAAACAATAATCAGTCCGAAGAAAGGCACAAAAAGGATTTAAATACAACAGTATTTTTAATTCTTCAAATCATGGTGGAAGAACTGCATATAAGAAACTTCAAGGATCCTGATTATTCTGAACTGGTCCGGCTTGAAGAAGCCGTCTATCCGGATAAAAAACATTCTGAAGAGTCTTTTCGATTCAGAGATGAGAACAGAGCGGACAAATGCGAACACCAGAGGTTCATCGCGGGGCTTGACGGACAAGTCATAGGACACGGTTTTTACACGCAGTGGGAAGGGAGTTACCAGCCTGGCAAATTTTTCATCTACGCTCTTATCCATCCCGACTACCAAGCTGAAGGGTACGGAAAACGGTTCCATCATTTTTTACTGGAAGAGCTGGAAGAACATGATCCTAAAAAATTAGAAGCCCATGCTAGAGAAGATAAAGAAAGAGCCGTCCGCTTCCTCGAAGATAGAGGTTTCGAGCAGACCATGAAGATGTGGGAAGCCGAGTTGATGGTCGATGAATTCGATTTCGACGAGTATGAAGGACTGGAGAAAAAACTCGAATACGAAGGTATCGTTCTCACAACTTTGGAAGAAATAGAACACGATAAAGAGAATAAAAGAAAATTGTACGAACTGCACGAGGACGTGATGGAGGACGTCCCGATGCCAGACGAATATACTAGAACGGATTACGATAGATTCATCGATGGTTTGTTCAACCATCCGAGATACTTTCCTGAAGGATATATCCTTGCGGTAAAAGAAGATGAATTCGTCGGGATGAGCAGTCACTGGTTAAAGGAAAAAGAGAACTCATTGTTCACAGGATTGACCGGCGTCAGAAAAGATCACAGAGGCAAAGGCATCGCTACAGCCATGAAAGTGAAAGCTGTAGAGGTGGCCAAAGAAGAAAACATCGACAAGATAAAGACCATGAACGAGACCAGGAACGAAGACATCCTTCACATAAATGAGAAGATGGGATTCGAGAGGAAGCTAGGATGGGTAGACTTCGAGAAAGAAGTGGGCGAGGATAACTAGCGAATCTTCCCATCACTTAATTTATTAACTACCTTTTTTTAACTTCCAACATGCGAAGTTCAGAGCTGGAAAAGATAGAAGTGATATTCTTCGATGTGGACGATACTCTCTTCGAGCAAAAGAAGGCACACAAGGAAACTCTATATCGAATAAAGGATAGCTACGACTTCTTCGAAGGGATCGGGATGAACGAGCTTACCCGTACCTTCGAAGAAACTGATAAGGAGGCGATCGAAGAGTTCAGGAACGGCGTCCCCATGAAGGAGTTGCGGTGGAACAGGAGTGAAAAATTCCTAAAAAAGATCGGCGTGGACGAAGATCTTACTGAGACCTTTCACGAAGAATTCTATCGCATTTACCCCACTCTTCCGATGGGAATAGAGGGGGCTGAAGAGACAGTAAAATATTTAGCCTCTGGTTACGAACTGGGTATACTGACCAACAGTACTGAAGAGGTCCAGATGAAAAAAATTCATGCTCTAGATTTGGCCGAATACTTTGACCTGTTCATCTTTTCTGAAGAGGTGGGTTCTAGAAAGCCCGATGAAGGGATATTCCTTCACGCTTTAGAAAAGGTGGACAAGAGCAGCGACCGCTGTCTCTACGTGGGGAACTCCTACAGGAGCGATATAGAGGGCGCCTCGAAAGTAGGGATGAGGACCTGCTGGTTGAACAGGGAAGGGGAAAAGAGAGGAGATATGCAAAAACCCACTCTAGAGATCAAAAAACTGCGGGAGCTGCTCGAAATATTGTAGTTCCAACGACTTTTACGGCAAGATTAAAGTAACCTTAAAAGATATTCGGCAGAAGATGGTTATATTATGGACTTGGGAATAGAAGGAAACACGGCATTGGTCACCGCGTCGAGCAGCGGATTGGGTTACGCCTCAGCTGAAGCGCTGGCAGAGGAAGGTGTGAACGTGGTTATAAACGGCAGGGGCCAGGAAAAGCTCGATAAAGCAGTAGAGGAGCTTCAGAAAACAGCTGCTGGGGAAGTGGTGGGCATAAGTGCGGATCTGAGTAAGGAAGAAGATATAGTCCAGTTGGTTAACGGCACGATCGAAGAGTTCGGAACTATAGATCATCTGGTCACCTGTGTCGGCGGTCCGCCGAGTAAAAAGTTCATGGAGACCCGAGAAGAAGAGTGGTACGCTGCCTTCGACACGCTGTTGATGAGCGTCGTTCTTTTGGTCCAGGAGACGCAGCAGTATCTTAAAGAGGGGAAAGGAACCATCGTGAACATAACTTCTATATCTGTGAAGGAGTCCATAGACGACCTTGTACTTTCGAACTCCGTCAGGATGGGAGTGATAGGATTGATGAAAACGTTATCCAGGGAGTTGGCTCCCGAGATAAGGGTCAACGCCGTACTCCCGGGTTACACTGAGACGGAACGTGTTAAAGAGCTCCTCAACCAGTCGATAGAGAGAGGAGATATCGATGACTACCAGGAGGGTCTAGATGATCTCTCCGAGAACACACCTCTAGAGAGGATCGGACAGCCCGAGGAGCTGGGTGACGTTGTGGCTTTCCTGTCCTCTGAACGTTCATCCTATATGACCGGGGTCGCAGTACCGGTGGACGGCGGCTGGAGCAGGTCTAATCTCTGAGGAAGCTGAAGTAGACGACTATCGTCAGTGGAAAGATTTAATTGGAACTAAAAGGATTAGCTAGTAAGAGGGAGAGTCGATGATAGAAGATTATGAGCTCGGTAGCCTTTACATACATTTGACTGTAGTCTTAACGCTGCTGAACAGCCTCTTCGATCTCGGAAAAAATCCAGAGGACCTAGTTACCAAAGAGACACCGGAGATAGATAAGAAAAAGCATGATGGAACGAAAAATGTGACGTTCTCCATGGGGTGCTTTTGGGGACCGGATTCGCTCTTCGGCGCGATACCGGGCGTTATCAGAACAAAAGTGGGTTACGCTGGAGGTAGTAAGAAAGATCCGACTTACCACAGTCTAGGCGATCATACCGAAACGATCCAGGTGAACTATGATCCGGGAGAGGTGAGCTACGAAGAACTGATAGATCTATTCTGGGAAAATCACGATCCAACTTTTTCTAAAAGTACCCAGTACATGTCGATCATATTCTTCCATGACGAAGAACAGGAAAAGATAGCGGAAAGGACGAAAGAAAGGAGAGATAAAAAAAGTTCAGAGACTGTCAAGACGGAGATAAGGCCGTACTCGAAATTCTATACGGCCGAAGACTACCACCAGAAATATCACCTCAGCCAACACAAAGCACTGTACAAGGCATACCAGAATGTTTATCCGGATATCGAGGATTTTACAGATTCTACCGCCGTGACTCGTGCCAACGGTTACGTCTCTGGTCACGGAAAGATAACCTCTGAGGAAGAGTTAAAAGAACTCGGACTCAGTGAAGAGGGGAGAAAGATATTATTCAAAAAATGGAGATCTGATGGAGGTGCGGATCATGCGGTCTGAAATGAACGAGGACGAAGGATACGAGAAGCCGTCGGATGAAGAGCTCAAAAAGAAACTCACGAAGAAACAGTACGAGGTTACTCAAAAGAAAGGAACTGAACCTGCATTCCAGAACGAGTATTGGGACAATGAGAAAGAGGGTATCTACGTCGACGTCATTTCCGGCGAAGTGTTGTTCAACTCGAAAGACAAATTCAAGTCTGGCTCCGGTTGGCCGAGTTTCAGCAAGCCTTTAGAACCCGAGAATATAGTCACGCAGAAGGAGAGTGGATTGGACAACAGGACGGAAGTTAAGAGCAAGCACGCCGGTTCTCATCTTGGGCACCTGTTCGATGACGGCCCGCCTCCCACGGGAAAGCGGTACTGCATGAATTCAGCGGCACTTCGCTTTATACCAAAAGAAGAGCTGGAAGAAGAAGGCTACAGCGAATATATCCACCTGTTCGAAGAAGATTGATCATCTTGGTTTAGCCTGATCTAAGATGAAAATTTATGATCGTCAACTCTCCATACCAAAAATGCTGCAGCTGTGGAGATGATCGCTGGTAGAACGTCGGTGCTTAGATACAGACCCGAGGTGCTCAGTCGATGACGTGTAAGGGGCCAGAAGATTGCGTAAGAGGTGCCGGAAGCGGTGATGAGCAGCGCGTCAAGGATCAAATGAGAAGCGGCTCCGATGAGAATCACCAAAAATAGACGTCCGGCGGTTTTCTTTTCGAATAGACTGGCAAAGACTAGCACCGTGATCATAACGCCGCCGCCGGTGTGAAGAGGTGTCCAAGAGAACGGGATGTTAAGATAATGTTCCACTGCGGCTGAGTCGATCAGGAGTCCGATGCGCACTATATCAGGTAAGGTGGCTCCGGCCATTATCATCGTAACATAGGAAGGCTTTATCCACTCGTACTTCCATGAAAGTAGCATCCCTATAGAATAGCCCACCATGGCGTGGGTGAGCAAGTCAGCCATGGGAATCACCGCCCGAAATCTTTCTCTTCAGGTCTTTGAGCTCGAGAGGTTCTTCTCGTACTTCGAAAGCAAATTTTTTACCGTTCCATCTCCATTGTTTCATCAAACGTAGGCCTATCCAGACTGCCGCTATACCTGAGATGCCGTACATGTAGATCCAGCGCCAAAGAGGTTGGATCACCATATCTTCGGATTCTATCGTTTGATTCTCTCTGACAGTACCGTAGACTGAGACTTTATCGCCTTTGCTCGGACTTTTCTCGGCCTCTACGATGGTCAAGTTCATGGTTCTATCGCGGTGCTCCACTTCTATGATCAACGGATCGGTCTCTATAACCTTCCCTCCGACTTCTACTTTCTCATCTCTGTACTTTTCATAATCCTTTATAAGATGTTTCTGGTGCGGGTAATCGCCTTTCTCGGGGTCAGGCTCCATAGAACCGTACCAGACGAAAAATACGGTTAGAACTATCAATAGTATGACGATCAGGACCTTCCTGGAAGCCGCCGATCCGAACATCCAGCTGTTAAAATGCAGCGTCGTATTTGGATTTATCGATGTTCCTTCCTTTCTCTACTCCTTTTCCTTCGAATCGGAATCTTGATCAAAGCCATATCTCTCCCTGTACCACATGAAGAGCACGGCTGCGAGCGATAAGCCCAGTAAGATCAACAGAACGATCTGTAGAGCCGGGAGCAAGCCAGCATCTTCCTCGTCTAGATCATCCACTTCATCTTCATCTCCATCTCCATCTCCATCTCCATCTCCGTCTCCGTCTTTATCGCCGCCGTCGTCTTCTTTCTCTTCTTCTAGCTGCGTGGTGAACGACCAGGCTTCAGAAGTAGTGGTATGCTCGCCGTCATCCACCACGACGTACCATTCATAGGTAGTGTTGTATGAGAGATTGCTCCATACAATCTCCGCCTCGGAGCCGCTGGTTATTCCCGAGACCTCTCCTATCTTTTCGTCGTTCTCTTTTTCATAGAAAGATATGTCGAGAAGTTCGGAGTCTGGATCGGAGACTTCGACGCTCAAAGTCACGTTGATATGAGTTCCCGAAGCGCCGTTCTCCGGACTTATCAGATTAGCGGCAGCCGGAGCTTCGTTCTCGCCCGTCGCGCTTGTGGTGAAAGACCACGTTTCTGAAGAAGTTTGTACATCACCGTCATCGACTACGACCGACCAGCGATAGGTGGTGGAGTTTCCAAGCTCAAGCCATTCCATCTCTGCTTTTTCTCCACTACCCACGTCCTCGACGCTCCCGATAAGCCTTGTTTCATCTCCAGTTTCCTCATAGAAAGATACATCCATATTTTCCTCCAAGGTATGTTCGACTTCAACGCTCAAGGTAGGCGATGTAGATATATGTTCGGCTCCATCCGCTGGCCTTGGGTTCTTAGGTGTTCTAGGTCCCTCGGCTTTGACCTCTACGGTTTCACTCATGAGAGTATGATCGTTTTCGTCCCTCACCTCTATTTCTTTTTCACCTATCTCTTCGAACACGTGTTCGGTGGTAAACTCGTATTCACCCGATTCCGCGGGCACCGATTCCGATAAGATGGTTTCATCCTCTAGTATCAAGTGAATCTGTTGTTCACTGGCTCCTTCGTTATTCACCACACCTCTGATCGGTACAGAACTTCCTTTAGCCACTTCTTCAGGGACCTCCAATAATATTGGTGTTAACGCTGCCTCGTCCACTACCTTCACTTGTTCCTCTTCCTCTTCAAATAACACCGTATAGTCACCGACCTCTTCAAACCGGTGTTCTTCCGTTATCTCCAGCATCTCGCCCCCCTCGACCATGTGAGTCCAGTTTCGTATCGAATTTTGCTC
Organism: Thermoplasmatota archaeon; assembly: GCA_036626195.1. GTDB lineage: Archaea > Thermoplasmatota > Thermoplasmata > Halarchaeoplasmatales > Halarchaeoplasmataceae > Natronoplasma. The sequence continues at coordinate 9,593 of JAZKSH010000023.1, read as the reverse complement.
CTCGTCCATTATCTTTATCTCGGTCTCTTCTGGTGAAACTCCCTCGTTCTTCACCTCAGCGTGGAACGAAACGTCGAGAGGCGCTTCACCATAGATCGGAGCGACTTCGAAATCTATGACCTCTAGTCCATACTCTTCTTCAACCGTTTTGAAGCTCCATCTTTCCGAAGATGCTTCTTTCTCTCCGTCATCGGCCACTGCGAACCAACGATACGTAGTGTTTTCTTCCAACCTGGTCCAGTCGATGGAGGCCGTGGTTCCACTTTCCACCCCTTCATCGGTACCTATGAACTCGAATCCGATATCGGCCTCAGAAGTGCCGTAGAAGGACACGTCCATATACTCTTCTTCAGGATGCTCCACATAGACTTCGAGAGCGGGTGAAGTGGAAATATTTTTAGCGTTGTCTTCCGGCACGGGTTCGTAGGGCTCAAAGGGCCCTACCTCATCTTCACTTTTTTGCGTCTCGAAAGACCATCTCTCCGAATTTACTTCGTCGAATCCGTCGTAAACCTCGACGAACCATTCGTAGGTAGTATTTGACGAAAGGTCGTTCCAATCGGTGCGGGTGATTCCTCCGCTCTCTACACCTTGTTCTTCCCCTATCAGTTCTCCGTCTCCACTGTAAAAGCGTACTTCCATCGAGTGCCCGTCGGTATCGGAAACTTCGACCTCTAGAGTTGTATTCAAATTCACATCTGTAGAGCCGTCTTCAGGATATCTCTCGCCTATCATAGGAGGATTGTTTTCTCCCGACTCGCTAGTGCTGAAAGACCATCTTTCCGATGCCGTGGTAGATACACCATCGTCCAAAACCACGTACCACTCGTACATCGTATCCACTTCAAGACCGGTCCAATTCAAAGTGACGCTCTCACCGTTTTTCACATCTTCTACAAGTCCTATCAGATTCTCATCCATCATCGTTTCGTTTGGAGAAGCGCTGTGGAAGTAAACGTCGCTTTCCAACTCGTTAGGATGATGGATATCTACGCTCAACGTAGGGAAAGTCGAGACGTCCTGTGACCCGTCTTTAGGCGCTCTGAGTTCTGCCTCAGGAGAAACGTAAGGTCCGGTCACGTTGACGGTCACGGAGTCTTTGGCATAGTTACCCTCTCCGTCGACCGCCTTGACCGTTAGAGTTCGCTTTCCGTCGGGCAGTATTTCAATGGTATGATTGACCCTCGTCGCGTTGGTCTCCACTGTCTCCCAGTCTTCATGGTTATCGCTCTTCACTTGATAATTTGAGATACCTGTGGGATCATCTTCGCCTTCCCACTCTATCTGAACCGTGGACAGAACTTCCGCTCCATCCTCGGGCGTTATTATATCCACCACAGGTGATGTAGTATCATTAACTACCGCTCTTTTCACCTCTTCGTTCTTCTCCATGTTGCCTTCTTTGTCTTCCGCTCTTACCGCAAAGTAGTGCTCACCTATATCGGAGACGGAAACTGTGGTATGTGGTGTTTTAACTTCTTTTATTGGATCTTCAAAACTCAGGTTTTCCTCCCTCGAGTGATACACGGGATACGTTATCGGTTCAGAATGATCGAATGCGGCTTTCCATTCCAGATTTATGGTTTTATTAGGATGATCGGAAGCGGAGACTTTTTCAATCCCGTCGAAATCTGGAGGGAGGGTATCATCGAGTAAGAAACTCTCACCTTCTGGAGTGGTATTCACGAGTCCCAAGTTGTTCTCGGCCGTCACCTTTACATGGTGTTCAACCTGGGGATCCAACTTCTTAAGAACGGCGGAATTATCATATGTGCTGTTAACCCATACGGAGTGATCGAAATTCTCTTCGCCTTTCACGTGATGTATACGATATCTTATGGGTTCTGAAACGTCTTCACCGTGATCCCAATTCAACTCCACCGAGTTGTTTTCCTTGATAGTATAGTCTTTTATCCCTTCGAAGACAGGTGGCTTCGCGTCGATGACGTGTATCGTTTTATCATGGTAAGCTAGAGATCCAGTTTGATTGTGGACCGCGTTCAGCTTAACTTCGTGGTGTCCGGTCTCGTTGAAAGTGTATTCGACGTTCTTCCCGTACCTTTTCTCTCCGTCACCGAATATCCATGTCCAGTTTAGATTACCCGAAGGACTGTATCCCTCGAACTCGATGGGCTCTCCGGCTTGAGTCTCTTCTGAATGGGTAAAATTCACGAAAGGCGGCACGGCCTGTGTTCCAATATTACGCTTTCTATCAAAATCCGGATAAAGGGTGCTGTATACCTTCATCATGGATGCGTTAGGCAGATACCTCTCCATAAGCCTGAAATCGTCCATGGTGATTTTTTCGTGGTACCCAGCCAGTTTTAAAGGCTCTGCGGATGAATCGAGGTCACCAATGCTTTGCAGCATAAAGGTTTCCGTATGATTAGAAAACTGCTCAGAAGTCAAGTTTTCATATTTGTTAATCAAGGTGACGTTGAGGTAAGATAGGTCGTTATTCACTTTTTCATACCGCACGCCTATGAAGAACCACTCATCGAGTTCTACGTTCTGCGTTTCTACTCCTCTAGTTTCTTTCTCCGACTCGGCCCAAAGTTCGATCAGGATCTCGCCGTTTTGATACTTGACCGCCCAAGAGCCGTCCTTTTGCATGAAGGGGCCTTCATCTTCTTCTCCAAGCTTGACTAGAGATGTAACGGTGAAATTTTCGCTCTCTTCGGTAACGTTCAGGCTAGGCGAACTCGTCACTGTCATCTTTCCCGTCCCATTTCTAAACTGGACGTAATCTCCATACTCGCGAGTCTTATTTTTGGAATGGTGTTTTATGGTATGGTTACCTTCCAGATCGCCCGTGTTTCCATGCTCGCTTTCATCTTCGACTTCATCCTTTTCAACATGGTTGAAAGTGTAGTGAGCAGCGTGCCATCCTTCGATGACCTCCTCCTCCTCGACATAGACCATCTTTGGATTTTTTACACTGAAAGCGGAATTCAACTGTCCGTGTGAATATCGGTCGTCTCTCGATATACTCCTCAAGTATCCCCAGCCGTCACCTTTCGACTGGATGACCATCGGTACGCCGTTCTCGCCGGCCTGGAATGTATAGAACTTTCCTGTTTCATTCTCATGGAATGCCAGACCTGATACGGTTCTTCCCGAAAATACAGTGGTCATCTCAGACAGGCTCCATCCGCTGTTCGTTATATTTACCTCTCTCCTTCTTATGGAGCTGTGGTTCTCCACCCACGATACCACCATCTGGTTGTTCTCTTTTGAAAGGATGACGTGCGAGGTGGTGTTTTCCGTTCCCCGGACGGTATAGTTTTCCATCTGATCTAAAGACCCGGCAGATTCATCGACTTCAATGAGAACGGTTTCATTATAACAGTTCTCTTTTACTTTATATTCCTGGTCATACTGAACATTTTTGATGTAGGAGAGCCCGATCTCGCCGTTTATGGATTCCACCGCAGGCGTCGAAGCGGTGGGCATACGTTCTTCGGTTTCCCACTCATCAGTCACTATCAGCCCGTCTTGACCCATCTCTGCACTGATCAGTCCGATGGTTCCGTTTGTAGCAATGGAACTGTTGAACACGTCAAAGTTTGTTCCGCCGGCCCTGTAAGTTATGTAAACCTTACCATCGCTCGCGCTGACGTCGAAACTGGTTATCGGTTCGCCTTCAACCGAGTAGTTGAGCAGCTGTTCAGACCATCCCGTTGAGGGTGACCAGGTCTTAGCTCTGATAGAATTGTTATTAAAGAAGTCCTCGCCGGCATTATCTTCGTTCATTTCTTCATCTACGCCCATGTAGAACATCATCAGCTCTTCATCACTTTCATTACCCCATCTTATCAATTCCGGGCTGTAGGCGGTTTTCGATAAATTCGCTACTGACTCCATTCCGCCCCATGATCCGTTTTCATACCCCCGGGTATACAGCTCGGAATTTGCACCATCATCAGACTTCGTCAGATCACCCCATACTGCCAATCCGGAATCTTCATTCACGAAAGCTATCTCAGGTTCAGGGCTAGGTGCGACGTTCTCTTCCAATGTCGTCACACCACCGGAAGTCGGCGGTGAAGAGTGAGTTCCCAACTCGTAAAGACCGTTTTGATAATAATCTCTCGTGTATAACCTATCGGTACTGACTATCTCAAGCTCGTTTCCTACCTCTGTATCGGCAAAAAGCTCTGGTTGTGCCGAGTTTGAGTACATCTCTTTCTTGAAAAGATCCCAAGACTTGGATTTCTCCCAAAGGCCCCAGGCCGCTTCAGCCACGACCTTGAACCTTCCTCCCAAGGTCAGGTCGGTTTCTCTGCTGGGCACCTCGATCCCTACCGTGAGGTCACAGAGGAACTTACCTTCGACTTTTGCAAGGCCGGCCCCGACCTCGGCGTAGGGTCCGCCTCCGAAGTTCACCATCATCTCGATCAGGGTCTCTTCTGGAGGTTCTGGCGTTACTCCCTCTCCAGCCTGATAGTACAGACCGCCTATCTTGAATTCCACCCCTATACCGCCGCCGACTTCGGCGGTCAATCCGACCTCGGCTATACCGATAGACTGCAATGGGATATCTATTTTGAGCTCGGCACTGAATTCGAATTCTAAATAGCCTTCCACCCCTATATTCCTATCGAAGGGATCGACAACCATGAACAGGTGGATGTTGGCAGAGACTTCCATATCAGTCTCTCCGCTGTACGACATCGACTTTCCGAAATTCCCATCGAAGCTGCCTGAGGGTAGTTTATCTTCTCCCACGTCTGTACTGAAAGTCAATAATTTGGTTTCGATGACACCTTCGTTGTTGAATTTTATCGTATCATCTGGTAAGGCCTCCACTTCGAATCCGTAATCTCCTCCGAAGTACTTTCCCAATTTGCTTATAGCGGAAGGCATCACAGAGGTAACGTTGAAAAAACCTTCATCGTCTTCGTCGTCGCTATCATTGAAGTCCACTTCAAATTCTAATTCCCACCCGTGGTAGTATTGTCCCTCTCCTACATTCTCCACGGTCATATTGACTGTGCGATTCAAAAGAGGGTAGACCCACTTCATTTTGCCGAGCATCTCCACGTCTTTTTGGAGCTTATCGTCCCCTCCGTCGGGATCAGAATCAAACGGCCTTGCGTAGGTATCTCTATGCTCGTTGTAGAGTGTCGGTACGACGACCACTTCTGTATCATTCCTTGCGTTGCTTACCGTGAAAGTACTATTCCAAAATGCACGTTCTCCTTCAGTGTACTCCGGCTCAATGGGCTGATCCATATTGTCTCCTCCGATTGAATGATTCACGTCTTCATCGAAGGTGAAATTTACAGCCCGATACGGCAAGTTTTTGTTACTTTGGAAAATGTATGTGTTCTTTAATTCGCTCTCTCCATTAAAACCATCAGGTACAAAACTACCCATTATATGAAAGAAGACCTCGTTGGAATTTTCCATCTCGTAGGTCGAAGTCAGACGATATTCGCCGAGCACCCAAGCGCTCTGTAAGCACCTTCTTTTTCTTCCTCTGGCTTCCACCTCAAGCATCACGCTTTTGAGCCCCGCTTTTTCATACTCTTTAGTCACTTCTTCGGGACCGCCTTGAGATGTACTCCTCCTATCCCAATCCGCTCCTTCGCTCTCGTTGTAGATGAAGTCCCACCTTAACTCGTAGCTGTTTGGGTCTGCACTCTCTTCACCCTCCAAAGCGAAAAGTTCTTCGATGGTGTAGTCGTTGGTGTTACTACCTGTTCTCTTGGAATCGAAGTATCTAGCTCTAGTTCTCAAAACGGTGGAATTGTCTCCTATTCCCTCACTGTTTACAGCGGCTACCTTGTAAAGGTAATTATCCGTTTCATTCTCGTTAGAGATCGGATCCGTATATGAATAGGAGGATACGGTCAGATTCTCTTCTAACAGCTCGAATTCTTCTTGGCCCTCTCTCTTCCTGTATATGTTGTAGCCGTCGATACCGTCCTCTTCCATGTATAGGCCGTCGAATATCGGCTCTTCCCAATTTAAGACGATGTCGCCGTATTCCGAGTGAGTGGTGAAAGACATGGGCTTTAAAGGCGTTCGATTTTCTAGGAATATCCGAGCGTACAGAAGGTCGGAGTTAGTCTTGTCGTGATAGCTGATGTGTGCATCCGCCCCATTATCTCCTACCTCTAAAGAGGTGTGAGAGCCGACCTGATTTTCCGTATCCACCGCCTTTGAGGTCCATCCATTTTCCTCTTTCCATGCCAATTTGAGGTTCTCTTCGTCCCACCTGTGATAGCTTATGACCGGTTCTTCCTCACCTTTGAGAGCGATAGATGTATAGACTCCGACATAATCCGTCTCTTCATCTACCGTTTCTGCGGTCCAGTTTCCGTTCTGTTTGTTCACATATTTGAGTCGGTAGTTTTCATTCGTCCATTCGTAGCAGGAGATGTGAGGTCGGTCTTCTCCATCCAAAACCAGAGAAGCGTGCTTCCCTACCTGCTCACCTGCTGCATCGATCGAGTAAGTATCCCAGCTCCCTTCGTCCTCTTTGGAGTACATCAGATCAGTGTTGAACCAGTCGTAGTGAGCAATGCGGGGATCACCGTTCGAATCCAGGGCTAAAGAGGAGTAGAGTCCCATACCGTCGCCTTGGCTGGTGTCGATCTCATCAGGGTCCCAAACATCCCCCGTCTTCTCCGCATACATCAATCCGCCGCTGGTTTCGTTGTGATAGCTGATATGAGGATCTTCTTCACCATCTAGAACGAGAGACGCGTACTTTCCCACTCCGTCCGTATCCACAACGTCTTCTTCTTCGATCTCCATCGAACTATCCGAGATCGACAGCTGAAGATAGTTCAATTCTTTTTCAGAGGAATCGTAGTATGCGATGTGGATGTTGTCACTGCCATCGTTACTCACAACTTCGATGGACGAGTATTTTCCCACGTCACCCTGATCGTCGAGCGTCCAGATTGTCCAATTATTCGAAGCGTAGGGAAGCTCACCTCTAGCCAGCTTCAGTGCTTCATCGCTTTCAGAGTAATAGCTTATGTATCGGTGATCTTCAGTAACATTTATAGAGTTATGTTTCCCCACGTTCCCTAGCTCATCTGCTTTTTCGAATATGATCCTTTCATCGTCCATCTCGTCGCTCAGGCCTGTCAGTTCAAAATCCGGCTCACTGTCGTCGTCATACTCGGTATCGGCTTCGAACCCCTGCATCGCGGCCGTGAAGAGAGAGATCAACATTATCATCACGACCATGACAGAGGCGATCCGTATCTTTATCTTAGGATATGGCTCTTCGGTAAACATTTTCAACCATAGAGGTAAATGTAATCTTTTACATAAATATTTTCATCGCAGATTTAATAAAGAAGAAACTCTATTTTTCACCATGATCTGTCTGATCCCGCTGATAGGACTTGGAGTCGTCATCGTGATACTCATCCTCTGCATCCTCTGGGATCTGATCAAGCTCTTTGTAGTCGTGCTGGTATTGGCGGTAATACTGGGGCTTCTCTGGTATTTCGGCGATGTGGATGAGATGATCCAAGTGATTACGTCTGTATTTTTCTGAGGAATTCAGGCCGGATCAACCTAAAATATATGTATCAGAATAGTTTTAAGAGAAGGGATAATATGAGAAAAATTTTTGCGCTCGCCATCACCCTCGCCCTGCCGCTCAGCGCCGTGTTTGCAGCTGTCGGAGGCGAGGTGATTGAAGGGAAAGAAGGCGCTGCTGAAGATTGGGAGGAAACTGAAACTCAAGCTGCCCAAGAGATCCACGACTGGCACGATTTAGACAATGTAAGAAATGATCTAGAGAGCGATTATGTCTTGATAAATGATTTAGACGAAAATACTGAAGGATATAGTGATTACAATACTGGGAATGGTTGGGAGCCGATAGGACCTCAGTATAATCGATTCTCAGGCACTTTCGACGGAAACGGATATGAAATAAGCGGCCTCTACATAAATCGCTCCGAAGAAGACAATTTGGGACTATTCGGATATACTGACGGAGCAGAATTAACCGACCTAGGGCTCATAGAGGTAAATCTGAGCGGAGGGAATCAAGTTGGTGGACTCGTTGGAGTGAACGATAATACTACCGTGAATAACTCCTATGCTACAGGAAGTGTGAGCGGAGACTATGATGTGGGCGGACTTATAGGATATAACACCAATAAAAGCGCGGTGTCTAATTCATATGCTAAGGGAGAGGTGAGTGGAAATAGCAGACGTGTAGGCGGCCTGATAGGAATGAACTGGAATGGCACGGTGTCCAACTCTTATGCAACCGTTCATACCTCCGGAGCCGAGGTTGTAGGAGGACTCGTTGGACTGACCGATTCCGCCATCAAGAATTCTTATGCAGCAGGAAACGTGAGTGGAGGATCTACTGTAGGGGGCCTTGTTGGATCCAATATTAACGGCAACATTTCTAACTCGTACGCAGCAGGAAACGTGAGTGGAAACGGAGATGTAGGGGGTCTAGTGGGCCTAAGTAGTGGGACAATCTCCGACTCTTTTTGGGACATTGAGACTTCTGGTCAGGATACAAGCCAGGGCGGGACGGGTAAGACTACTGCTGAAATGAAGGAGATAACAACCTATACAGATACGGACACCTCAGGATTAGAGGAGCCTTGGGACTTTGTAGGTGATCCAAACGATGATACCGATGATAAAGATATATGGGATATCGATGAGGATGAAATGATCAAAGACGGTTATCCATTCTTGAGCTGGGAGATCCGGAGTGCACTCACGATACATATAGAGGGTGGTGGAACGGTTGAGGTGGATGGTGAGGAAGTCGAAGATGGATGGACTGAACTCTACGAAAATGGAACCACCCTTAATATAACGGCTATCCCGGATGAAGGTTACCACTTCGTTGAATGGACAGGCGACCATAATGGCAGTGAAGAGCAAATCAATATAACCATAGCCGAGAATATGGAGTTAACCGCTCATTTCGAGACAAAAATGTACAATCTAACTGTTGGTACAGTAGGAGAAGGTTCGGTAGATGTTGATCCCGATAAAGATGAGTACGAGCATGGTGAAGAGGTAAATCTAACAGCTGTCCCGGCTGAAGACTGGTACTTCGCTGAATGGACGGGGGACTATATCGGTGAAGAAGACGACCTAAATATAACGATAGATGGAGACAAGAATATAACAGCTGTTTTCGAAGAGCATAGATACACGCTCGATGTGACCATAGAAGGTGAAGGAACAGTAGATGTGGAGCCTGAAGAAGACGGATATGAACCGGGTACCGAAGTCAATCTAACAGCCGCACCTGCCGATAAGTGGTATTTTGTGAATTGGACTGGGGATTATACGGGAACGGAACAGGAGATAACTATGACCATGGACGGTGATAAGTCACTTACAGCACACTTCGAAGAGCACTCTTACACTCTTGATGTGACGGTTGAAGGAGGAGGTACTGTAGAGATAGATCCCCAACAGGAAGATTATGAACCCGGTACTGAGGTGACCTTGACAGCTATACCAGACGAAGGCTGGAGTTTCGTCGAGTGGACAGGTACCGATCAAACAGGAGAAGAGATAACGATAACGATGGACGAGGACAAGAACATAACGGCACACTTCGAGCAGGTTGAAGAATA
>JAZKSH010000022.1:0-22760 GCA_036626195.1 Thermoplasmatota archaeon | reverse complement strand
GAACTGAAGAAGGTCGGCTGTATAGGCATGTGCCACAACGAACCCATCGTCGAGATCGAAGCCGATGATGGGACTTACACCTACGGGAACCTCGAAGCGGACGACGTGGATGAACTCGTTGAAAAACATCTTGTCCAGGAGGTTCCATACGAAGAAAAACTGATCACTTCGCCTTCTGAAGAATACGACTACTTTTCAAAACAGCACAAGACCGTTCTTCGAAACAGCGGTAAGATAGATCCCGAGAGTATAGAGGAATACATCGAGAAGGACGGTTATGAGGGTTTAAAGAAAGCTTTGGACATGGAGCCGGAGGAGATAATAGAAACGATAAAGGAGAGCAACCTCCGTGGAAGAGGCGGTGCCGGTTTTCCGACCGGAGTGAAATGGCAGTTCGCCAAGGACGCGGATGGCGACGAAAAATACTTGATCTGTAACGCCGACGAGGGCGACCCCGGCGCTTTCATGGATCGGTCCGTTCTAGAAGGTGATCCTCACGCCGTTCTTGAGGGGATGATCATAGGGGCCTACGCTACAGGAGCCAGCAAAGGTTACATCTACTGTCGTGCTGAATACCCTATAGCGGTAAAAAGATTGAACATCGCCATCGAGAAAGCCAGGAAAAAAGGTTTTCTCGGCGAAGATATCTTGGGCAGTGGTTTTTCCTTCGATATAGAGGTGAAAGAAGGAGCCGGCGCTTTCGTCTGTGGTGAAGAAACGGCTCTGATGCATTCAATCGAAGGTGAAAGAGGAATGCCCAGGCCTAGGCCGCCGTTCCCGGCTCAAGAAGGTCTCTTCGAAAAGCCCACCAACATAAATAACGTGGAGACCTGGGCGAACGTACCCTGGATATTGAGGAACGGAGCCGAAGAGTTCGCTTCGATAGGTACCGAAGAGAGCGGCGGAACTAAGGTCTTCGCCTTGGCGGGAAAGATCAAGAGAGGAGGCCTGGTCGAAGTTCCTATAGGTACGACGCTGAGAGAAGTCATATTCGATATAGGCGGCGGAATAGCCGATGAGAAGGAATTCAAAGCCGTTCAGTTGGGCGGACCTTCCGGCGGCTGTTTGCCGAGTAAACATCTCGATACACCGGTTGACTACGAAACCTTGACTGAAGCCGGCGCCATCATGGGTTCCGGCGGTATGGTGGTCATGGACGAGGACGACTGCATGGTCAACGTGGCTCACTACTTTTTGGACTTCACGCAGGAAGAGTCTTGTGGGAAGTGTACCTTCTGTAGAGTGGGCACGAAAAGGCTGCTGGAGATGCTAGAAGACTTCTCCGAAGGCAGAGGTACTGATGAAGATATCGAGAAATTGAAAGAGATGGCGGACAAGATAAAGAAGCACTCGCTCTGCGGCCTCGGCCAGACCGCTCCGAATCCGGTCCTGACGACTTTACGATACTTCGAGGACGAGTATGAGGCCCATCTCGAGGAAGAAACTTGTCCCGCAGGGGTATGTAGAGAATTGATCACTTACGCCATAACCGAGAAATGTGTAGGCTGCGGCACCTGTTTAGAAGAATGTCCCGCAGACGCTATAACGGGCGAGTCTCAAGAAATGCACGAGATCGACCAGGAAGTTTGTATAAAATGTGGGGCGTGTCAAGAAGTCTGTCCCGTAGACGCGGTGGAGGTGAAATAGATGTCCGATAAGATCACAGTAACAATAGATGGAAAGGAATATGAGACTGAACCGGGAAAGAACGTTTTAGACGTATGCAGAGAGAACGATCATTTCATACCTACGCTGTGCGAGATAGAATTTATAGAGGAACCTTTCGGCGGATGTAGAGTCTGTTTAGTCGAAGTCACCACTGACAGAGGCACCGAGGTCACCACTTCCTGCGACACTCCTATACAGGACGGCATGAAGATAGAGACGAAAAAGGAAGAGATTTACGAGGGCCGGAAGATGGCTCTCGAACTCTTATTGTCGGAACATACTGGAGATTGTGTCGCCCCGTGTTCCATCGAGTGTCCAGCGAGTCTAGACGTGCAGGGTTATCTCGCACACATAGCTAACGGAAGACCGAGCGAAGCGGTCGAACTGATCAAAGAGAAGACCCCACTAGCGTTGAGCCTGGGGATGGCGTGTTTCGCCCCCTGCGAAGAGGAATGTAGGAGAGAGAAGGTCGAAGATCCGATCGCGATAAGACAGCAGAAGATGTTCGCAGCGGAGGAAGACATCGAAGATCCTTGGGTCCCTGAGATAGAGGAAGAAACGGACAAGAGCGTCGGGATCGTAGGCGGAGGTCCCGCCGGACTGACCGCGGCTTACTTTTTAAGGTTGAAAGGTCACGACGTTAAGCTCTACGACATGATGCCGGAACTCGGCGGTATGATGCGATACGGCATCCCGGAATACCGCTTACCGAACGATCTTCTAGATAAAGAGATAGATTGGATACTCGACCTGGGTATCGAAGCCGAAACAGATACCGAATTGGGCGAAGACGTTTCTCTAGAAGAGCTGAGAGAAAAGCACGACGCGGTCTTCATGGGCACAGGAGCCTGGGAATCCTGGATGATCCCGATAGAAGGCGTCGATCTCAGCGGTGTCATGGGCGGCATCGACTTCCTGATAGATCACACTTTAGGAAGGGATATAGACTTAGGCGAGAAAGTCGTGGTCGTGGGATGCGGAAACACCGCCATCGACGTGGCGAGAACCGCAAAAAGGATCGGAAAGGAAGTGACCATAGCTTATAGGAGAACGCAAGAGCAGGCGCCCGCGCACCAGGACGAGATAGACGCAGCTAAAGAAGAAGGAGTGAACTTCGAATTCCTAGTGAGTCCAAAGGAAGTCTGTGGTGAGGAAGACGAAGAGTGCGTCGAAAAGGTGACTTGTTCAGCGATGGAGTTGGGCGAACCCGACGAATCCGGAAGACCCAAACCTATAGAAGTGGATGACACGGTGGAGATAGAGAGCGATTCTGTTATACTCGCAATAGGTCAGCAGCCCGACCAGGAACTGCTGGAGGAAGAAGGTCTAGAGATCGAAGATTACACCCTCGCGAAAAATTCCAAGTTCCAGACCAACTACGAGGACGTCTTCACCGCTGGAGATGCTAATCTCGGACCATCCTCTATAGTTGAATGTACCGGCATGGCGAGAGAGGCAGCCTACGCTCTCCACGCTTATCTCGAAGGGGAAATAGAAAAACACGAAGTGCCCGATGATTATACCGAACCTTTCGGCTACTTCCACACCGATGAAGTCACGGAAGAGGATCTTTTGGATTATAACAAGGAAACGAGAAAGGAGATGACTACTAGGGCCCCAAGAGATAGGGTCAACGACTTCGACAGGATAGAACTCGGTTTTGAGGAAAGAGAAGCCCGCGGTGAAGCCGAGAGATGCTTGGAGTGCGGCTGCTTGGATCGTTTCGACTGCAAACTGAGAGATTATGCCGATCTTTTCGAAGCGGATCAGCACGCTTACGAGGGTTTCAAGTTCGATAGAGAACTCGACGAGTCACATCCCTACGTGGTCATGGAACCCGGTAAGTGTGTACAGTGCGGTTCCTGCGTGAGAACGACCGAAGAAATACACGGTGAAGGAGTAGTTCAATTCGCCAACAGAGGGTTCGAGACCGTGGTAGAACCGGCCTTTGGAGAACCTCTCGGTGGAGTGGACAGCAAACTCATCGGCGATCTGGCCGATGCCTGCCCGACGGGCGCTTTTGAAGAGTTCATCCGAGACAGGAAACCGGGACCTCACGAAGCAGAAGTTGCCGGAGAAACTTTCTGCACTGGATGTGGGTTGACCTGTCCCGTTGAAGTCCACGCTGTCAACGACAGGCCGGTGATGTTCAAGCCCGCTGAAGATCCGGTCTTTGAGGGACATCTGTGCGACATAGGGAAATTCGAGACACCCATGTTTGAAGAGAGAGTTCCACCGTCAGACGACGATTGGAGAGAACTAGAAAAGATGATCGCGAACGCCGAGCTAGACATAGTTGCAGGTGCCTCGATATCCATGGAAGAGGCCGAGAGGCTTGAAAGCTTAGCTGACGAGTTAGACGCGGGTTTGATTTCGAACGTTATGGACGAAAGGTCCAACTGTGATCTCGACGATCTTCTCTCGACGGATAGATTGTACGTCGATGATGAAGTCTACGATATCGCTCCGATATTGAAGATGTTCGTGAAAAGAGCCGAAGATAACGGCACTACAATGATCAACTCTTTGAAAAATCTCGACGGAGGCATCGCCGTTGTACCGCCTTCGGCAGCCGACGGTTTGAATGAGAAGATCGTGGTTCAGCCCGGAGCAAACGCTCACGGTCTCTCCGAGATAGGGATAACTAAAGCCGACGTGAAAAGCGAAACAGTACTGGTCTTAGGTGATGAAAACATACCGGTAGAACGGATCAAAGATAAAACGGTCGTACATCTCTCCGGGAAGAAAAGTGAAACCATGGAAAATATAGCGGACATCACTATACCGATCCGAAGTTCCGTAGAGAAGCAAGGTACCGTGAAGGATCTCTTCGGACGTGAGAGAGAATTGACATCGACGGTCTCTTCGGACCTTCCGAGCAACTTGGAGGTACTAGACAGGATATCAGAGATGCGGTGAGCACCGACACATTTTAATCCTCTCTATTTTTTTCTTAAACCGGACTATGCCCACCGTAGACGAGCTGTACGAGATGGTCTCGGACCTGTACTCAAGAGACGAATTCGAAGAGAAGATACAGAAGAAGAAAGAGCAATTTGACGATCTTTTCGACGAAGAAGCCTTAGCTTATATGATCGTGGCTGAAGAGGATAGGAACGAAGAGGCCATCGATGAGATAAAGGAGGTTGAACCGGGAGACGAGTGCACCGTAGAGGGCGAGATCGTCGACCTTGGAACTCTAAGGACCTTCGAAAACGAGAACGGACAGGGCAGCGTCAGGAACGTACGCATCGACGACGGGACGGGTTCCATAAAGGTGGTGTTCTGGAACGAAGAGACTGAAAGGATCGAAGATGAGTTCGAAACTGGAATGAATATAAGAGTGGCCAATGGGTACGTACAGGATAAAGGGTACGGAAAACAAATATCTACGGGGAAGTGGGGCGAAGTGAAGGTTTTAGAGAGGAAAAAGGATTAATATCTTTATATCTATCCTGTTCCGATGGCAGAAGAAGATCGAAAGGAAGGCTATATCGAAGAGCTGATCGAATGCCCCTTCTGCGGAGGATTCGTTCCCAACGAATTCGAATGTGTCCTTTGCGGAGAAGAGATCTTAGAAACTGAGATCAGCGGTAGGACGAAAACCGTCTGCTCCAACTGCCGGACGGAGGTAAGTGAAGAAGCGGAGGAATGTCCAAACTGTGATACGATCTTCACCTTTTGACGAAAGATCATCTTCGTAAGTATTGCCCTTCCAAAAACACATATAAGAACGCGAGAATGATGAGACCATGGCGGACGATGAACTCACCTATGAAGACGTCGTAGACGTGTGGGAGAGAGAAAAGGATTCTGAACAACCATGTGATTTACCGGATAATTTTTACCAGAGATTGAGAGAGTATATCCAAGATTTAGAAGAGAAGACGGAGGATATAGGCATATCACCGAGTAATAAAAAAGAGAAAAGGATGCAGAAGCAGTACGAGAGGGTGAAAAAGATAGCTGACCTTTTCTTCAAAAAGCGGCAGAAAAAGATAGTCTTAGCCGCCTACCATAAATCATTAGGACAGTCGGTCAACACGTCGAATCTTATAGATAGAGAATTACAGCTATTGAACGAAGTCTCTAATCTTTTGAAAGAGCTGAAAAACCTCGTCTTTTTGGGGGAGTACAAGCGCAAAACAACAGAAGATAGAGAGGGAAAGTCACGAGATAAGGAAGAAGAGATGAGCGGTGAGGATAGTGAGGAGAGTAAGGATGCGGAGGAAAAGGGAGTCGAAGAGACCGTTCATAAAGACCAAAGCGGAAAGGAGAAATCGGTATCAGGAGGGAAAGAAAAAGAGAAAGATGAGTCAGTAGAGACGGATGAGACAGTCCGGGAAAAAGTAGAAGCTCATGAAGAAATATTAGTCCATATAATAGACGACGTTCCACCGTTTGTGGATTTAGATACCTCTTACGAACTGAACAAAGAAGACGTGGTAACCCTTCACGAGGATATCGCTAAAGTTCTTATAGAGAGGGGTAAAGCTAGAAAGATAAAATTATAGGAATTTTAATCGAAGACAGAGTCGTACTCCCCTTCGTCTATGAGTTCTTCGACCTCTTTAGGTTCCTTTTCATCTATCGTGATACCCATAGAAACACAGGTACCTATGATCTCTTTAGTTTTCTGCTTCATATTCTTTCCCAGCAGGTCGTTTTCTTTCATCTCCGCTATTTCCTTAGCCTGTTGAATGGTTATGTTCCCGGCTTTGCTTGTTTTCGGGTTTCCACTTCCTTTCTCGATGCCCGCTTTTTCTAGAACTAGTGCGGAGGAGGGGGGCGTACCTACTTCTATATCAAAATCTCCCGATTCAGTATCCACTGTCAATTTGATCGGAACTTTCATCCCTTCGAACTTCTCAGTCTTATCATTGATCGCATTGACGATCTCCATTATGTCGACTCCTAAAGGCCCCAGTTCCGGGCCTAAGGGAGGTCCTGCGCTCGCTTCGCCGCCGTCTATCAGGGCTTCGATCGTTTCTGTTGCCATATTATCATCTCTTTAAACAGGTCATATATTATCTTTATTCCTGATTCATCATTCTTCCTTCTCCAAGACCCTTACGTGATCCCCTCTCACCGTCACGGGAATAGGAACGGTAGCCTCGAACAGTTCAACCGTTATCTCGTCGTTGTCTTCATCTATCTGAGCGACCCTTGCCTTTTCCCCTTTGAACGGCCCTGCCGAGAGTTCCACGATATCTCCTTCAGCTATACCCTCAACGGCCAGTTTCGGTGCGAGGAAGTGTTCTATCTCTTCTATGTCCGTCTCTCCACCTATTATACCTTTAGCTTTCCTCGTTCCGTCGATGATCTCATCGACCATCGTGGGATTCATCGCTTCGATAAAGACATATCCTCTTACTGGTTTTGGGGCCAGGATAGAAAAGACACCCATATCTTTATCTTCAGCCCAGGAAGCTATATAATCCGCAACATTCTTTTCCTGGTTGATCTGGGTTTTCATCGCAACCACAGCGGGTCTCGCAGCCGTGATTAAAGTCAACGAGTCTGATAACATCTTATCTTTAGCCGAGGTGGCGTCGATGATCACTTCCGCCTTGTCTCCATAGCTCGCCCCTTCAGGAGCGCTGACCTCGACGGGGATGATCTTTTCATCTCCTCCTTCCACCTCGATTTCCTTCTCAAAGGAATCGGATGGGTCGCTCAATTTTTCTCTATCGAATAATCTTATCTGCCAGGGTAGGGGATCTTCCCTGTCTGAGCTGTACAGCAGGTGTATTCTCAGATTGATCTTTTTTGAAGAGGAGGAGGAGTTAACCAGCCTGACCTTGTAAGAGGCTTTCTCCCTAGTGGGGATAGATTTTTTGTTTGAATCACATTCTAAGTATATCCCTTTTTCTTCCCCTTCCTTTTCCTCTGCCTCCTCGGGAAATTTTTTTTCTTCTTCCTCGGCTAGCTCGTCTTCTGTAAAGTCATCTAATAGTCCCATCGTTTTAACCTCCCCTTCATCTCATATACCCCCGATGGCGAAATAGCCAGGCAGGTTTTCCCATAGCCAATATATAAGGAAACCGAGTCCGCCTATCAGCAATAGACCTCCCACAACTATGAGTAAAGTTTTTTTGTATTCCTCCATATCCGGCTTTCTGGCCATCTTTAAGATGCGACCAAATTTACCTTTACCTATCTTTCCTGCTTGTTCTTCGATTTTGTCCTGTACCTTCCAAGATCCTTCAACTATGTCCATCTACTTCCCCTCATCCAACGGTTTGGATTTCCTTTTTATCTGCAGAAACGGTACTTCCGAATATCTGTTTCGATTTGACTCCGGTGATAACGACCATGATTTTCAGAGTTTTCTCTTGGGTTGGCTCTACAGAGGCCCCCCATATTATCCTAGCGTCCTTTCCAATCTTGTTTTCCACGATCTTCGCGGCTTTTTCAGCCTCTGATACTGTCATATCGTTTCCACCTACAACATTTATCAAAGCCGCATTTGCCTCGCTTATATCCACTTCGATGAGTGGAGAGTTGATAGCTTCTTCAATGGCTTTTTCAGCTCTATTCTCTGAATCGTCTTCACCCATGCCTATCATCGCTACCCCTGCACCTTCCATCACCGTCTTCAGGTCATTGAAGTCCAGATTCACCAAGCCTGGTTTGGTGACGAGTTCTGTCATGCCTTTTATGGATCGGGTGAGCACCTCGTCGGCCACTTTGAACGCCTTGTTGAGAGATAGCCTCGGGCAGAGTTCTAGCAGCTTATCGTTCGGTATGGTTATCACCGTATCAGCGACCTTTCTGAGTCTAGAGAGACCCCATTCGGCGTTCTCCATCCTCGCTGCGCCTTCGGCTTCGAAGGGAGTCGTACATACGGCTACGGTGAGAGCACCTTCGTTCTTAGCGACTTCTGCCACTACTGGTGCACCTCCTGTGCCCGTACCCCCACCGAGTCCACACGTTACGAATACCAGGTCGCTACCTTCCAAGACATCCTTTATCTTATCTTTAGCTTCCTCGGTAGCTTCCATCCCTATCTGAGGTCGGGCACCTGCACCAAGCCCTCCTGTTTTCCGTCGGCCCAGCAGTATCTTTCTTTGTGCAAGAACCGTCAGGAGATGTTGGGCGTCGGTATTGCTAGCTATAAGTTCCGCCCCCTGTAAACCTTCTTCTGATATCCTCTCTACCGTGTTGCATCCAGCACCACCGACTCCCACTATCTTGATGTTGGTTTTCAGGTCTTTTAAAACCTCTCTCAACTCTTCGTCGGCGGAGGATAGGTTCTCGTCTTCCGGTTTTCGTGACTCCTTCCTTTCTGATTTGCCTTCTTCAGTTTCGGATAGAGCCTCGCTAACAATCGATTCCATTAATACACACTCCATTTGAAGATAAACTAGAGTATCGTAACACAATCAATAAACCCTTATATAAAATGTTTTGCCTCGTTATCCCGCGATAGAAGTTAAGACATCGTGAAGAGGACGCCTCACTCTTCTGTACTTTCTGAAGATAGGATATTGAGAGTCAGGTAGATTATGAAGAATACTGTAGAGGAGAAGACCACCATTAGGATACTCTCTATATCAAAAGTCAGTCCTAAGTTGAGAGAACTATACATGCCTATTAATGATCCTATCACCGCCAAAAAAAACCCGAGAAGAAGATTACTAGATATATCGCTCAAAGCCGATTTTCTAAAAGATGATACCCATTCACTGGAACTCCTCTCTTGAGCCCTCTCTATACGCCTGGTCGTCAGCATGTTCCTGGTGTAGAACCAGACAGCGATAAACAGGAAAAAAGGTCCTATGACCAATAAAACATTAGGAACGTACATACCCAATCCTCTGTTCACGAAAAGATAGGATATTATCGATAGAAAGATACCTATATCGAGCATATAGGACTTACCAGGATAGAAGCCGATCAAAGAAAGGGAAGAAAACAACAGGGGAAAAAACCAGTAAGGCGAGGGGAGAGAGATCAGACTCGCTAGACCAGCGGCAAGGATTATCGAACCAAAACCTACACCTATCCTCATCCACTTCTTGTACGCCTGTATCTTAACACCTCCTCTAGTTCAGGCTCGAGAGGTTCATATGGATCCCAATCCACCACCAGCGCCCCATAATTCCAAAGCCTGTTCAGCAGATGCTCTCTCTCTGTCCTGTACAACGTTTCTACCATCTCCTCGTGATCGCCGTCGACCTCTTTCTCGATCTTGATCGGATCCGGAGAGATGACCATGACGTCGTACTCTTTCCTGCAGATATCTATTATCGTCTCACCGAAGTCGGAAAGCGTTAGCGGGGAGATGAAGATTATCATGCTTTTGGGCGGAAAAAAGTCCTCAAAGAGCCATTGGATGTTTTCCAAGTCCCAAGTACCTCCCCCTTCCAACTTGGTAAGGTTCGCCAGGATACGGTGATATTGATTTTTCCCGGTCGCGGGATATACCCAGTTGAGATATTCACCCGAAACTACCAGACCTACCCGGTTTCGGGCCGATAGTATGGAAGATGCGAGGCTCGCGGCCGCGTCGATAGAGGCTCTCAAGGAATTCTCCTTCTCAGTCCCTACTATCGCCCGCTTATACCCGTCAACAACCAGGATCACGTCACCGGATTTCTCTCCTTCATATTCATTGGTGAAAGGTTCGAAATGTTTAGCGGTAGCTTTCCAATTTATGTCCCTCATCTCGTCACCGGGATGATATTCCCGGAGAGAAAAGAAATCGCTCCCGACGCCTATACTCTTGGACTTGATCTCTCCCAGCCAATGCTTGGTATAGCTCGGATTTATATCTATGCTCTCCATGTCCTGACTACTCGGGAGTACCTGGACTCTCATCCTTTCATCTTCGCCTATCACCTTCGTAAAGAAGTCGAAGGCGTCCCTGTACCTCGTTCTAACCGGTCCAATATCTACCTTACCGGTAACGGGGCAAGAGATCTTGTACTTCAGCTCTTTCTCTTCCCCCATATCGAGACTGATCACCTCGTGATTAGACCCCTCGATGAGTTCGACCAGCGGGGGAAGTACGTCGTGTATCTCTAGCAAACGGAGCTTGTCACCTCGGTTTTCCAACCTGACCGTGATCTCTAGTTCGTCATCCACGTAGACTTCCCGTACCCGTCCGCCGGTCTCCCTCTCCACTTCTAGATGGATGTCTTTAGGCGGTAACGATCTTGCGGCGATCACGAATAAAGCCATAGCGGAGATAGTTCCGACAAAAAAGACCCAACTCCTGACAAGATTACCGATTATGAGTGAGGTGAGTGCCAAGGCAGAGATATATACGAAGACCTTACTTTTCTTCATTTTCCGCACTTTCTCAACCGAGGTGTTCCCTACTCCCATCCCTCTACCCTCCTGATAACCTGCTTAGTCTTTTTTCTGTATTCTTCTTTATCTTCGAGCGAGGAGAGAAAAGTAGCGATCTTTCCCTTTTCCTCTTCCTCCTCTAAATCCTCGAGGATATAATCCGATATCACTTCATCTTGAACGATCCTGCGGAACTCTTCTTCATCCTCTAAAAGTTCCTGTACCTCTTCTTCAGTAAGATCTCTTTTTTCTTTCAACTTGATTAGGAACGTCTTTTTTATCTTCTCCGATAAAGTCTTTTTACTCGTTTTTTCGCCACTTGATGCTCTCTCTATGATCTTTGAAGTTTTACGCATCCTGAGATTGACCTCCTCATCGAGATCTTCTTTTTCCCGCCAAAACTCATGTTTTTCAGTTACGGCCGAGCCCCAATCGATCAGTCCATAAGCTATCATGGCGAGTATGAAAAATCCTGAGATCCTACCTACGGTCCCTGCAAACCCGATCCCGCCACTCAGTGTAAATACGATAAAAATCCCTATCAAGAAGACAAGAGCGAGATAGTATACCTTCGACTCTCTCTTTCTCGCGAAGGGCCCGTTATTTATCTTTGAAATCAAAGTATTAGACATGATCTACTTCAACACCTCCTTCAAAGCCTTCAGACCCTGTAAGACTTCGTCCTTCTCTTCACTGCCGAGCTTATGGGAGCTGTATTTGGCCAGTTCGAAGGTCCTCCTTATACTCGAGATCTGAGAATCCGGGATGTCTAATTTTTTGACGGCCGCTATCTCCAATTCCCTAGGAGTCATGAAATCCTTGTCCTCGACACCTTCCCCTCTCAAGATCAGACACATCTCTTGATAACATCTCAAGATGGTCGATTCGACGTCTTTTCCCTGATGCAGCTCGGTTATCGCTCTGTCGACCGTGGAGGTGATGTCTTCCTCCATCTTTTCTTTCTCATCTTCTTTATCGGATCTAGACTTGTATCCCAACCCCAATTTTTGATAGATAAAGAATCCCAGACCAAATACCGATATCATCATAAGTATGAAAAAACCTGGTCCACCAACACTCTCGACGGCGACATCAGTTTTGTCCCAAACGTAGTTAAAACTCTCACTCACATTTTCGGGATCTATCGGCGCAGAGGGTAACTGACTGTACATAGCTGCGGCCAAAAGATCGCTGTAGATGTAAAAAAGAGAAGCCCCCAGTACCATAAAGAAAGCAGACGTCAGCGCCACTTTTTTTGAACTGATATATCCTTTTTTGAGGGCAAAAAATAACAGACCCACTCCCAAAACAATAAGACCTATGTATAGAACACCTAATGCGCGGAAAAAGACAGGATATATTATCCAGAAAAGCGCAAAGCTGAAGATGAAAAGGAACATACGGGTCCTCCCTCTATAAATGATGATACCGGCCATGACGAATGGAAGGAGAGTAATCATAACCAAAAGATAAGATAGATCGACCTCGCTAACGCCGCCGTCGTACTGAAAATTCATCATGTTCCCTATTAACCATGCAGAAACCAAGAAGAGGATAAAAGTCACGCCAATAGCATTCTTTCTATCCAAGCTTTGATACTCCTCAAGATTTTTCTTTTTTCAGATATATAGCAAAAGAGCCGACTTTTCACACTAATGAAGGCTCTTTTACTAGTTTTGTAGGAATCAGAGATTCCAACACTCACTCGAAGATAGTTCTCGTGATGTGGATGTCGGAACTTTAGTCTAACAAGTTCTGACTTCCACTAAGATTTAGAAATCAACAAAGATATTAATCTTTTGCTAGAGTTTTTATAATACTGGGATTTCTAGCAATAGATTTATATGTACGATCGATTGTAAAATGATCGTGAATCACGATGAGGGTGAGAACCCTGTGCGCAGGACTTATCACCATGACCATTTTGATAGCGGGATCGACCGGTACACTAAATTCCTCTCACGTGGAAAAAGACGAGGGGCTGGAAACAAAATTTCAAAGTAACCTAAATCCGAAGAGAAATACCATCGAACCCCTTTCACTGATACCTCATACTGAAAACACCCAGTTGAACTCATCTGCTGAAGCTATCTATACTTACGATTTCAGTGCTGAAGAGGGAGATAAGATACATCTGAGTGTAAGCGCCACCCGTCAGCCCTATCTACAGATCTTACTGATACCGAAAGACGGGTTGAGCGATAATCACGTTAATCAGTCCTTCAGTGACTTCGAAGAAAGGATCACTGAAGCTTCCAGCAAGAGCACTAGAAACCTTGAAGCACACTTTACGGCCCCCGAGGACGACGATTATTCTCTAGTCGTACGTCATCTTTCTCAAAGCGGGATGGCACCTAGGGCGGCTGGGTTCGAGATAATCATCGGAAGTGGGTTGTTTTCTTCCATGGTGGTTCGGACCGGAGGATATCTAGAGCTGTTTATTATCTCATCTTCCCTCGTGATGGTCTTAGGAACCGGTATTTACGTCTACAAAAGGCTGAAGAAAAAATCTACTTTTGAAGAGGAAAGCGAGGAATGGGAAGAAGAAGTTAGGGAAACGTCAGAAAAGAACAAGGATTCTAGATCGGAAAAATCTCGCTCCGAGAAGGAGGTTGAGGACACTCCTGATGATACAGAGTACCTTCGATATGAGGAGTAAGTCTCAACGAAGAGAAAGTTTTTCAAGTAGGATAAGGACTCTAACAAAAAAGTTATAGCCTACGCCTATTTTTATCAAAGCTACAAACCTGCGCTAAGGAGTATAAAAAGATGGAAATAGAGGAAGTATCAGACATATGTAAATCGCTTATAGATGAAGTGAGTAAAGCTATAGTGGGTAAAAAATCCGTCCTCCAAAAAACACTGCTCGGGATTTTAGCCAACGGGAACATACTTTTCGAAGATTATCCCGGTTTGGCCAAGACCCTCTTATCAAATTGCTTCTCGAGAACGTTGGGATGTGACTTCAAGAGGATACAGTTCACCCCAGACCTGTTGCCTGCCGATATAACCGGATCCTTCATCTACGATAAAAATTCAGGAGATTTCAAGATGAGGAAAGGCCCTATCTTCACCAATATCCTTTTAGCCGACGAGGTCAATCGAGCGCCCCCAAAGACCCAAGCTGCACTTCTAGAAGCGATGCAGGAAAAGCAGACCACCATCGAAGGTGAGACCCATACGCTGGACGATCCTTTCATAGTCATCGCTACTCAAAATCCAATCGAGTACGAAGGTACGTATCCTTTACCCGAGGCACAGGTAGATAGGTTCCTTTTGAGGTTGGATGTAGGCTATCCTTCAGCAGAAGACGAGGTCGAGATACTTAGGAGGAGAAAGGAAAGGAAAACCGATGACGTACAGATAAATAGAGTTATAGATCCAGAAACTCTGATAGATATGCAGGAGAAGATAGAGGATGTTCACCTCGACGACGATATAAAGAGATATATCGTGAATATAGTGCAGAAAACTAGAAAAAATAAGGATGTTGAGGTTGGCTCCAGCCCGAGAGGAAGTTTAGCTCTGATGAAACTGTCCATGGCGAACGCCGCCATGAGGGGAAGAGATTACGTGGTCCCCGATGACGTCAAGTTCATCACTACAGAAGCTCTTTCTCATCGACTGGTACTGAAACCAGGTCCTGCAATAAAAGGCGTCGAAGAAGAAGAGGTAATAGCTAAGACATTGAAGGACGTGCCGGTACCGAAGATAGAATAGAAAAGCGCCTTCGGGCGCTCTTTTTTTTATGTAGCCGAGAGCCATCTTCATAGTTTCTAGGAAAAAATATTTTACCGTAAAAAATAATCCGGCCCGCGAGATGAGCAGAATAGCAGAATTCAGGTCCGGTATAAGATCGAAAGGTTCATTCGTGAAAGCAAATCCGCTATACAGGATCATAGCTTACCTCGTCGACGCGGTTCTGATCCGTTTAGTCTTCGAATTTATAGTTTTTCTGCTGGGTATTAGTGGAGTGATACCCCGATCTACGATGGCGAATATAAATACCTATCTCGGCTATGGGTTGGCTCCTTTACGCGGTGGAGGATGGTTCTTAGATCAAGCATTGTTCGTTAGCTCTCAAGAGGACCTGATGATCCATCTCTCATATAGTGCACTGTTTCTAGCTTATTTTATAACTCTAGAATCAGGGAGACTAGGAGGCCAAACGATAGGAAAAAAGATATTTGGAATCAAAGTTGTGAATCGATCCGGTTCAGACATATCTTTTAAAATTTCCGCTCTGAGAAATTCCACAAAATATCTTCTTAGAGTGCCGTCCCTGGGCTTTCTCGTAGGGATCTTCGAGCTCATCACTCTAGTTTTCTATTCCACCAGGAGCGGGGATATGTTGGCAGACACGGAAGTTAAATCGTTCTCTAATCAGGGTATAGTGAGTTGGGTTAGGGCCCAGGGATAAAGAGTTGAAGACGAAAATTCACGACTCGCTTCCTGTTTTGATCTTCTGTGAAAAGAGCAGTTTTACGATCAAGATTGTTATGAAAAATACAGCGGCGGAAAGTATGACCATGAGCAAGGTCTCGCCTCTAGAATCCATAGCTATCCCTAAAGAGCTATACAGGACTATGAAAGAAGCAACGATGGACAGCAGAGCACTCATCAGAAGGGTATTTAGGATCTCACTCAGAGAAGACCTTTTATATGATGATAATCGGCCATCGGAATCTGCAACCTCTTCGATACCGCTGATGAGGAAAACGTTCCTTGAGTAGAACCAGATGCCCATCATCAGGAAGAAAAACGCCATGATCGCAAGCAGGTTATAGATATCGAAAGGCAGTCCAGAGTTGGCAAATAGATAAAATAGGAACGATAGGAATATACCGATATCGAAAAGGAATAGCTTCTTAAAAAGATAGCCTACGATGGCTAAAACCCCGAATATTAGTGGAAAAAACCTGTAAACATTTTGCGGGGAGAAGAGACTCATCGATACCGTAAGGGATAGGATCAATGCAAAAAGAAAGCCACT
The DNA here is from genome assembly GCA_036626195.1 of Thermoplasmatota archaeon. Taxonomy (GTDB): domain Archaea; phylum Thermoplasmatota; class Thermoplasmata; order Halarchaeoplasmatales; family Halarchaeoplasmataceae; genus Natronoplasma. The sequence goes on along the minus strand of JAZKSH010000022.1, from coordinate 6,802 downwards.
TTCCATCTTCATCTTCTTTGGTGTCTGTATCTTAACACCTCCTCTAAAGTCGGTTCGAGCGGCTCGTTCGGGTCCCAGTCCACCACCGTTGTGCCGTGAGACCAAAGCTTATCTAATATATTCTTTCTCTCCAGGATGCTCAACTTTTCAGCCGCTTCTTCGTACTCACCTTCGTCTAAAACTTCCTTTTCGATCTTGACTGGATCAGGCGATATGACCATGATATTGTATTCTTTCCTGCAGAGATCTATTATCGTCTCGCTGAACTCGGGGATGGTGAGAGGTGAGATAAAGATGATCATACTCCTTCTCGGAAAGAAGTCTTCCAAAATCCATTTGATACCTTCGAGTCCCCATGCGCCTCCACTCTCAAATTTTGTCAGATTCGACATCAGCTTGTGGTAATGATTTCTACCGGTCCCTGGATAGACCCAGTTCATGTATTCCCCCGAGACGACAAGACCGACTCGGTGTCGAGCCGAAAGCAGGACCTCTGCAAGGCTCGCCGCGACACCGATAGAAGCCCTCATCGTGTTGTTCTGCATCGTCCCCACTATGCCTTCCTCATATCCATCTACCACCAAGATCACGTCACCGGATTTTTCCCCTTCATATTCGTTGGTAAGAGGTTCGAAATATCTTGCAGTGGCTTTCCAATTTATATCTCGTTTCTTATCTCCGGGCTGGTATTCTCTTACCGCGAAGAACTCATTCCCTACACCCACGCTTTTAGATTTGACTTCACCCAGCCAATGTTTGGTGTAGCTCGGATCGATATCGAGTTTCTCCATATCTTCAGTTCTAGGCAGGACTCGGATATCCATCCCTTTCTCTATCTCAAACCCCCTCGAAAAAAGGCTTAAGCCGTCCCGATATCTCAATCTGATCGGGCCGAGTTCGAAGTTCCCAGTGATAGGGAAGGATATCTTATAATTCAGTTCAACCTCTTCACCTGCACCCAACTCTACTATCTGGTGATTGGATCCTTCAACGACTTCAAGGAGGCTTGGAAGAGAGTCATGAAGTTCCAAAAAACGTATCTCACTCCCCTTGTTTTCGATATTTATGGTTATCTCGAGTTCATCATCTACATAGACATCTCTCTCTTTTCCTTCCGACCCCCTATCTATTTCTATGTTAAATCGTTTAGGAGGCAGGGATCTCACAGCTACAACTAAGATCGATAGAGAGAAGATGCTGACTGTGAAATAGACCCAGCTACCGAAAGTGTTGCCTAAGACAACACCGGCAACCACGAATGCGGCTAGATATGCGAAAGGTCTTTTTTTATTGATATTCATGTTCTTTCCTATTTTCATCCTTTCACCTATTCCCATCCTTCGATGCGCTTTAACAGTTTAGATATCCATCTCTTGTATTCCTCTCCTTCAAATTGTTTCGTAGAGGACCGTTCCTCTTCTAGATTTTCTTCCTCATCAACTCTCTCGCTTTCATTTTCTCCTCGTTTAGATAATATGAAATCTGATATGATATCATCATCCACCACTTGTCGAAATTCTTCGGAATTCTTTAGAAGCTCTCCTACCTTTTCCTTTTCAAGATTCCTATTCTCCATCAGTTTACTCAGGTAAAGGTTTTTTATCTTCTTTTCCAGGATACCTCGGCTCAATTCCATACCTTTACAAGCTCTTTTTACGAGCTCAGAATCGCCCTTGAGTTTTAGATTCACCCTCTCGTCGAATTCCTCTTCGCTTTTCCAGACATCTGATTTTTCCGTGATCTCCATCGACCAGTAAACCAAATTGAAACCTATGATGAAAAGGATCAAATTGGCCAAGGTCAACCGAAGCATCCCTCCAACAAGAATTATACCTACTGCCATCGGAAAGATGATAAGAGCCATTATGAGGTAATATAATAGACTCTCACCTTCTTTTTTGGGGAGCAGGATATCTTTAGGCCCGGATATCGAATCGAGACTGATAGATTTTACCATGATTATTCACCCCAATTCTTTTCTCAGCTCTTTTAGAGCCTTAACGGCCTTGTCTCGCTCTTCTTCTCCAAGGCGGTAGTTGCTGTATTTAGCCAATTCGAATACCTCTCTTATCTCTGAGACCTTTGAAGTCGGTACATCCAGCGTCCTTACCGCCTGGTTTTCGAACTCCCTAGGAGTCATAAATTCGAAGTTCTTCGCGCCTTTTTCCTCTAATATCGAGCACATCCGCTGATAGCAGCGTAAGATGGTGGAATGAACGTCCTTTCCCTCCCGAAGGTCCGTTACGGCCTTGTCCACGGTAGAAGAGATCTGGTCCCCTACTTCTTTTTCGTCCTCTTCCTTATCTCTTCTTATGATAGGTATTACTTTCTGGACGACCAAAAATGTGAGGATGCCTCCGATCAGTAGGATAAGCACGAAGGTGCCTAGCCCTCCAATCCCTCTTCCTGTATATCCGCCGGGATCGTCCCAATCTATCGAGGGAGCCTTTCCACTCCCTGTTAACGCTTCAAATATAATTTTTCCACCTCCGCCGAAAAGCGTCACGGCCAAAAGCGAAACGCCTATCACGATCATGCTTGCGACGAAAGGAGACATCCCCTCATCCTGGGATCCTTTCCAGATCGCTATCGCCGATATAACGACCACTAAAAGGATCAGGAATAAAGACCAGTTGAAACCGACTGCGAAGATAAGGTAAGTGAGAAGCATAATGAGAGGGAGCGAAAAAACGACCAGTACAAACGCAGGTGTTCTTCCTCTCATAAATACAGCCACAGTTCCAATTACCAGGAACAGTCCCAGCAGCGGCCCTAAGTCCGCACCTTCGGCAACGGTTTCTATTTCCGTTTCACCGGCTGAAGGCGATGTATTCATCACAACCCCTATGCTCCAAGAGGCCAAGAGGAAGAGTATCAACATCAGGCCAGTCAAATTTTTTCTGTTCAGAGTAAAGTCCTCCTTCTGTGTTTGAAACAGGGGATTCGAATCAGAGATGTTGAATCTAGGACTTTAATCTTTTGCTATTGTATCTATCTATAGCCACTCTTATTTTACCGTGAAGTACTTCGGCAGAATGACCATGACTATATACACTGAGATGATAACGCCAGCACTGAGCAGGAGGATCAAAAAGGTACCAAATTTGATCGAAAAAGTTCGCACGAAACTGTGAACCGCCATAAGACTACCGAGCGAGGCTACTAAGAACGCTAGGATGATCGATCGTAGCTGGTACAGAATTGAATGCTCCTTGTATTCCTGGAGAAAACCTTTCTCCTCTTCACTGATCAGGTCTTTTTCTATGCTCCCGATGAATGTAGCCCTTCTCAAAAGTGACCAGGCTCCGAAGTAGAGGAAGAACATCGTAAGGATAAAGAACAGATTGCCGTAGTTCAGAGGAATATCTTGGAGAAAGTAGAAAAACGAAAAGGCCGAAGCGAACACCCCCATATCGATAATTGAATTTTTTCCGATGTACAATCCCACGGCTGCTACCGTTCCGCTGATGAACGGGAACCACCATCCGAATATATCGTAAGTAGAGATAGACGCCAACGCACCAACGGTCAAGACGGAGATAGTGAGCAAGATCTTTTCTATCTCTTTTTTCAACCTTTTTTCCAAAATCTTATCACCTCCTCGAGAGAGGCTTCTAGAGGCTCGTTCGGATCCCAGTCAACCACCATGCTGTACTTCCACAGCCTTTCCAGCACTATATCTCTCTCGATTTGTGAGAGTTTTTCTGCCAATACGTTGTGATCCTCAATTATATCCTTCTGGATGACCAGAGGATCGGGTGATATGACCATCACGTTGTACTCCTTCATGCAGATATCTATTATGGTCTCGCTCACCCTTTTAGAGAGCAGAGGCGAGATGAATATGATCAAGCTCCGGTTCGGGAAGAATCGCTTCAGCACCCACTTGGTATCTTTAAGCTGCCAATGACCCCCTTCTTCTACTTCGCTCAATTTTTCCATGATCTTGTAAAGATGCTCCCTTCCCGAGTCGGGATACAGCCAGCTCAGGTAGTCCCCTAGGATTATCAGTCCGACTCGGTTCCTATCCGCTAGGATGGAGGAAGCTAGGGTCCCCGCGGCTCGAACGGTGGCGTCGAGGGTGTTTTTTTCGGCGTTTCCGATCTTGCTGAATCGGTAGCCGTCCACCACTATTATCACATCTCCGACCCTCTCTCCTACGAATTCGTTTGTCTTCGGCTCTAGATATCTCGCCGTTGCTTTCCAGTTTATATCCTTAAGGTCATCTTCTGGCCTGTATTCCCTTAGAGAAAAAAAGTCGCTTCCCATGCCCATACTTTGAGACTTGATATTACCGATCCAATTCCTTGTATAAAAGGGTCTCACGTTCACGCTCTCCATATCTTGGATGGTCGGCAGAACGAAAAGTTTAATCAGCTCATAGCTCGTCCATTCTTCTACATGAAAATCTAGAGGACCCCTGTACCTGAGTTTAACAGGCCCGATACTGACCTTCCCTCGCCTAGGACAGGAGATCTTATATCTTATAGTTTTCTCTTCATTTTCTTCGAGCTTCAAGATCTGGTGATTGGAACCTTCTACAACTTCCGTAGTCGTCGGTACCGAATCAAAAATCTCGAGATAGTTCAAAGCTCTACCCTCGTTTTTGATTGACAATTCTATCCAGACTTCGTCCCCCTCGTATATGCTCATCTCTTCTGATCTTCTCTCGACTTCTAAACTTAAATCTCCTTTTATTGTCCCCCTATTCCCTACAGCCAACACGGCTAGGTTGGCTATAGTTACGATCAAAAAAACCCAGCTTTGGAGGAGCAGCCCGATAATCAGCGAAAGGATGGTGGTGACAAAGAGACCGAAACTTATCATGGATTTCATCTTTTCACTCTTCCCTCCAATCGGATATCCTTTTCATCACTTTTCTGATCTTCCTCTGATAGGCTCTCCTTCTCTCTTCCTTCTCATCTTCGGAACGGCGGAAAAAACTCCGTATCTTGGAAAATTTGGAAGAGTCCTCGTTTTCCCGGATTATATCTTTGAGTCTTCTGCTGTCGAGCAGAAAATCGGTCAGCACATCGTCGTTGAGCACCTCTTTAAGCTGCATAGGATCCTTCAAAAGTTTTTTCATCTCCCCTTCTGAAAGGTCTTCTTCATCCTTCAGCCTTTCTATTATCTCTCTTCTCAGTCTCCTCTCCAGCAGGGTTTGGCTGAGTTTTAACCCGCTCAACGCCCTCTCCACTAACTTGCTCCTTCTCTTTAGAGGTATATTTTCCATCTGGTCGTTCCTCCCGGATCTTGTCCAATTTGATATGCTTTTGGTTTTTTGGCTCACTGCAAATATGAAGGTGAGTCCAACCCAGATGATAAGGAACGTCGTCAAAAGCTGCAGCTGCGTCCCTCCTGAAAATAAAAGCAGCGTGAAGATTATAGCCGCCACTATCAAGAAGAGAAGGTATGGGCCTTGGATGTCTTCTCTTCTCGGACCTATTTCTTGGACCCATTCCGGTTTGAGGTCAAGTCTTTCGGTCGTAACTTCACCTTCCGAAGGTGTCAAGACAATCCCTCCTTCAGTTCTTTCAGCTGTTTTAGAACATTGTCCTTATCTCTTTTATCCAGCTCGTGCGGGCTGTATCTAGCTTCCTCGAAAAGGAAGGTGATCTCGGACACCATCTCCTCAACCCCGGGCATATATTCGATGGTCTTATCTTTGAATTCTCTCGGGGTCATAGACTCGTCGTTCACCGCACCTCTCTCTTCCAACACCTCGCTCATCTCCCTGTAGCACTTCAGTATAGTTGAATGTACTCCCCCTCCTCCGTCGAGATCTGTGATAGCTCTATCTAAGGCGGAAGAGAGAGAACTTTCCATGGTTTTTTCCTCTCCACTTGGCTCTTCTTCCAACAGGTCATCTCTGTCGATCACCTCTAGACTCGTTTCTTTTCTCTCCGCTCTCCCGCTGGAGATGCTGAGGTATATGTAAGAGAACAGGAGGAAAACCAAAGGCACGAGGATCAGTACGAATCCCATGTCTATAAGTAATGGAAATCTAGGCAAATTTACCTCGAGAGTAGGGACGAGGATGATCTTTTTCAGCACGGGCCAAACGCCCAATACGATCACCAATACGGCGCCGATAAATGCAAATATCCAGAAACCCAATTGTAAGAGCCCGCTCAGCATAGGCTTTCTGTCGCCTTCATATCTATAATATAGGGATAAAATATAGAGGATCGGGAGACCGATGAAGATCACTATCCCGGCGATAAGCGACCCCTCAGGCAGCCCCAAGAAGATCGGGTCCGCGTCTTGATCCAACCTCATGTTCATCAGGTTACCGATGAACCATGAGGAAACCAAGACCACGAAGATCGACAATATCAGTATCTTCTTGTCTTTCAGATCCATCGATACTATAAATCTGAGGTAGGTCTATTATACGTTTTTCCTAGAGACTAGATGAGACTTTTTATGATTTTCGGATTGATATTTTACTAGGATAGATACAGGAAAAGGAATCATGGAATCGCCAAAAATTGCAGGTGAGCTCCTCTGGAAAAACCAGGCTTTCTACCATCGAACTCAAGAAAAAATCCATGGACGCTTTTCATTTCTCATCAGTCTCGCTCTGTTTGTCTGACTCTCTTTTCTGTAAGACCGGTAGGTCTTCAGTATCCTTCCTCTTTTGTGGTTTGCCTTTTTTAATCAACACGAATAGCACGAGAACGCCGATCGCAGTGAACACGATGACGGTGAGCAAAATCCCGTACTCGCTTGTTCCCTCCTCGGCAACGTGGATACTCACCTGATTAGACCCGTCCATGATCTCTTCATCGTCTACACTACA
>JAZKSH010000021.1:0-22939 GCA_036626195.1 Thermoplasmatota archaeon | reverse complement strand
AAGCCGGATTTGATAAAAGGTGTAGCGGGCGTAGCTGTTTTGGCCGCCTGTAATGGGATGGATCAGAAAGATCTGAAAGAATTGATCGAAAAGGAATATTCAAGAGGTGTCGAAGAGAATTTATCTTTTGGGGTAGAGGTGTATGAGGAAGTTGATAAAAAGATAGATAAAACGTTCGAGCTGGAGGAAGGCGAGAGCGATTCCACGGTTATGACCGGAAACGAGTCGCTTTCTTTAGGTGCGGCCGCCGGAGGCCTAGACATCTATATAGGCTATCCGATGACCCCAGCGTCGTCGATACTCCACTTTTTTGCCGGTCATAAAGACGATCTGCAGGTACTGCCGATCCATCCAGAGAACGAGATCGGAGTGGCGAACATGGCGGTCGGCGCTACGGTGCCCGGCGCAAGAGTTATGGTGGGAACCAGCGGAGGCGGTCTCGCACTGATGGAAGAGACCGTTTCTCTAGCGGGCATGACCGAAGCGCCCGTTCTTTTCGTGTTGGCTTCACGTCCAGGGCCTTCCACGGGAGTTCCGACCTATACGGAACAGGCCGACCTGAACTTTGCTCTCAACCAGGGACACGGTGAATTTCCACTCATCGTGGCCTCGCCCGGGAGCGTCAAAGAAGCGTTCTTCCTTTCGAATGAGATGTTAGAGCTCGTTTGGAAGTACCAGACCCCTGGAATCTTCCTGACCGAGAAGCACCTTTCGGAGAGCGCTAAGACTTTAGATATAGATCTCGATTCTTTAGATGACGATCGTTTGGAGACTAAGATGGCTGCAGAAGATGAGGAATACAAAAGATACGAGAAGACGGAAGACGGTATTTCTCCTTTAAAGTTCCCTCCGGCCGAGGACCTCATACAGTGGAACAGTTACGAGCATGACGAGATGGGATATACTACTGAAAACGCTGAAACCGTAGAGGAGATGCACGACAAGAGGAGAGAGAAAAACGAAACTTTGATATTGGAACTGAAAGAGATGAATACGGTCAACGAGTTCAATGAAGGAGACACGGTGATCTTCACCTTTGGATCTACGACGATGAGTGTCCGGGAGGCGTTGAAATTTGCTGATGTCGATGCTAAAATAGTTCAACCCGTGTATCTGAATCCGTTCCCGGTCTGGGAGCTGGAAGAATACATGGGAGAAGATGCTGTAGTCGTCGAGCAGAATTCTACCGGGCAGTTAGCGACGCTTTTACGTGAAAAATGCAGGATCAAACCGAAGACGGTGATAAGAAAATATGACGGTAGAGCTTTCGAACCCCGTGAGCTCGCTAGTAAGTTAGAGGAGGCGATAAAATGAAGTTGGATGACTTAGACGTGGAAAGTGAAATAGAAAATACGTGGTGCTCCGGCTGTGGGAATTTCGGTCTTCTCAACTCGGTCAAGCAGGCCGTGGAGAAGTTAGAGGATGAAGGCATAGGAAGAGATATCATGCTTATCTCCGCAGGGATCGGATGCCACGGCAAGATATTCGATTACTTGAACATCGGTGGTTTATATTCCATACATGGGAGGGAATCAGCCACCATACAGGGTATGAAATTCGCCAATCCGAATTTGAAAGTGATGGCCTTTGGAGGAGACGGAGACGCCTACGGCGAAGGCCTGTCCCATCTGATATTCGCGGCTAAACGGAATGCCGATATAACCATGATTGTACACAACAACGGGAACTACGCTTTGACTACTGGACAGAAATCACCTACGAGCGTTCAGGGTTTTAAAGGACCTTCGTCGCCGGAAGGCAGCGTTGATGAGCCTATAAATCCTCTTAAAGTGCTGCTCTCTTCAGACGCTGGATTCGTGGCTAGAGGCTACCCGGGAAAAATGCAGCATTTGACGGATCTGATAGTGGAAGCGGTGAAGCACGAAGGTTTTTCTCTCGTAGACGTGCTTCAGCCCTGCGTCACGTTCAACGATACGTACGAAAAGTACAATGAATTGGTTGAAGTTTTGGAGGAGCCTGCGGAGACCAGAAAAGAGGCAGTGGAACTGGCCGAGGAAGAAGAACGTTTACCGATAGGCATACTCTACAAAGAAGAGATGCCGGTCTACAACGAGAAAGTTTATCCGGAGGGAAATCCCGTCGAGGACAGGATGGATAGAGAAGAAAGATTGGAAGCTGTAAAGAAGATACTGGATGAAAAGAGGTGATAGAGATGGAATTGGACGAGATCATAGAAAAAAGGAGAGCTTACCGATCACTAGAGGAAATCGAGATAACGGATGAGACGATCGAAGAGTTGGCGGAGACGGCTCAACTCTCGGCTTCCTGTTTCAACAACCAGCCCTGGAATTTCATCTTCGTAGATGACGAAGAGATGCTGGAGAAGATGGAAAACGTGATGATGCAGGGGAACGAATGGACTCAGAAAGCCTCTCTGATCGTCGGCGTTTTCAGCAGGGTCGAGGACGACTGCGAAGTTCAGGAAAGAGAATACCACCTCTTCGATACCGGACAGGCTTCCGCCTATCTGCAGATGAAAGCCACGGAGATAGGTCTAGTCGCTCATCCGATAGCTGGATTCGATGAGGAGGAAGCGAAAGAGGTGCTTGAGATACCGGACGATTACAGGCTTATCACTTTGATCATCGTGGGAAAACATTCGGAGGATATGGTCGATATCCTTTCTGAGGAGCAGGTCGAGACGGAGAAAGAGCGGCCCGAGAGGGAGGAGTTGGACGAGTTCGTTCACAGGAACAAGTTCGGATAGATCCGTAAAAATCATCTATCTTTCTTTTGTTTCTCGTATGATGTAGAACCCCTTATTCCAGTACCACTCTGCATAGAAGAGTTCGGCTTCCGCGATCTCTTCTTCGTCTTCAGGCTGTGGTTTTCCCTCCACGACTTCACAGCCGAAGAGAAGATCCCACCGTTCTAGTTCATCGTTGGAGAAGTCATATCTAACCTTTCTTATCTCGTCTAGAGAATTGATCTCGATATCGAGGCCCGTCTCTTCTTTCCCTTCTCTTTTCGCACCTTCTACGAAATCCTCGCTCTCCCAGACCCTGCCCATCGGAAGTACGAACTTTTCGCTTCTATGATGCCTTACACCCACTATCTTGTCTTCTTTACTGATGAGGAGTACAGCTTCACCTTTACAATCGGGATAATCTCCGGTGTATTCTAAATTGGTCAAACTGACCTTTTCTTCTTTTATCTCGGGCTCGCCGAACTTTTGGTAAAGCTCTTCAAGTTCATCCTCGTCCGGCTTTTCGATCTTCATCTTTACAATCCCAGCTTTTCGTCTATATCCTGAAGAGCTCTCAGAGACAATTCTAAGAACTCGTCTCTTTCAAGGTCGAGCTCCTCGCAGTACAGGATTCTATCCCTATCGATATTCTTCGCAAAAGAGGAATCGTCAAACTTCTTCTCGACAGACTCCGGTCTTGCTTCCTCCAGCTTGCTGTTCGGCATGACCAAGGCCGTAGCGACGATAAGGCCGGAAACTGCGTCGGCCGCATGGATGGCGTACTCCATATCATTTTCCGGCTCCACGCCGGTATGCTGGTGGTTGTGCGCCTTTATAGCTCTCAGCACATCTTCAGGGACCATACCTTCCACCATCTCGGCAGATCTCAGAGCGTGCTTTTCCGGTTCATCTTTAGTTTCTTCGTAATCCAAGTCATGTACGAGACCGAGTATCTCCCATTTTTCCTCGTCTTCGTCAAGCTCCTCGGCAAGTCTCTTCATTATCTGGGCCACGGCCAACATGTGATTCTTCAGATTTTCCGTATCTATATTTTTATCGATCATCTCGAGCGCTTTTTCCCTGGAAATCATTTTATCCCTTAAATCGATCATGGATAGGGCTGTACAAGTTTAAATCTTTTGTAAGGAAGTCGAAGTTTTGAATCAAAAATACTAAATTGAGTGACCTCCTCTTCTGATACGACAAAAGTAAAAATAAGAACTTAGGTGAAAAGTATGGTATCAATATATAAAGACCAACGAGTTGGAATATTCGTCGATGTTCAGAACATGTATTATTCCGCCAGAAATGTGTATAGTAATAAAGTGGATTTCGAATCGCTGTTAAAAAAGGCGCAGCAGAACAGAAAAGTCACTAGAGCGGTTGCCTATGCGATAGAATCCGAGACCCCGGACGAGGCGAATTTTTTTGACCTTCTTGAAGAGATCGGTTTTGAAGTCAAGAAGAAACCGCTGAAGGAATATTACGGCGGCGCTAAAAAGGGAGATTGGGATATGGGTATCGCCATAGACGCCCTAAAGATGTCGGACAAATTGGATGTAGTGGTTTTGGTCACTGGAGACGGTGATTTCACTCACCTCGTTCATCATCTGAAGGCGAGCGGTGTAAGAGTCGAAGTGATGGCTTTCGAAGAAAGCGCATCTAAGGAACTGAAAGAAGCCGCAAATAATTTCTTAGATATGAGTGAAAATCCGGATGCCTTTTTGATGTAGTCCCTCGGGAAAAAGTTAAAAAGACACTCACCCCAATACCCAGGTGTTGAGAGCATGAAAAATATAGAGGAGATAATGGATAGTTTCCTTGAGGACTATAAGGAGAATCCAAAAGGTTGGAGCTTTTGGACCGATAAGTCCGATGATTTTTACAACATCTACGTGATAAATGAAGATAAAGGTTATTTCATCAAGATCGATTCTATATACAATAACAATCCTCTGGGGATGGGCACCGAGATAGACATCGAAAAGGACCAGTTGGAAGACGAACTCCCCAACTTTGGATTCCGTAGATTTTCAAGAAAGGAACTCAAAAATTTCATGGAAGCGCTCTCCAGTGTAAAAGATGAAAGGCAGAAAAAGCAGTTATTCGAGAAACAGATGAGGAAAAAACCAACACTTCCTACCGAGACCGATGAAGAAGAGTACATGATGGTCGGTCCGTTCAATAAGGGCTCTCCTTTTCGTTATTCTCTAGAAGAGCAGGAAAAGATAAACAAGGATTTGAGAAAAAAATTGAAAAAGAAATTTAGAAGAAAATACCCCATGTATCGATGAGGGGGGAAGAGTTAAAGATAAGACGATGCATAAGAAAATAAAGATCGGTTTGACACTCGTATTCATCGGGATACTGATCCTTTCTCTCGGCTATACGATGTTGGATGACTTTAGAGAGAGGGAGGAAAAGATAGAGAGGGTCCATCCCGAAGAAACGATATTAGAGCGGATCGATCTTAGCCCTGAATTTCTGCGGCATAGTATTTCTGTCGGCAGGAGTTATCATATTGACAGTGAACATATTCGATATGAAATTGAAAGATGAAAGCAACAAGTCTAACCATCAGGGTGACAGCAAAGTTTAAAACTCTCTATTCGGTTCATAGCAAGCGTAGGTCCGTGATGATATGGCTGTTAGAAAGTTGGTAGATCAGATATATGAGGTTGGAGCTGAGCACCATGATAGAGAGTTGTTCGACGAACTGATCCCTTTACCCAACGGGACCAGTTATAATGCTTACCTCATAATCGGGAGCGAGAAGACCGCACTCCTCGATACCGTAGATCCTTCAAAGGAAGCGAAACTTTTCAAAAATCTAGACAAACTGGATATAGACGAAATAGATTATATCGTTTCACATCATGCCGAACAGGACCACTCCGGTTCTATACCCGCGGTTTTAGAGAGATTCCCCGAGGCGGAAGTTGTCACCAATTCAAAATGCAAAAAGGCGCTGCTCGATCATCTTCACGTCCCGGAAGATAAAGTCCGGGTGATGGAAAATAATGAAGAACTATCGCTGGGTGACAAGTCCCTAGAATTCATCAGCATGCCTTGGGTCCATTGGCCGGAGACCCTGGTTACGTACCTCAAGGAAAAAAACATACTTTTCAGCTGTGACTTCTTTGGATCCCACCTAGCTACCAGTAACCTGTACGTCCAAAATCAGAAAAAGGTTTACCTCTCCGCTAAAAGATACTATGCGGAGATAATGATGCCTTTCAGGGAGTCCATAAAAGGGCACCTAGCTAAAATCGATGATATGGATATAGACATCATCGCCCCGAGCCATGGACCGATATACCGAGACCCGGAGTTCATCTTGGAAGCGTATGAAGAATGGGTCGATGATAAGACTCAGGAGGAAGTGATAGTGCCCTATGTGTCGATGCACGGCAGCACTGAAAAGATGGTCGAGCACTTCGTGGATTATCTTATAGACAATGGTGTTTCCGTGAGCCCTTTCAATCTTACTACTACAGACCTGGGGCAATTGGCGATGTCCTTGGTCGATGCTTCGACGGTAGTCATCGGAAGTCCCACCGTACTGGTCGGTCCACATCCAAAGGCAGTTTATGCTGCACACCTTTTCAATTCGCTGAGACCAAAGACCAGATATGCTTCGCTGATAGGTTCCTACGGGTGGGGAGGAAGGATGCCGGAACAGATCAAGGATTCTTTGGGAAATTTCCAGGGTGAATTTTTAGAACCTGTAGTGAGCAAAGGGTTACCTTCGGATGAAGATATGAAAAAGATAGAAGAACTAGCCGATAAGATAATAGAAAAGCAGAAAAAAGATGGACTCGTCGAATGAGCATATCCATTCGGGACCAATGATTTAAATAGCCCTATGAAATTTTGGTATCGATATGGATGGAATAAAAATCACGGATCAGAACCTATTCGCCGAAGAAGATGTTGAGACGGTCAAAAACAAGATAAGCTCGATCTTTTACTCCGAGGGAGACGTCAATTTGCAAGGATATCAAAACTCTCTAGAAGGAAGCTCAACCCTAAATTCCTACGAAGTCAATTTTTATCCCCAGGATGGGGGCACAAGGATACAAGTGAAATATGGTCTGACCTCTTTGGGATTGATCCTAGGATTAATATTTCTGTTGATAGGGGTCATAATCGGCGCAGTAATACTGTTGTTATGGTATATGAAGATGGATAGTGTGAAGGAGGCGCTGAATAAAGCCTTCCCTTCCTACAACGTTCCCTCTCAACAGGGGTATGCTCAACGGCCCCAACAACCTCAACCGTCTCAACCGGCCCAGCAACCTCAGCAGCCTCAACAGCCTCAACAATCCGGCCAATCTTCAGAGAAGGAGTCAAATGCTCAGAAAACACCTCCACCCCCTGATGACTGAATGGTCTATAGACTCAAACTGATGTTAATGGGGAAAAGCCGAATATTTAGACGGCGGGAGTAAAATCTATTCTATTTTTAGAATTTTATCGTTGGATCTGACCCTTTCTTTCACTTTTATTCCGACTTCATCTCCGCTTTCGACTTTTTCAACGTCAGTTCCTTCGATCTCCATAGATTCTACTTCTTGTTCAAAATCAGTGTTCTCTCCTTTAAACCGGATGGTGTCTCCAACTTCGAGCGGGCCTTCTTCTATCTTTATTGCGGCGACTTTCGGTTTCCTGAAGTACTTAAATACCTTCCCTAATTCCTTCTCCATCTTAACGCCTCATTACTTAATAAACCCGCTTCGTAATCAATCTTTTGTTGAGATAGAAATATAGCGATCCGGAGACGAACTATTCTAGACCTACTCCTCAACTTCTTCTTTCAATTCCTGAAAGGAGATCGGGTCGTTCTCGAAAAGACCTTTTTCCTTCACAGCCTCGATGAATTTTTCTCTTTCGGGTATCCTCTGCTTGTAGAAACTCTCGCCTCTTTTCCAATCATCCTTGGTGTAAACGACGAATATCAGGTTGGGTTTCTCCGTTATATTGAAGTAAACTTTTTCTACGCTTTCTAACGGAATCCATTTCTTCGTTTTTCTCATCTCTGGGTTGTATTTTATAATCTCTCCGTCTTCGAAGTGGAGTTCGTCTGTGAGTGAAAATAGAGCCGAGGCATCTTTATAGAGTGCCCGGAGCACATACAATATGTACAGTATAGCTCCCACTATCAATGCTATCTGTACGGCCCCTTCAATCCTTAGATATAGGAATATGACCACTACCGCCATAAGCCCTATCCCACCAAGGTGCCTGAATATCTTTATCTTCCTGCGTCTTTCCTCCTTTTGGAGCATCTCTTCATAATCGTTTTCTCGGATTTTCATTCCTTATTTTCCTCTGCCTGAAAAAGTGAGTATATAAGTATGATTTAACGTTTCCGTCTTTCCATCACCATTCCGTCTTCGCCGTTTTGATAATAGTCTTTTATTTTTCCGGCCATTACAAAACCTAATTTTTTGTAAAACTGGATAGCACCTTTATTTGATGGTCTGACCGTGACGAAAAGATGACCCACGTTCATCCTTTTACGAACAGTCTCCAGGAGACGTGTGCCGATCCCTTCGAAGCGGTGTGAAGGCGAAACAGCGATAGATATGACCATCCCGCGATCTCCTTTTTCTTTTCCGATCACGTACCCGGTGATACCCCACTCAGAACTTTCTTCCCTCTCTTCAGCTACGAGGAACAAATCGCTGCTTAGATAATCATGAAAAACTTCATCTGGATAAGGATGATCGAAACTCTTATTTTCTATCCGGATCACTTCCTCGATGTCCTTCTTTTCGCATTTTCTTATAACCATCTTTCACGTAACAAAAAAGCACCATCTAAAATCATTTCGGGTCCCGGTAGAAACACCCTAAAATTAATTATAAATCAAAGAATTGGGTCTTTTGAGAAGATGAAAAAACCGGAGCCATTCAAGATCAAGATGATCAAAAATCTGAAGCGCTTATCTAGAGAAGAGAGGGGTAGGAAGATAAGAGATGCCGGATACAACGTTTTTAAATTGAGATCTGAAGATGTTTTCATAGACCTTTTGACGGATTCCGGTACTTCGGCTATGAGCGATCGACAGGTTTCAGAGATGATAAGCACGGAGCAGGCCTACGCCGGCAGTGATTCATATTATGCATTGAAGGACTCTATAGAGAATATCTTTGGATTTGAAAGATTTGTGATAGTACACCAAGGAAGAGGCGCTGAAAACATACTCTTCTCTGTCCTCTTGGAAGAAGGAGACTACGTCCCCAACAACATGCATTTCGATACCACCAAAGCCAACGTTAAACACAAAGGTGGAGAGCCGGTAGATCTGGTTATAGAAGAGGCCTACGATCCCGAGGCTCGGGTCGACTTCAAGGGAAACATGGATGTTCAAAAACTAGAGGATTTCATCCAGGAAAGGGGCGTTGAAAAAATACCTTTGATAATGCTGACGATAACCAACAATACGGGTGGAGGACAGCCCGTTTCCATGGAGAACATAAAAAAGGTGTCAGAAATTGCTGAAGATCACGGTATCCCGTTCTTTTTCGACGCTTGCCGTTTCGCTGAGAACGCATATTTCATCAAACAGAGAGAAAGGGGGTATGAGGATAAGTCCATCAAAGAGATAACGAGAGAGATGTTCTCATATGTGGACGGTTTTACTTTCAGCGCAAAGAAGGAGGGCCTGGTGAATATAGGCGGATTGATAGGAGTTAGGGATGAAAAATTACATGAAAAATGTAAGAACCTGGGTATAATCATCGAAGGTTTTCCGACATATGGAGGGTTGGCATGTAGGGAGCTCGCCGCCATGAGCCAAGGGTTGGAAGAAGCCGTAGATGATGAATATCAGGCTTACAGATCTCAGCAGATCGAATATGTTGCGGAACTACTCTTAGAGGAAAATATACCTATAATTGAACCCGCAGGTGGACATGCGATCTTCGTAGATGCAAAACGTTTCCTGCCGGATATACCTCCAGAACGGTTTCCCGCTCAAGCACTGACTACGGAATTGTACAAGGAATCAGGTATTCGAGCGGTGGAATTGGGTACCAGCGCCTTCGGTGAGACCGATGAAGAGGGTAATATAATCCCGGCGGAGATGGAAAATATGAGGTTGGCCGTACCACGTAGGGTCTACACATTAAATCAACTAGAGTACGTGGCAGGGTCTATCCAAAAACTTTATGAAAGAAGAGACGATATCAAGGGGTTAGAGAGAACCTACGCTCCAGAGTTGCTGGGTCATTTCATGGCTGAGTTCAAACCGGTGCAACGATCGTAAAGATTATGGCTAAACGACCCAAACACATTTATATGACGGAGATTGAGACCTTAAAAGGTGCTCCCACAATGATCACGAAACCTCCAAAGGTGTATTTGGTCATTGCCCTCCTTTTACTGATCATTAGCTTGTCTTTTATCCCTGCCTCCATCAACGGAGGCCCACAGGTTGACATTTCGGCTGATCTCACGGAAAAAAGGCCTACACTGATAGGTAACGTTACCGACGACGGGATCAAACTGAAGTGGGATTTTTCTATAGGCGAGGAAAAATTTGAAGAATTCAGGATATACAGAAGTTTGACTTCAAGCTTTAAATCATTATTTAAGAAGTTCGAAGTTGAGGAAAATGGATACGAATTTTTGGATACTGACGTCGAAGAGGGAAGAACCTATCATTACTGGGTCACGGCTAGATCTGAAGAGGGGGAAGTGAGCAGGTTTTCAGAAGGTTTAGAGATCCGCATGGAGGGCGAAAACGTACCTCTACCTCCTAAGAACTTGGAGGCATTCCCTGGTGATGAAAAAGTGATATTAAAGTGGGATAAACCGCTGGACTACGGTGTGTCCGATGATGTCGATCTGGAGAATTATATACTTTACAGAGAAAAGGAAGGAAAGGAGATGCAGCCTGTATATCCGGGTAATGCTGCCACAGAGTGGCTCGATGATGAATTGGAGAACCAAAAAGAGTACACATATCATCTCAAGGCCCAGAACCCCGTAGGAAAAAGCGAACCTACAGAAAAGATAAGCTTTACACCTACATCCGACCTGCCGAAACCTGCCCCTCCGGAAAACCTCAAAGTGTTTTCTGGGGAGAATGCATCGGAGTTAGCCTGGGACCCGCCTGAAGATGAGGAACATATCTTTGAGTACCGGATATACAAAGATGGTGAGGCCTTCCGGGATGTAGACAAACACACCACCTACTTTATAGATAGAGATGTAAGTGAAGGTAAAACATACAATTACTCCATCCGCTCGGTGAACGTCGATGGCAACGAGTCCGCCCCCACTGGTGAAGTAAGAGTGACCATCTCCGCACAAGATAGCATGAACCACTCACGTTATCTCCGCGTGGAAGAGATGGATCAGAAAGTAAAGTTGACTTGGGAAACTCAAGGTTCTTCTGAAGAAAACAGGGGTTACAATATATACAGAGGGTCTGCAGAAGACGACCTAAAATTTATAGCACATGTGAAGAGCACCTCCGAGTTCATTGATGAGGAATTGGAAAACGAAAGAGTCTACTATTACAGGGTTAGAACGGTCGATATGAACAATACGCTGGGAGAATCTACAGAGACTAGGCACGCTGTTCCTATGGAGCAAGAGGAGGACCATCTATCTATACGGACCATAGGAGCATTCGTTGTGATAATGGCGATAGGAATACTTACCATCATAGTGTTCCTCAGAAGACGTGAACCTAAAGGACCACAGGTCAAAATGGAGGATAAGAGTTCAGATTCTTGAAGCAGTCTCGGTCTACTGACTTTTTGAGGGGGGGAACTGTACCTCGTATCGCCTGTTGGGCGAAGGTGAGATCCTCAATATGACTTCCCTTTCTAGGGAATAGTATTTTCTTCTTCCCTCCTCCCTAGAGGAAATCAATCCGCTCTCTTCCAATTTTTTTAGATGATGTTTAGCTGTCTTGCCGTCCATGCCGACCTCCTCCATGATCTCAGAGACGTACATATCCCTTAAAGAGAGCTTGTGAAGTATCTCTAGCCTAGCTTTCGAACCGAGTATTTCAAGTGATTTCATTCTATCAAGTATAAAATTCCTAAGAATCTTTATATATTTTAATCTTTTGTTATATCATGTGATAACATGCCCGAGATACCCAACGAAGACGAAGGTGAAAAAAGAGTTGTAGAAGAAGGAGACCTGGAACACGAGGTGTACCTCAATAAAGAGCAGGTCGCTGATTTTCTAGAGTCCATGGCAAAACAGATGAGAGATGGCGACACCCTGACAATAGAGACTAACAAATGGGAAATACCGTTCACTTTCAGAGACAACATAGAACTGGAGATCGACTTCGAGGGATACGGTGAAAGAGAGCTGGAGATAGAGATAGAGTTCAAAGGTAAAAGGGAAGATCAGGCGCCTTCGGTCTCCTGATCCTAAAAACCTTTCCTTAAATTTTTATCGTAAGAGAATTTTCTATTTTTGATGAGATCGGTTTACGGTCCAATAGATTCATGGCGTTTGAAGCGCTCTCTCGGCGTTGACCTTATCAGCCAGGAGGGCAGAGTCTGCACTTTTAACTGCGTGTACTGTCAGATCAAAAGATGTCAAGCAGTTACTTCAAAAAGACAAAAATTCGTAGAGCTAGAGGATTTAAGGGGAGAATTGATCGAAGCGTTGGAGATAGTCGGTGATCATACGGATTATCTCACCTTCTCTGGGATGGGAGAACCTACTTTAGCCAGCAACTTGAGAGAAGGCGTGGAGATGGTGAACGAGGTGTCCAACAAACCCACTGCGATACTAACAAACAGTTCCCTGCTCCACAAAAATGAAGTGAGGAACACTCTCGATCGGTTGGATTACGTTATAGCTTCTCTCGACGCTTCAGATCAGGAGATTCTGAAAACGATTAACCGACCAGATGAAAACATACATTTCAAAGACATCGTTGAGGGGCTAAAAGGATTCAGTGAAAGATTTCAAGGAAAATTCGCCTTGGAGATCATGGTGATCGAGGAAAATTTTTCACAGATATTAGAAATATCTAGATTGGCTCAAGAGATGGATATCGACGAGATACAGTTGAATACGCCTCTCAGGCCTTCAGTGGTGCCGCCTTTGAATGAAAAGGAATTGCAGACGACGAAGGATCACTTTGAGGATTTTGAAACAAAGATAGTTTACGAAGAGAAAAGGACCGAAACTCCAAATCTTGATGATAAAGAAGTAATAAAGAGAGGGAGACCAAAAAAGTGAGAAGTTTTCATCTTGAAGCACTCTCAAAGATTTAAATAAAGTATAAATAACCCCGGGAGTTAGGGCAAATGGTGATGAGTAATAATGGGTCAAAAGCTTCCTGGGAATCCACTTAAAAGTATAATCTGGAAGCATAAGCGTAGACTCGGTATAATCATCATCGGTATTATTTTATTTACTATAGCTTATCTAGATATATTAGGGATCCTTGAACCGTTAGGTCTGAATCAGGATATGAGGGCCGCATTCGGGATTTTGTTGTTAGCTGCTACTCTTTGGATCACTGAAGCTATACCGCTTTACGCAACTTCTCTGATCATAGTACTTTCGCAGATATTGTTCATCTCGGACAGGGTTGTTCCCGAGGGTGATAGTTTAGCTGCAGAAGCGTTAGCTCCCTTTTTCAGCCCAATCATAGCTCTTTTTCTAGGAGGTTTCGTACTTGCAGCGGGTCTTCATAAATACGACATCGACGTCAAGATAGCTAAAGAGATGTTGAGAAGAGCGGGTAAATCCCCGAAGAACGTGATGCTCGCACTGATGAGCGTGACAGCTTTCCTGTCCATGTGGATGTCGAATACCGCAACTACGGCACTGATGGTCGCTTTGGCCGTACCGATCTACACCCAGATACCTGAAGAAGAAAAGTTCAAGAAGGCCATCATATTAGGTATCCCTTTTGCGGCGAATGTCGGAGGTATGGGAACCCCGATAGGCACGCCTCCGAATGCGATAATCATGGAAGAACTATCTGGTGCCGGGTTCAGTCTTACCTTTTTGGATTGGATGATCCTGGCTCTACCTCTCACACTTATCATGCTGCTGTTCATCTTTATTCTCCTTTATCTTGCGTTCAAACCGTCATTAGATGTTTTAGACATAGATTTCGATGAGAGGAAAACCACGGAAGGTTTATCTAAGATACAACAGTTCGTAGTGGCAATATTCGCGATCACTGT
Organism: Thermoplasmatota archaeon; assembly: GCA_036626195.1. GTDB lineage: Archaea > Thermoplasmatota > Thermoplasmata > Halarchaeoplasmatales > Halarchaeoplasmataceae > Natronoplasma. The sequence goes on along the minus strand of JAZKSH010000021.1, from coordinate 9,046 downwards.
AGCACTCTGGTTACTATCCTCATGGGAGCCAATAGGGGATCTGTTTCAGCATTCAGGTATCATCGCTCTCATACCAGCTATAGCTTTCTTTGCCTCGGGCATTTTAGACAAGGACGACCTTGCTGATTTGAACTGGAACGTCCTACTTCTGATGGGAGGAGGACTGTCTTTAGGCAATGCGATGTCTCTCACCGAGTTAGATGAAACCATAGTCGAGCTAATACCCTACGAAGCGATGGGGCTCGTGATCGTGATCTTGGTTTTCGCAGCGATCGGTATAATACTTTCTACCTTTATGAGCAATACTGCGACAGCGGCTATGATGGCCCCTATAATGATCGGCATCGGGATGGATCTGAACTCTGAAATATCTGTGATGGTTTCAGTAGCTCTCGCCTGTTCTATGGCCATGGCTCTCCCGGTCAGCACTCCTCCTAACGCAATCGCCTACGGGACGGATATAATAGATATAAAAGACATGATAAAATACGGTAGTTTGATTAGTGTCGTAGGCGTGATCATCCTGACGATTATATTTGGTTACGGATTGTATTATTATTAAGGAAAAATCTAGGTAGTGGGATCGTGTCCTCTCTCCATCTCTTTAACATAAGGTTCTAGTCTTTTTTTCATATATCTTCTCAGTGTATGATACCCGTATTTTTTTATCCTGCTGATATGGTCCATCTTGGTGAGGTCGTTTATCAGATCTGGGGCCATTTCAAAATCCTTTCTTATACATCTGGCTAAAAGCTGCCAGTGTTCTGCCTCCATGTCATCTCTAGAGAAGAATTCTTCATCCTCTGACACGCCGAGAGGAACGAACATGAGAGGGACTATCAGAAAATTTTTGTCGCTCAGATCGTCCAAGAGTTCCATGGTCTCCATCACATCTTCAGAAGTTTCTCCCGGTAGTCCCATTATCACGGTTATACAGGGGATCCAGTCATTCTCATCGAAGACGTTAAAAGCTTTTCTCACCAGCGACGGCCACTCTTCAGCATCGAAGGGTTTTGCTTTGCCTTTCAGATGTTTCTTAGCCAATTTTTCCGATCCGGTTTCGAGGCCGACCTGAGCCGAGAACCATGGTCTTTTTTCACTGCCTATATCGAGCAATTCCGAGACATCATCTATCAACTCGGGAGACGAAGCTACGGAAGCCAAAGCCGCATGGCTGAAGGATATATCGTCGGTATGTTTTTTTATGCGCTTTAGAAGTTTGAGTAGTTTAGAAGGTTTTGGGGTCAAATCCTGCGAGCCGTACCGCAAAACATCTTCCGCGTGAAGAAGTGCGGTTCGATTACCTCCTTCTAGGTTTATCTTAACTTCATCCACTATATCCTCGACAGGTCTATGCCTCAGGTTCAAGAGCGTCGGGTTGCAGAAACTACATCCTCTTCCGCATCCACGACTTATCTCGACTAGACCATTAATGGTTGGCCCTTTTATTTTCGGCATCTCTTCAGTAGGTACCACGTCACCTCTAACTCTCCGTGGAAGGTTTTCTCCGTTCGCCGCCTTTTCAAATATTTCAGGCGCTATACTTTCTCCTTCACCCATCACGATCGAATCCACGTTGTATTTTTCCATTATCCTCTTATCGTCGAGCTGCCAAGTGCCCGGACCACCAACTATCACGTCGACTTTGTGCTTTTTCAAAAAGGGATTTTCTACCAATTTTTTGAAGTAGAGCGAAGTGTAGGGCTCGCCTTCGACGAAATTGGAAAAAGTCGTAGAAGCTGGTCCGAGTCCAAGGGGATCATGGGTTGTTATACCTAAAGCTTCAGTATTTGGACCGATCAGCTTGTCTAGATGATCCGGATGTCCTATCACCACATCTCTTTCATCGAAACCGTTGTTGAGCAGAGAAGCTTCGATCTTCCTGCTGCCGCAGTGACCGTACTTTGCGATTCCTCTCTTTTGAGGGACTGCGGGAGCGAAGAGAGACCTGTACAAAAAGCTGGGCAGGATCTTGGGAAAGGTCGCTCCGAAGCCTATGAACTCGCTCCCGTTATAATCGGAGGCTAATGTTCTATCTGTAGTAAGGACTATTGGATAACCTTTCCCTTTCGAATTGAATAGGCCCATCATGCTAACCTACCTCCGTCCTTCCTGTGCCTATAGCATGGTCTCTATAGCTTTCTGTATCTATAACAGAGATTAGGATATATTTTTATTTTTTGTAGAATAGAGATAAAGGGATTTGGTTTTTCCCTTAGAGTTCGTTGAGTGCCTTCATCACGCTTTTCCTCACGTTTTCAGGGGTGAATTCTTCCAGATGGCCGGAAACTTCTACCACGGGTATCTCTTCCTCCAACTTATCGATCATCTGTCTGCTTTTGTCTTTGAATTCCTGAAGGCGGGACTTGATCTTCTCTTCGGTATCGTCATCCCTCTGGATCACCTCTACCCCGCAGTCTTCGCATTTACCGTTCTCCGGGGGGTCGTACTTCAGGTGATAAACTTTCTCGCATTCAGGGCATATCCTTCTTTTCGTGGTCCTCTCGATTATCTTTTCGTCAGTATTTCTCACCCAGAGCACGAAATCTATCTTCGAATGCTTTTCTTCTATAAGCTCTAGAAGATACTCTGCCTGGTCTACCGTCCTCGGATATCCGTCCAGCACCTGTCCGTGATAATCTTTTTTACTGAAGTAAGACTCAAAAAGTTCATTCGTGATGCGGTCCGGTACGAACTTACCCCTGTCCACAAAGTATTTGGCCTTGAGGCCGAGCAGCACTTCTTCATCCTCGGTACCTATCTCTTCAGCTATCTTTTCGTCAGGGACGAAGCGCCTCCTTTCCTCGTTCCAAAATTGGGAAATATCGCCCTCATAATCATACTCGTCGAAGCTTCCAAGATAGGATCTGAATATATTGCCGGTGGAGAGCTGTTCCAGATCGTACTCTTCCACCAACACGTCGATCCTCGGCTGCTTTCCAGCACCGCTCTTACCAGTCACTATCACGTTGTCAACATCATCGGGGACATTTTCGAACATCGTATCTCAATCGTCATAAGACCTCTGCATATATGAATCTTTTAGATGGTTTAGAGGTCTATGAGGGATGGTAGGGAGGGATAAAACGGCCTATCCGGCAGAAAATATATATAGTAGGCCTGTATTGTAGGGATTGTCACGATAACACCCTCCCACCCCCCTTCCTATTACTTTTTTTGATATCTTTCTTTTTGAGAGACAGGTATATTTCGGAGAGGCTTTTTCAAGAGAATCTTCTTTACAATATTCAGAACTCTTCTACGTATTTCAGTCTGTGAATTTATAAAATAGGGTAAAAAGGATGGTGGGGCCGCCGAAATTCGAATTCGGGTGCCTACCGCCCCATGGTAGAAGGATGGACCAAGCTACCCCACGGCCCCGAGTTGAAAATGTTTTTCACTCCTCTCAATACTGCATCACGTCGTCGATCAGGTCATTATGTGAGAGGAACATCCTTCGGCAGCAGTACCGTTCTATACCTAGGTCATCAAGGACTTCACCGGGATCTTCGCCCTGTTCCACTCTATCTTTGTATACCTCGTAGACATTACCAATCACTATACCGCACGTGAAACATCTCACAGGTATTATCATACTATATCACCTGTAGGATTTCTGCCTTTTCGAGCGGGCTCCACGACCCATCGGCTGTTTCGGTAATTTTCTTCTTGGGTCTGAAACCAGGAGACTCCTATCGTACTCTTTGAACAGCTCTTCGAGTTCTGTGTCTTCAAAATATTCTACAAAACAATTTGCTATCGCGGTTCTCGCAGCGTCCGCCTGCCCCATTATGCCGCCGCCCTCAACGTTGACTTCGATATCTACGTCTTCTGATCTGTCGCCGACGAGCTGGATGGGTTCCATCACCTTAAGGCGGACCATCTCAGGAGTATGGATCTCCAAAGGTATAGAATTTATCCTGACACGACCTTTGCCCGGTCTTATGGTGGCCTTGGCTATAGCTTCTTTTCTTTTACCTGAGCGCGTGACCGCTTCTTTATCTTTCTCTTCTTCATCCGTCATATTTTACACCTAAAAATTAGCTCCAAGATGTTCGGAAACATCTCCTAGGGTGAGGCCCAATTTACCTTCAGATCCTTTGACACCTGGCTCCTCTATCTCTTCACTTTCCAGCTCTGAAGGTGTGCCTATATAGGCACGTAACCTTTTAAATGCTTTTCGCCCTCTCGGTTTATCACGGGGTAACATACCTCTGACCGTCCTTTTGAATATCCTCTCAGGTCTTCTAGGGAAGTCAGGGGCGTTAATCTGTTTCCCTCTAGCTCTTTTCTTCTCGTAATCATCCAAGATGTTCCTCTTGTTTCCCACTATGAATATCTTCTCGGAGTTGACCACCCTTATCTCTTCACCATCTAGGAGTTCACTCGCTACTTGGCTGGCCAATCTACCCAATATCTTATCCTCTGCATCATAGACCTTCATACTGTCACCCCATGATCTTTATCTCACTGCCTTCGGGTTCTCGTTCTGCCAGCTCGCGGATCTTGAGGTACTCTCCGCCAGCCTCCGATATGCTTTCCTTTGCGCTTCTGCTTGCTTTGAATGCACCGACAGTGATCTTCTTATCCAGTATACCGGCACCAAGAACTTTACCCGGGATAACTATCGTGTCTCCATCTTCAGCGTGTCTCTGGATCTTCGAAAGGTTGACCTCTGCCCAGTTTTTCATGGGTCTCTCTAACCTTTCCGCAACGTCTCGCCAGATAGATGCGTCTTTTTCTCTCGCTTGATCTTTTAGATCTTCGATCAAACTTACCAAGTTCGGATTCGTTTTATCTTCTATCGTCATATCTGACTCCTCCGACACGGGAAAGGAAAATCTAGTACAATTTTCCTCCGTACTCGTGTTTTAAAGAGTATCTACACGCAGTGAGGAGGGTTGGTTATAAATGTTACTCCTATGGATTGACGAAACTTACAAATCATCTCTTCGAGTATACGGATGAAATATGCTTAGATGTGTATCTTGCGGGAAGACCTATACGCCCAAAACGGGTCGGCAGATATGCGGCTGTGGAGAACCTCTTGAGCTGGAATATTTTTCAGGAAAAATTAAATCCGGGAAAACCAGCTGGGCAAAATATCGTGATTTTCTACCTTTTGATCCCTCGAGAGAACTGTCCCTCTCTGAAGGCGGGACACCTATGATAAAAGCGAATAGACTCTCAAAAAAATACGACGTAGATCTTCATCTCAAGAACGAAACGGTGAATCCGACCTGGAGTTTCAAGGATAGAGGCACGGTTCTGAGTTTGCAAAGAGCTAGAAAACTCGGGGTGGGAAGAGTGGGGACTGTCTCAACGGGAAATATGGGTGCCAGCGTAGCAGCGTATGGTAAAAGAGCCGGATTGGACCCGATGATCATGGTAACCGAAGATATCTCCGATGGAAAGTTAAATCAGATAGCGGTTTATGGAGCTACGATAGTCGAGGTCTCCGGTGATTACGGCGAACTTTTTTATGAAAGCCTGGACCTCAGCAGAGAGGACGATCAAGTTTACTTTTCCAATTCGAATTCGCCCTATAGGATCGAAGGATACAAGACCATCGCCTTCGAGAGCGTCGAGCGCCTTATGCCTGAATATGTGATGATCCCTACCAGTTCGGGCGGACTTTTCAGAGGCATGATGAAAGGCTTCATCGAGATGGATAGGTGCGGGATCATCGATGATATACCTGTGTTGATAAGCGTGCAGGCAGAGGGATGTTCCCCTATATATCGGGCTTTCAGAGATGAAAGGGGAAGTATCAAGAGATGGAAAGAACCCAAAACGGTAGCGTCTGCCATAGCCAATCCTTATCCGCCGGGCGGAAACGAAGTTTTGAGAAAGTTGGATGAATACAGAGGAATTTGTACCGTAGTTTCCGACGATGAGATAAACTCAGCCCAACGAAAGATCGTAACCGAAGGGATCTTTTGCCAGCCCGCTTCAACTGTTGGCGTAGCGGCGGTGAAAAAACTGAGACAGAACGATGCTATAGAAAAAGGATCTAAGGTGGTCTCCATCATCACCGGTTCGGGGTTGAAGCACATATCAAAGAATTTTATCCAGCCTAAAGTGTATAGCTGCGAGATGTCAGAGCTGGAAAAATGGTTCGAACGTGAACTCGAGAGATGATTTGACACGGGCAAACTTTTTTAAAACCACCCTTGAATGGTTCACCGATACGATGTCCGAAGAAGAGCAAGATGAGATGAGCGATGATGAAGAGAACGATGAGAAAGACCTGAGAGAAAAGATCAGAGAGCGTATGGAAGAGCGGAAAGAAGAGATGGCAAAAAGAGGAGCACGTGGTGGAGACGAGGAACGTGCAAGACAGAATCCCATGGGTCAGATGATGCAGCAGATGATGGGAGGAGGACGAGGTAGAAGAAGAGCACCCGGTGGAGGCGAAGGACAAAAAAAGCTGGTTGAAGAGGTCAAAAAATTGAGGGAGGATATGAGCGATATAAAGAATGAACTGAAAGAGATCAAAGAGAAACTGTAAAGGAAGAATAGGCCTTCCTCCGGTCGACGAAATCTTTTTAATAAACTAGAATAATTTCCATGACGATATCCGGATTTAGGATCGAATATAGGATATCATAGGAGTGGAAAAAGGAGTGATATGATGGCAATGGAATTGAAGAGCGCGGCTTTCTCACATGGGGAGAAGATACCGAGGAAATACGGTTACACGGAAAAAGATGTGAATCCACCTTTGGAGATAAACGGCGTTCCGGATGAGGGGAGATCGTTGGTACTGATAATGGACGATCCCGACGCTGTGGAGCCCGCGGGAAAAGTATGGGACCACTGGGTTATCTGGAACATAGAGCCAAACACGAGAGAGATACCCGAAGGAGAAACCCCTCCCGGTGCAGTCGAAGGGAAAAACGATTATGGAGATAGAGGGTATGGAGGCCCTAATCCGCCAGACAGGGAGCATACATACAAGTTCAAGCTGTACGCAGTAGACAAAACGTTGGATCTTCCACCCTCATCTACGAAAGACGATGTGAGGAAAGCGATCAAAGGCCACGTTGTCGACAAGACGATGCTGGAAGGGACCTATGCACCCTGAACCCAGCGGCAAAAATTTTTTCTTCTTTCTTTTTTATATTCTAGAACACTCTTCAACGAAGTTTTTTACCGCTCTTTCATAAGTCCCGTCTTCGATTTCCTTCTCTCTCACCGCTAAAGTGGAGACCGGTTCTTTCCCGCTTATCTCTTCTAGATGTTGAAAAGTCCTTTCATACCCGGAGCCTCCCATCGTGCAGAAGAAAGCGATCTCCTCGATCTCTTCCTTTTTCTCGGAAAGATAGGTCCTGACCGCTGGAGTGGGCTTGCCCGCCCAAACGGGAGTCCCGATTACGATCAGTTCGTAGTTTGAAAGATCTTCCTCCTTTCTCCTGAGATCTATCTCAGTAAGGTTCTCTCTCCAGGCATCCCAACCGCCTTTCATATATCCGGAGATGCCCGATCTATCTTTTTTATCGATTATCTTCCTTGCCCCGTAATCCAATTTTGAGGCCATCGATTCACCGACTTTCTCCGTGTTGCCTGTTCTGGAGTAATAGACCACCAATCCTTCACCGCTCATATTTATCATCGATACGGGAAAGGCTCTTCTTCTTTTTATCTTTTCCTCTTGACCGTCAAGTATAAAAGGTAAGCTTTTTTTCTACTCACAGGTGAAAATATGTTCGCTAAAGAACCTATAGATTTGGATAAGATTGGTGACGAGCTTAGTGAGCGGGAGATCCTGCGCTTCGCATTAGCTGCAGAACTGGACGCCATAAACTTTTACGAGCAGATGGCGGAATACACCGACGATGAGGACCTGAAAAAGGTACTCCTCGACGTTGCTGCCGAAGAGAAAGAACACGTGGGTGAATTCCAGACTTTGCTCTTGGAAAAGGACGGTCAACAGGTCGAGGAGATGGAAGAGGGGGAGGAAGAAGTCAGAGAACTCCTCGGCATCTGAAGATCAAAAAGGTTGAAAATCCTTTCCTTTTACCCCCTATTTTTGGTTTTTTAAAGCTTTTCAAGTTATATAAAAACTTTAATTTCTCTCCGAGTCTTTACTATCATAAGATATGAAGGGAAAGAACAAAACAGGGAAAGCGGTGGCGGTTGGAAGCATCGTCATCAACGTGATCATCTTCGGCGTCAAAGTGTTCATCGGGCTTCAGATAGGAAGTCTAGCTCTGCTTTCTGACGCGGTCCATTCCATCTCTGACAGCGCGAGTTCCGCTGCGGTTTACGTGGGCCTAGCAGTTAGCGAGAAACCCCCTGACGAAGGCCATCCCTTCGGTCACGGAAGAGCCGATCAAGTTGCGGTTTTAGCTGTCGGTATAATCCTCTTTTTCGCAGCGGTTAGTTTTCTGACCGACGGTATAGAATCTTTACTAATCGGACCGGGTAGATTGATCATGGCCCAGCATCTTTACATATACATTTTTCTTACCGCCGTGGCGAAAGAGATAATGGGCGAGGTTAGTTACTTAGTAGGGAAAAAAAGCGGTTCCGAGTCATTGAAAGCCGATGCATGGCATCACAGGGCCGACGCTGTGACCACGATGCTGGTGATAGGAGCCATCTACGCCTCGGAAATAGGACTTGCGATTTTTGATCCGCTGGTAGGGATAGGAATCGCGCTGCTTCTGGGTTACATCGGTTTTTCTTACATCAAAAAGTCCACTCACCGCCTGCTGGGCAGCGAACCTTCACAGGAGGTCTTAGAAGAGATCAAAAAGATAGCCGACGGGCTCGAAGGAATAGAGGATGTTCACGATATTAAAGTCCATGATTATGGAGATAAAAAAGCAATATCGCTGCACATGAAAGCTGAAGAGAGCACCATGCGGTCTGCACATGAAAAATCACATCAGCTGAAAAAAAGGTTAGAGGAACGATACGGGACCACCGCCGAAGTACACTTCGATCCTAAAAACATCCCTGAGAAACAGATAACTGAGATAATACAGAGAGAAACTGAGGCGTGGGACGAGATCGTAGAAGTTCACAAGGTGAAAATCAC
>JAZKSH010000020.1:0-23150 GCA_036626195.1 Thermoplasmatota archaeon | reverse complement strand
AAGATGTCTTCCAAATCGGATGGGAAAAATGAAAGGATCACAGTAAATTTGGACTCAGAAAGTTTAGAGAGGCTAGATAACTTAGAATCCGAGCTTAGAACATCTAAATCCGAAGTGATCCGAAGAGCTCTAGAATACCACGATGTGATCCTCGAGAAAGAGGAGATGACTCCGGAAGAGCTCGAAACTATACTCGATCTCCGCCTTCGACCGGACAACCTACTTTTCGACATCGGCATCTTCCAGGCATTTTTGGAGGAGATAGGAGAACCCTCCGAGAAACTGCGAGAGGAGATCAAGAGGATAGGGGGCAATTTCTATAAGGACTACTGTGCTATCGGGATCTCTGAACCCATAAAATGCCTAGAGCGGCTCGAGAGGACCAACCTCTACAGGCTCATCGTAGAGTCCGATACAAAATTCACCATAATCCCGATGATCCCAGAGATGGGAGAGTACTTGAAGATATTCTTCGAAGGCTACTTGGAACCGTCGGATCTCTCCGCCGAGGTCACGATCTCTAGGAACAAGATAAGGATAGATATAGAGGAATAAAGTTAAAATGTTGAAAGACCACATATAGGTGATAATAGATATCGTCGGCCGCAGGCAAACTGTGGAAATACGACCATTCTCTCCCTAGCGTGTTCTGTAGATTTGGGAGTTTGCTGTCAACATCTAAAAAAACGAGGTTTTTTTCAAAAAACGAAGAGACATCAATCCGTCTCCACTCGATATATAATAAAAAGAAGGTTTAGGAAAGAGGTTTTAACTTTTTACGAAGCGCTTGACGATTCTCAGATAACGCCCTGGTCCAGCATAGCCTTCGCGACCTTGACGAAGCCGCCTATGTTCGCACCCAACATCAGGTTACCTTCGTCACCGTATTTTTTCGACGTCTTGTAACAGGTCTCGTGGATGTTCTGCATTATGCCCTGGAGCCTGTTGTCGACCTTTTCGAAACTCCAGCTCTCTCTCTGAGAGTTCTGAGCCATCTCAAGGCCGGATACCGCGACGCCGCCGGCGTTCGCTGCCTTGGCCGGTCCGTATAACATATCGTTCTGTTGGTATATCTCTATGGCAGCGGGCGTCGATGGCATGTTGGCTCCTTCTCCTACAGCAATGATGTTATTGTCCGCTAACTTCTGGGCGTCCTCCTCTTGGATCTCATTCTGTGTCGCGCTGGGCAGAGCTATATCGGCATCGAAGCCCCACGGCTTACCGCCTTCAACGTATTCTACATCATACTCCTCTGCATACTCTCTAATCCTTCCGCGTCTTACCTGCTTGAGGTCGAAAACGTAGTCTTTCTTATCGCCGGATATACCTTCTGGATCGTATACAGTTCCGTCGGAATCTGAAAGTGTCACTACTTTAGCTCCCAGCTCGTTACATTTCTCGAGAGCGTGTAAAGCCACGTTGCCGGAACCGGAAATCAGTACCTCTTTGCCTTTCAGATCCTCGTTAGCGCTATCTAAAATCTCTTTGGTGAGGTAAACTAGACCGTATCCAGTAGCTTCAGGTCTTACTAAAGAGCCGCCCCATTCCGGGGATTTACCAGTGAAGACACCTTCGAATCTATTCTTCAGTTTCTTGTACTGGCCGAACATGTATCCTACTTCTCTGCCTCCGACTCCTATATCTCCCGCGGGGACGTCCGTGTCGGGTCCGATGTGCCTGTAAAGTTCATTCATGAAGTTCTGGCAGAAGCGCATTATTTCATCGTCGGATCTCCCCTTAGGATTGAAATCGGAGCCGCCTTTGCCTCCGCCCATGGCTATCCCTGTCAATGAATTTTTGAATATCTGTTCGAATCCCAGGAACTTTATTATCCCGATGTAAACCGATGGATGGAACCTTATACCGCCTTTATAGGGGCCTATGGCACTGTTGAATTGGACCCTGAAACCTCTATTGACGTGGACCTCTCCGTTATCGTCTTTCCACGGTACTCGGAAGATGATCTGTCTTTCCGGTTCAACCAATCTTTCAACTATCTTGGCGTCCGCGAACTCCGGATGTTTTTCCATCGCCGGTTCTATAGAATCTAGAACTTCCTCTACGGCTTGATGGAATTCTTCCTCGCCGGGATTTCTCTCTACGACCTGCTCATACACTTTATCCAAAGCCATCATATCATGCTCCATTTTATTATTCTTTTAACTGAGTGAAAGCGGATTATCCATTTACAATTTAAGTATTTCGAAAGAGAAAATGGTGATTTTTCTCTTTTTTTGCCCATAATATACATATTACATGGTCTCCGCTTCCTCAGCCATCTTTCCACTTGTAGGTATGTTTGAGAGAATGCGGGTGATATAAAAAACCTCTTTACAGAATTGGGTGTGGAAAGTGCATAAGATGGGATATACTAAAGCATATTGGACTCCATGTTTTTAAAGTATTAAAAACAATTTGATTTATTTTTAAAACCCATGGTCGAAATGTGTCCTGATCTGTCTCAACTTTTCACTTCTTGAGGTCCCATAACCTCCTCTCGATGAAACCCAGCGAGACTTTCTGAGGGTTGAGTATGTGCATCATCCTGGAAGACAATATGGTTTTGGAGATCGCCCCGATCTTTTCCGGGAACTCGGAATTTAATCTCTCGCCCCATTCGAAGAACTCTTCTATACTCTCGAAGGCCGAAAAGACCAGAAAGTTATACCTTTCCGTGCTGGTCTCAACCGCTCTAGGAACGTTATCGTCTCTTTTCAGGAAGGCCGTCACTTCGTCTCTGCCCGACGTTGCTTCTATCATGGTCACGATCAGGTTGTAGCCCGGAGGTATCAGCAGGTTTGGAAAGTAACATTTAGGATCGGCTATGAGGTTTTTATCCAAAAGAGAATCGATCCTCCTCTTCACCGTTTTTCTGTTAGCTCCGATCTCTCGTCCTATGTAGGAATAATTGGTCCGGATGGCTTCGCCATTCATGACTTTCTCCAGTATGCGGAACGTTTCAGCCTCGATCTTTCGTCCGTTCAACTCTAAGAAACCTTTCTCTTCGAATTCATCCATCATCTTGTGGATGAAACATGTGGGTTCGTATTTGAAAGTCAACCTGTTGCTGAAAAATTCCGACTGAGCCGGCGTTCTTTCCCCTCTATCGGGGATTTTGTTTTCCTCGACGATCTCACTGCGCCATGAATGATAGTCTTCTAACCCTTCAAAAAATTCGATCAAGAACGTGTTGTAAAAGCCCTCCATGCAGGAAAAGGCAGCGAATATATGCGAGTCGTCTCTGTAAAAGTTCCTCACGCCCTGTGTCCTCGGCATGTCTGCCTTAACCAGCACCAGCAGAGGGTATTCTTCGAAGAGCTGAACGAAGGGATAGAATGGTGAGGTGAGAAGATCCTGATCATACAGAGATTGGAGCTTTTTCTTCGCCGTGGCCCAATGTATATCTAGTTCTCTCGAGAGTTCGCTGACGTTGACGTGGACACCTTCGCCCGAAAGAAGGAAGCGGAGTAAGCGCAGGTCTAGTTCGTCCTCGCGGTAGCTCATATTTTCAGTTATGGGTAACTAGACATTTAGATTTTACCCAAGATTCCTATATTGTTCGTAAGGATTTAAAGTCGACCCTATCTGGGGCCTCATTTCGTTTACCAAGGGATTCATAAGAGCAGGGCCGCTGCCCCGAGGCTGTACTTTTTTCACCTTCTTTTCCCTATCAATAATATAATAACTAGCAATACTATTATGATAGATACCAAGATGAGTCCCGTATCATCTTCTTTTGGCTTCTCCTCCTTCATCTGATCTTCGAAGAATTTCTCTCTATCCTCGTTATAGGTGTCGATCTCATCTTCAGTCAAAGGCTCTGAGGCGAAATAACCCAAGGGCTCGATGACAAGAGCACCATACCATTGATTCCATCCGTAGATTCCATTATCTTGCTGTATTCCCCAAGGAGTTTCAAGGACAATTCTCCCTAGTATTTCTTCCGTAACATTCTCCCTCCAATTCTCCCAGCCTTCTTCGGGCTCTTCTTCCATCTCAGCCATCCTTGAGCGAACTTCCTGTTCTACCGAGGCCTCCAAGCTTTGACTATCGGTCAGATTCGCTCTTTTTAGGCCTGTTCCCAGAAAAGAACCCAAGCCGGGTAGAGCCATAGGCTCCATGTATTGATATCTGTAAAGCTTCTCCCTGGAAAATTCATCCCTTTGACAATTGGTTGAAAAAGCAATCCTCGACGGATTAATATGTAAGCGATGATCTAAACTCCCCATGGAGGTGTTTAGGGTTTCATATAGGGCAGAATAATATCCTATATTACTTGCACCGACTAGGGGACTAAATGCTCCCCGGGTCCCTTGAGCGGATAAACCACTAATATAACCATTCTCCCCATATATCTCCTTCGAGACCTCGCCCTCCATTTTCTTTTCATCACCGTAATGGTTGCTCTCCTGGTGTAGTGTTCCCTCGGCCTCTATACTGCCAGAATAATTGAAACCTGGCTCTGGATTTCTTATAAATGTTGCGTTCTCTTTTGAGATGATCCAACTAATGTTCCCTTCATAATCAAGTTGAAGGTCGATCGTCCATTCGATATCTATGTCTTTAAAGACCTCCCAGTGAGTTTCGTTTTCTTTGTAGGGAAAATCAAAGGTATGGTTCAGACTCGCTCTAACTCGTCCTTCTGAATGTATCGACTGATTAAGAATCTTGAGTCCTTCATATCCCGGCCCTGACGTTTCTTCCGCCCATATCTTACCTGAAAAGTCGCACCAGCTGTTATCCATGCTTATGTTCAATCCGGCGGATACATCACCGTCCTCTAAAGCCATATCGACGTCACCTTTAGAAAAGAATCCCCCTTCGTATTCATATAATATCTTTCCGTTATCTTCCTCCAATTTATTAATGTCATAAAAGAAGACATCACCCCCGTCCATCTTGTTGATCTCAACAGAATCCATATTTACCCTATCTTCAAAATCTTCTTCTGATATTTTAGAATAATTCATCACCCATTTGTAAGACATGTCACTCTTTTCCGTCTTTTCCTGTGATAAGTGAACTATCTCTTCTAATGACATGGATTCTTGCCTGTAATAAGAACCTAGGCCTCTTTTGTGCGGACTATTTATCACGTAATAGTAATCGTCATTTTCTATTGCGACCACTCTATAGTATAGGATATCACCTTTTTTGATCTCTTGATCGGCGGCCTTTCCTTCGAGATCGTCTACATATTCGCTCTTATTCTCGTTGACGTTTTCGATGTACTCATATCCATAAAGAGACGTAGCTCTGTAGATGTTGTACTGTTTTATCCCGTCCCCCTTTTCCTCGGGTTCATCCCATTCTAATTTTACTTCATCGTCTTTATACTCAGCTTCTAAATTTCTAGGGCCCGAAACAGATCGGTTGCCCAGGAAAGCTAACTTTGTCTCTTCTTCACCGAATCTCATCTCCATGTCTTGCCCGAGTATATCGACTGTGATCTCGTACTCTCCTTTTAAAGGATCAGGGTCTACCAACAAATCTTCCTTTATTTTTCCGAAGACGACTTCAGTTGGATCCGCCATATCTTCCATGCCGGGATCGGTCCAGTTCTCCTCTTGCCTTCTCAAAATCGAGCGCATGTCTTTATAGATATTCTCGCGGGAATGTGTTGACCTGCTGATAGAGGAAGTCTCGTTTATATGATCATATTCATCTACTTCCATGTCTACTAATGTGATCTTCTCGCCGTCCGGTCTGTTTATTCTTAAACCATAATAATTATAATACTCACAGTTACCGTCTAGAAGTATGACCAGATCTTCAGGAACGACATCGTAGTCCATCATATACGTGTAATTAAAGGAGAGGAAATTGTCTTCACCGGCCGAGTGTTTAGTTTTATCGTCGGGTTCGTAGAATTCCTCATAAGGCGCTTGAGAGGATAAACCATCATCATCTTCACCGCTACTCGAAAATACAGGTATAGCAGTCGAAGTGAGAATTATTATCACTATTAACCCGATCACGTAATCTCGCATATGCACATATACCCCTGGTGTACTCTTCAATCGAATATATCTTATTTATATTTTTGTTTTGAAAGGAATGTGTGAGTCAATCCTCTCTGTCTTTTACTTTAAAGCTTCCTAGGCTCTCTATCCTGAACGTAAAGGTTCAAAATGAAGTTGATATGTTTAAAGAACAGTTCATTGAACCCGACAAAAAGTTTCCCGGGAGACGAAGACTAAATTTTATAAGCATTGTCCTCCATCTTATGGGTGACTCTCAGTGGATAGGCCAAAGGGAAAGATTTGCAATAATTTTCCCTATTCAAACCAAAAGTATAAAACAGACTTATAACGGTATTATATTTTGGTGAAGAAAAACTTGAAATACAGACGCATACTATTGACAGTCCTCATCACCGTAGTATTGATTCTTTCGGTTTTCGGACTTTACAGAAGATCAGATACGAAAGACACGGAAATTACAGAAGATTTCGTAACAGGTGAAATACCCGAGAAAGACAGAGAACCGCCAGATGATTTTAGAACTGCAACATTCGGCGTATGGTGTTTCTGGGGTCCGGATGCTCGAGTTGGGGTTGCAGATGGAGTGATCCGGACGAGAGTGGGGTACCAAGAAGTCAAAAATTCAACTCGCGACGATTCAGAGACCAAAATGGAAGCGATACAGATAGATTATGACACCGAAAAGATTTCTTATAATGAACTCTACGAAATGATCTCCGAAACCGGCCAGCACAGAGAATTACATCCCTTTGGAGAGTTTATCTGGCCGGAGAGTATGACCAAAGTTACCGTCTTGAACGACACGAAACTCTTGAGAAGGGTTATAAAGAGGTCTATCCCGACCTAGACGATTTCATCAATTCTACCGCAGTCGCCCGAGTTAACGGATACGCAGGGGGGTGCGGATATCTAGATTCACCAGAGGTGTTGGAAGGGTTAGGTCTTACTGAAAGAGGGATGCAAGAATTATATGACATCTGGAACTCAAATAAAAAATAGATCTGAGTCTTCGAGGTAAGAACTCTTGGTCTTCTCATCCCGATTTTATCTGAAGATCGTGACTTGATTTCCGACTATCTTCCCATATTCTCATTATTTAGAATTAGATCCATTTCAAAGTCGAGATCGCTTAAATGAGGATGAAGGAAAAAATACTATGGAAAGGGTCAAAGGGGTTTTATTTGGCTCCGTTTCGGCCTTCTTTTTTGAGGTAGACCAAAGCCGCGATCAATAGAGCTATCAACAGGATCGGTGCGGAGTAAGAGGGTATAAAACCACTAGAATCATCGGAACTCTGGGAATCGGTAGAATTATCAGGATCGCCAGGATCGTCGGAACCGTCGCTCGTATCGTCATCGTCCACCATCCCACTTATCGATGCGGGCCGGTGATAATATTCCCGCCCAGATGAAGTCCATGAGGTCCAGAAAAGATGGAGTTTTTCATCGCTCGTCAGTAATATGGGCATCGTTGTATCTCCATCCATCCCCGTAACGTTTTCTATCCTCTGCCAAGTATCTCCACCATCTTTACTGTAATTTATACAGACATTATAATCGGATCCGTCGGAGGTAGGATTCAAGTAACTCACGAAAACGAGGTCCGACTTTACTGCTATCGAATGAAAGGGGATGAGATCTTGACACTCGGCTATTTTCTTTGGATCTTCCCAATTTTCCCCGTCGGTACTCTTCGTAAAATATAGGCTTTCGTCCTTGAGATAGGTAAGGGAGATACGACCCTCTTCTTTTTTCAGTCGAGGTCTTCTTCCACCGTCTGAGATCTTGACTTTATCATCCCAGGTCTCGCCCTCATCCTCACTGCTGATGAGCACTATCTTTGTATCTTCTTCTTCCGTTCTCGTGTAGTAACTGAAATACAATCTTCCGTCAAGTTGAACAATCTCTCTACCGATCATCGGATCATTTAAGCTGAGACTTGATGCCATCACGAAAGGACCGCTCCAGGTCTCGCCGCCGTCGTCGCTTTTAGAGACCTTTATCGACCAGTTCGCTTCGTATTTATCGTAGGAATAAACGTAGAGGTGAGAACCTATCTTTTCGATGCCGTAGGCACCGTCGCTTCTGCCCTCTAGTGTGAAGACATCTACAGGATCCGACCAGCTCTCCGCATCGTCTTCGCTCTTGAAGAACTGTAAGGTCTTGCCGGTATAATCGCTCCCGTTCCTCTTCACCCCGTATATGATCCCGTCGTCCACGTCGAAGTGCCCTTCAACAGAACAATGTTTCCAGTCTTCACCGTCGTTCTTACTGTAAGAAACGTTCCCTCCGTACACTATCAGATCGTCACCGTCGCTGTCTCCACTAAAAAGAAAACCTTCTCTCAGTTTCTCAGGATCTTCCCACGAGAGATCGTTCTGAGCAGTCGATTGTTCACTAAAGGCGATCATAAAGCTGGTTGATATCAGTAGGAACGCAAAAAGGAGCACGAACAATCTTCTTCTATCACTGATCATGTATATTAACACCGCCTCTGGTATATTCATCCATATTATAGTCTATGACGTAACTTTTGTTATATTTTTCTAAGTCTTTGACTAGTTGTTTAGGATTATCATCCTCTTTTCACTCGGATGTGGTCCTCGTGATGTGGATGACATCCGTAGACCTATGGTCGAGGATGTATAGAGCGAATGGAACGAGTTCCATTAACAGAATGTTATGTCTTCCGCTATAATTAAATTTCCGCTAGCTTTCTATATACAATCCTTATAGTTTAGCTGAAGTAAATCCACTACGCTCTTTCGATCTTAGTTGCTAATTCTGTTGTTGTAGGAATTTTTCAAAAATTTATACTTACTTGGAATTACTTTAAAATTTCCGGGGAAAACAGAAAAATTTTCTTCAGAAGTTGCGTCTTTTAATAAATCAACTGAATTGTTCGAGCGTAGTCCTGCCTTTTTCGTCCGGCTCTATATCCGATCTTCCCTCTCGTTCATCTTCGGACTGTTTTTCAACCTCTTTTTCTTCTTTGTCTTCTTTCCCCTTTCCTTTATCTACTCTATTAGATCCTTGTTTGAACGGCGATGGAACTTCCATACCCTTTTCCCTGAGATGAGATCTGATCAGCTCTCTAACCGGTTTTCTTCCCTCGTCCAGCTTCTCCGCCCACATCCTCTCACGTTCCTTTTGAGGTTTCCATTTGTTGCCGCCGAAGATGGATTCCAGTCCTTTCTTCTGCACCTCGCTCCCTTCGTTGCGCAGCAGCTGGATCCTCTCTTTTTCGGAGAGATCCTCGGCCATTGTGGAAGGATTTTTTCTCATATCTACCACGTCGTCCAATTCGATCTCCTCTACATCAGCCATGCGTATCTGCCCCGCGGTGCTCACTGTACGAATATTGTTGTTATTTACCTATATTTACCTTTTCCTTGTTCTAGGAGAGACTTTAGTCCGGGTAAATTATAAATAGTAAAGTTTTATTTAGTTTTCTAAAGTTAATTGGAGAGCGGAAATATGGAAAGTAAAGGTATATTCATCGGGATAGGATTGGCGGTTGTATTGATCTTGGTGCTCGGTGCTGTAATCGGTCCTTTGACCGGTACGATAGATATGGACAGCGACCAAGGTGAGGAAAGTTACGTCGTAGAGGATGCTACTGGCGAAGAGATCGAGTTCGAAGAACCTCCCGAGCGGATCATTTCTTTCATGCCGTCTAACACAGAACTGCTCTTTCATCTCGAGGTCGGCGATAGAGTGGTCGGTGTGGACGATTATAGTAATTATCCTGAAGAGGCTACAGAACTACCGAAAGTGGGAGATTCTATGGAAGTCGACTACGAGAAGATTACAGACCTCGAACCAGACGTAGTGATCATTACAAAGGCGGTCAGCGACATGAGAGGTGATCTCGATGATTACGGAATAAAAAGCTTCGTCACCGGCGGGAATACGCTCGAAGACGTTTACTCTGACCTGAAAATGTTAGGGGAGATGTGTGGCGTTAAGGAAAGAGGCGAAGACAAGGCGGAGGACTTAAGGAATGAGATGAACACCGTCACAGAGGATACTAGTGATCTACCGGAGGAGGAAAGAATCGATACCCTCTACATTTCCGGGATATATCAGGGCATAAATACTCCGGGAGAAGGA
Organism: Thermoplasmatota archaeon; assembly: GCA_036626195.1. Lineage (GTDB taxonomy): Archaea > Thermoplasmatota > Thermoplasmata > Halarchaeoplasmatales > Halarchaeoplasmataceae > Natronoplasma. The sequence continues at coordinate 13,054 of JAZKSH010000020.1, read as the reverse complement.
GCTTTCCAAGATACTCTTTTGACCAATGCCGGAGCCGACAACATAGCTTCCGACAAAGAAGGCTGGTCTACCATCTCCGAGGAAGAGATAATTTCTAGAGACCCTGAAGTGATAATCGCTCCTAGCTATCTGGAAGGGGACGTGAAAGAATACACCGAAAAGGATTCCTGGCAGAATATCACCGCCGTGAAAAAGGATCAAGTCTATTTTGTCAACGGAGACGTTATGTCCAGACCAGGACCTAGGGTCGTAGATGCTCAGGAGAGCTTGGTCGATCTCTTGGAAGGAAGTGAAGCTGCTGGAACGTTTTCTGCCAAAACGGGCCTGTTAGAAAATTGGTCGATCTCATCTACTGAGAAGGGCGTTAAAGTATAGGAGCTGAAATAGGACTCATAAGGAGGATATATGTCTCATCCTTTAAAAAGGCATTTCAAGAAGTCATTAGTGGCGTTCATCGGCCTGACATTTATCACGGTAGTGATATCGCTATCGTTGGGGTCAGTGAGTATACCCTTCAAAAATATAGTCGAGATCTTGCTCTCTAGGATTCCCTTGATAGGAGAGATTTTTCCAAAACATCTCGGCCCTCAATCGACAATAATCCTGAAGATCCGTTTACCTAGGATCTTACTGGGTTTGATCGGCGGTATCTCTTTATCCGTGTCTGGCTCATCGATGCAGGGAGTGTTCAAAAACCCCATGGCCTCTCCGTTCATCCTAGGCGTTTCCGCAGGAGGCGCTTTCGGAGCGGCGGTGGGCATCTTCTTCGATTTTTCCTGGTACCTGCTGCCTCTGATAGCTTTTATATTCGCTATGACCACGATGGTTACAGTTTTTTTCCTGGGGAGGGTGCAAGGTCGGACCGATATATCCACGCTCCTGCTGGCCGGTCTAGCCATGAATTTTTTTATGACTGCGCTGACAAGTTTGATACTCTTCTACAGCGATCCGGCGGAGAGGATGAGTATAGTAGCATGGACATGGGGCTCTCTGAGCGGAACGGTCTGGAATGAGATATTGATAAGTTTACCCGTGATGTTTTTAGGCTCAGCCGCAGTTTACGCCTATTCCCGCGATCTCAATGTGATACAGACAGGCGAGACCTCCGCAAAGCAGCTCGGTATCGAGGTGGAAAAAACGAAGATTATCCAGTTGATAACGTCCAGTCTTCTAGCCGCTGTCGTGATCTCCTTTACAGGCGTCATCGGGTTTGTCGGGTTAATAATTCCGCACGCGGCTAGGCTTCTCGTCGGACCGGACCACAGAAAGTTGATCCCGATCGCTTCCCTTTTAGGTGGAACATTCTTGATGACCTGCGATGCGGCGTCGAGGATGAGCGGAGAAATCTGGGTCGGGGTCATAACAGGTCTCTTCGGAGCTCCCTTTTTCCTATACCTTTTGATCAGGAACAGGGGTGAAACTGGATGGTGATCCTTCAGCTCGATGATCTCAAAACCGGTTACCTAGATGAAAAGACGGTATTGAAAAATCTAAGCATCGGTATGGATAAAGATGAATTTATAGGAGTCGTTGGTCCCAATGGCTCAGGGAAAAGCACCCTGGTTAGGTCCATCACCAAAGTCTTAGAACCGTGGGAGGGCACCGTCAGGCTGAAAGGTAGAGATATCATGGACCTCTCTAGAAAACAGATCGCTAAAATTGTCGCTGTGGTACCTCAAGACACCTATATCAGCTTCCCATACAGCGTGGAAGAGGTAGTATTGATGGGGAGGAGTCCCTACCTTGGAAGGTTCGAAAACTACGGTAAGGAGGACCAAAAGATCGCAAAACGATCACCAAAACTTACAGGTTCAGGGACAGGAAGATCAACGAACTCTCCGGTGGGGAGATGCAGAGAGTCATAGTTGCGAGAGCACTCACACAGGAACCCGAGTTGCTGTTGATGGACGAAGCCACCTCGCACCTCGATATAGGACACAAGAAAGAAGTTATGGACACCATGAGAGAAAAGAATGAGAAGGAAAATTTGAGCGTTCTTTCGGTCCACCATAATCTCAACCTCGCGGCTCGCTATTGCGATAAGATACTGCTTCTAGACGACGGTAAGAAACACGCATTCGGCAGGCCTGAGAAGGTACTGACAAAACCGAATCTTCGGGCCGTTTACGGCATAGAAGCCGAAGTCCACCGCCATCCAAAGGATGGAAGCCTTTATGTTTCTCCAGTAGATGACAAGATCAGCGCAAAAAGAGGCGGTAAAAGAGTACACGTGGTCTGCGGCGGAGATTCTTCGAAAAACCTCTTCAGAGAGTTGGTAAAGGAGGGTTACGAAGTGACGGCGGGAGTGCTGAACGTGATGGACTCCGACCTCGACAAAGCCAAGTTTTTAGACATCAAGTGCGTGACAGAAGCGCCTTTTTCTTCGATCTCCGAAGAGGCATATCGGAAGAATGTAGAACTCATCAAGAAGGCCGACACCGTTGTGGTAACTGATTTTCCCGTAGGGGAAGGGAATGTAGGGAATCTAGAGGCTGTAGAAAAAAACATCAACGAAGACCAGAAGCTCATACTTATAGCAGCGGATGAAATAGAAGAACGGGATTATACGGAAAACGGTAGAGGAAAAAAATTGTACAAGAAACTCCTTGAGAGGGGTGTAGAGACCGTGGGGAGTGTTGAGGAATGTGTCGCAAGCCTTCAAAATCAACTTTAAGGATAAAAGATAAATAACCCCGTTTTCCTTCCACCATACACACACAGTTAATTTGGTGTGTGACAAATAAAAGATAAATGAGGTGTAAGTAAATGAGCGAAGGAGTAGGAGTTTCTCCCCCTGTTGAAGAAGGGGAAACGTACAAGGTTAAGATAGAAGATATTGGGAAGGAAGGAGATGGAGTCGCGAAAGTAGAGAACTTTGTGGTTTTTGTTCCCGACACTGACGTAGGGGATGAAGTAGAGATAGAGATCACAAGAGTTCTCCGGACTCTCGCCTTTGGGGAGGTCGTAGATAGAGACGTAGAAGTCGAGGAAGAAGAAGAGGAAGATCTAGAAGAACCCGAAGAGGCTCCTGATGTCGAAGAAGTAACCGTAGACGAGATAGAACTAGAATAAAGGTTCTAAAAAACCGGTCAAAACCTTTTTACTTTTCTATTGTTTTTTGAATAACATGGAACCATATCTAGGCGTTTTCGGACACACAGCGTTAGACATAATTTTACGGGTGCCTTCGAGACCAAAGATAGATTCTTCCGTAGCTATAGATGAAAGAGTGGTGAGATGGGGGGGCACCGCTGCTAACATCTCCAGGATCTGTGCCGAGATGGGGGCTGAAGTATCGCTCTGCTCCTTCGTGGGGGAAGACTTTCCAAAAGATTATCTCGACGCATTGAAAAGTTCCGGTGTCCGCACCTACGACCTGAGGGAGAAAGAAGGGCACGATACCCCAAGATGCTGGATAGTGACGGACCGGCAAGGAAAAGAGTTCACCCTGATCGATCAAGGGGCTATGAAGGAGATGGGAAAATTCGACATAGCGGAAAGAACAGTAGAGGAATGTGAAATCCTCCATATTGGAACGGGAAGACCTGAACACTATGAGAAAGTCTATGAGAGTGTCGACCTTGATGAAAAGACGATAGCCTTCGACCCCGCTCAGGAGCTAGAGTACGTTTACGACGCTGATACTTTCACCTCGTTTCTTGAGCGGAGCGATCTCTTCTTTTGTAACGAGAAAGAGAAACAGGGGGCTTTGAGCTATACGGACGAAAGCTCGATAGAAGGCATGCTTGAGAACTTTGGATTGGATCTTGTTTTAGTAACGAAAGGGTCGAGTGGAAGTACCGCGTTTCTTCCGAGGGAGAGGATAGATATACCTCCATACGAGCCGGACGAAGTAGTGGAAGCTACCGGTGCTGGAGACGCCTTTAGAGCGGGGTTTTACGCCGCTCTATATCGTGACTATCCTCTAGAAGACTGCTGCAGGATCGGAGCTGCTAGAGCCTCCTTCGCATTAGAACACGTGGGATCGCAGGAAAATTTAGTGGGTTGGGATGAGGTTATCTTGCGATTTGAAAAACAGAATTAAAGGGATAGAAAAAGTTCCGGACGAACATAATATATTAATACTTCTCAAATTATAATCATTAACGTTAGGTGGCACGTTGATCGATAAACAAGAGTGTCTAAAAAACCTTGAGAGGATGAGCCGTAAGAAGTTCGAGAGTGTCTGTATCGAGCTGCTGGAAAGCATGGGGTTCGATCTTTCAGACATCAAATCCATGGGCGGCGATATCCTCGCCGAAGGTACAATAAAAAGAGGTGAAAAAGGGGAAAGAGAGAATTACGTCGTGAAATGTACAAGATCCGGTGAAGAGATTTCAGTGCAGATAAAGAGTTTGAAAAAGATGATCACGCCCAAGTCTAGTGGGCTCCTGTTGACAACGAACCAGATCGACTCTGACTTAGAGAAAGAATACAAGGAGATCGAGATCGCAGGTGGTGACAGATTTTATGAGCTGCTCAAAAGCTTCGATCTTCTATCCCGGGTCGAAACTCGAGAGGAAGAAGGACGAAAGAAGAGCAGATTCATCAGAGAAGGCGACCAGTATCTTTCTGAAGGAAACTACGACGAAGCGTTAGAATATTACGATCGAGCGATTTCTGAAGAGAGCGAACCCGCTATTGCTTTCTTCAAGAAAGGAAAGATATTCTTTGAAAAGAACAGCCTAGAGGAAGCAAAAGAAGCTTTTAAAGATTCATTAGATTTATATCCTGAAAATCCAGAAGCCTGGACCCGGCTGGCTGACATCTATTATAAGACAGGTGAAAAAGAAAAAGCTATAGAAACCTACGATAAAGCTTTGGATTATGACGAGGATTATATAAAAGCATGGAGAGGGAAGGGTGAAGCCCTGTTTGACAAGGAGATGTATTATGAGGCTAGGCTCTGCTTCGAAAGGATACTCGAGATCGAGCCTAAAGACGAAGAGGCTTGGAACAGCAAAGCTCTGTGTCATCTGAGAGAAGAGGAATACAAGGAAGCTCTCGATTCAGTCAACAGTGCATTAAGTACTTCACCAGAATTCGAAGAAGCACTTTTGAACAAGGCGTTGATCTTCGAAAAACTCGGGAAGATTCAACAAGCCCTAGATGTGGCAGAAAGGTTGGTAGAACTCGACCCAAAAACAGCCGAATATCACTATATAAAGGGAGCTTATCTAGAGCAGACAGAAGAACATGAAAAGGCATGGGAGAGTGCCCAAAGGTGCTTACAGCTCGATCCCGACCACGAGAGGGGGCAGGAACTGCAGTTCGTGCTTCAGGAAAGACTCGGAAAGGATGAAGAAGAAACGACTATAGCGGAGGAAGGAAAGGAGAGTATCACTTCAAAGGATATAGAAGATAAGATCGAATCAGCTGGAAGCGAGATCGAAGAGGATATGTTGAGTATCAAATCCAAGGGTGATGGCAGATTTGAAATTGAGATAGACGATCAGAGAGAACTGATCGAGGAGCTGAAGGAAGAAAAAGAGAACTTAGAAAGAAGGCTGGAGAAAAAAGAAAAAGAGATCGGTCAACTGTCCGATGAATTAGAAGAAACCCAAAAAAAGATGGCGGAAAAAGAAGAGGAAATCGAAGATAGGATTACGGAAAAAAGCAAGGAAGTGGAAGAACTGGCGGAACGAGAAGAGGATTTGAAAGAAAGCTTGGATGAAAAGGACGAAAAAATCGGAAAATTGGAAGATAAAAAATCCGAACTTGAAAGAAAAGTCAGTGATATGAAGGAGGACGCGGCGGAGAGGGAGGATATAGAGGAAGAGATAAAGGAAAAAGAGGAGAGTATAAATCAATTGGTCGGAAAAAGGGAAAATCTGAAAAGCAGATTGGATGAAAAGGAAGAGAAAATAGATGAGCTGAAAGAGGAAAAAAACGCTTTGAAAGAGGAACTAGAAGCAGTAAAGGGAAGCGTTGCGAAGGAAGAAGAACTAACCGAAAAATTGGAGGAAAGGGATGAAACGATAGAAGAGTTGAAGGAAAAACTTGAGAGGAAGGAAGAGGAGATCGAAGATAGGATTACGGAAAAAAGCAAGGAAGTGGAAGAACTGGCGGAACGAGAAGAGGATTTGAAAGAAAGCTTGGATGAAAAGGACGAAAAAATCGGAAAATTGGAAGATAAAAAATCCGAACTTGAAAGAAAAGTCAGTGATATGAAGGAGGACGCGGCGGAGAGGGAGGATATAGAGGAAGAGATAAAGGAAAAAGAGGAGAGTATAAATCAATTGGTCGGAAAAAGGGAAAATCTGAAAAGCAGATTGGATGAAAAGGAAGAGAAAATAGATGAGCTGAAAGAGGAAAAAAACGCTTTGAAAGAGGAACTAGAAGCAGTAAAGGAAAGAGTTGCAAAGGAAGAGGAGCTAGCCGAAAAATTGGATGAAAAGGAAGAGAAGATAGAAGAGTTGAAGGAAAAACTTGAGAGGAAAGAAGAGGAACTTCAACAACTCAAAAAAGAGCACGGGATAATCCAAAAAGAAAAAATCGCAACCGAGAAGGAAGATAAAACCGTGTACGGACGCAGTAGGAAGGTGAAGGAGGGCCTGCTGTTGTGGAGGATGGACGAGAACGAAAGGGCGATAGAAGTGACGCCCAAGGCTGATGATAAGATGGCTATGAACGTCATAGGCGTCTCTTTCTATAATCAGGGTGATATAGATTCTGCAGAGAATATGTTCAAAGATGCACTACCTTCCCTTATTGCGGAGGTAAACCTTGAAGAATTATATTTCAATACGAAAGACTATGGTAAGGCCAGCGATATCATCGAAATCTCCGCTACAGATAGCTTTGTCGAAAAGCTATTGACATTCTGGGAAAGGAGTGGAGTAACCCTCCGAAAAGCCGGACGAATCAGACAGGCGGTGGAACACTATGAAAAAGCTGAAGAACTAGAAACCCAACCTTTAATCGAATTCATCATGGGAAAGGCTAAGTGTGAAGTCGAAAAAGAAGGTGAAAAGGAAGGGGTGAAAATCCTCGAAAGAGTCGAAAATAAGGATGTATATCCAGAAATTTTAAACCTGTTGGGGGCCCTCTGCTACGAAAAGAGGGAATATGAGAGAAGTCATGAATTTTTGGAGCTTTCGATAAAAATTGAAGATGATCCCGTCTATAAGAACAATATCGGATGCAGCGCTCACCAGCTTGAGATGTTCGAGGAGGCTTTAGAGCATTTTGAAGATGCATCAGGGTTAGATCCCGATAATTTAAAGATACTCAACAATTTAGGGTTCTGTCAGCTGGAAAAGAACCTTGTTGAAGATGCTCTTAATACTTTCAATAAAGCGTTAAATATTGACGATTCTAACCCGGTTGCTTGGTACAATAAAGGTATCGCTTTGAAGAGGATGGATAAAGAAGATTGGAGAGATGCTGTTAAACGAGCGCTGGAATTGGAACCTGATTTCGAAGAAGCTGAAGCGATGCTTGAGGAATAATATGCGGTTGCCGGGATTTGAACCCGGGCCACAAGCTTGGGAAGCTTGGGTCCTAACCAGTCTAGACCACAACCGCAGTTTGATAGTCACATTAAGGCGGGCCCCTTTGTTTCGAGTGGAACGGTACGAAGAGAAAATTCGAGGGCGATACGCCTATATCAACTACTGATATGGACCAAAAATCCGTCACCAGACTACCTATCGATATTGAACTCCTCTTCTTTCTCGATGACCTTCTCTTCGTAGTGGGGTCCTAGTTTTAAAGCTAGTTCCTCTATTCGCGCGATATTCTTCCGGAACTTGCTCTTGCTTTCCGTTTCATAAAGGTCCTTGAATTCCTTTAAATTTTTGTATCTAAAGATGATCACTAAACCAAAGATAAGGACCAATAATATACCGCCGACAAGAGCCCACCATTTCCAGTTACCTATCCTTTCGATCAAGAACTCAAAGAACATCGGAGAGTAATCGCTCAATACCGTACCGAAAAGGCCTATCAGCAACAGGTACACGCCTATTATCACACCGATTGCTGATATTAGAAACTCATGTTTTCGTATAGCTGTTTTAAGAGACATATATCATCGGAATTTAGAGAAGTCTACTTAAATTTTTTCTTTGTCGAGGACTCAATTTAATTTGTTCACTAGTGTGAGTGAGAATGATGATCATGGCTGTGCAGATTCGAAAAAGCCCTCTCTACTACCTCGCTCAAAGAAGGATGGATATGCATGCCCGTGAAGATGGGGATAGCCGATCGATCGTCGGTATACATTAGGTTGACTATCTCTTGAATCAGGACCGAAGCTTGAGGGCCCACTATGTGAGCTCCCAAAATCCTATAAGTTTCCTGTTCAACTATCACCTTGACAAAATAATCCTCGATGTCCATGGCTGATCCTTTAGCGGTTTGATCAAAAGGATAATACCCTATCAATATCTCATGTTCCTTTTTTGCCTCTTTTTCTTTTAAGCCTACCGAGGCGACTTGAGGATAAGTGAATATGGCATGGGGGACCGCATGGTAATCGACCCTTCTTACCCCACTTCCTAAGGCGTTTTCATAAACTACCTGAGCCTCATAGTTCGCAACATGCTTGAACATGTGTTTCCCCGTAGCGTCACCCAGTGCCCATATGTTTGATTTAGAAGTCTCCAATGTTTCATCTACCTTTATCCATCCTCTTTCATCCGTTTCGATTCCACTCTTTTCGGGTTCAAGTAGGTCCGCATTGGATTTTCTACCCGCGGCTAAAAGGATTTCTTCACTTTTTACTATCCTTTTCTCTCCATCATGTTCTGCCATCACCATTTTCTTTCCAGACTTTTTTCCCACTTTTTTAACTTCGTGACCCGTAAGTATATCCATATAGCTAGAAAGTTTTTTCTTCAACAACTCGGAGACGTCCTTTTCCTCTGAAGGAACGAACTGCGGGTTCCTGCCGACTATCGTCACGTCACTTCCCATCATTGACAGAAAATACCCGTATTCTGCAGCTATATATCCCCCTCCGATAACCGTGACACTATCAGGGAGTCTTTCAAGATTTAACAAAGTTTCACTTGTCAGGTATCCTACTTTTTCCAAATTTTCTATAGGTGGCTTCGATACCCTAGAACCGATACCCAATATTATTTTCTTGCCCCTTATACGCTGACCACCCATATCCAATACATAATCATCGATGAATTTTGCCGTTTTCGGGTAAAAATCAAGGTCATCACTGTTTTTGAGATTCTTTCCTATACTTTCACTTTCCGGTCGGATGTGTTCCCTCATCCTCCCCATGATGTATTTGAAATCTATCGATTCTATCTCGGTCTCTATTCCAAATTTATTCGACTCTACAATATGGTTGATTATCTCGGCGGGATAAAGAAGCATCTTTGACGGGATACATCCCCTTGTTAGACATATTCCACCCGGTGCTTCATTCTCTATCACCGCTATACCTAAATTTGGATCGTCGTTAAGGGCCTGAGAAACGATGCTCATGGCAGAACCGGTTCCGATCGAAACTATATCGTATTCTTTCATTTCTTTCCCTGATTTACCGAATACCATCCGATTAAGTAAAAGTTTTGGTTTATTTCCTCCTTTGCTTACACTCGATTAAAAACAAAAAAAAGATAAAACTTTTAAAGAATTACTCGTTATCGGTAATATGAAAGAAACAGTTCTCAATTCCAAGCATGTAGAGGCAGGGGCTAGGATGACCAAGTTTGGAGGCATAGAGATGCCTCTCAAATTCACTAGTATCAACAAAGAACACCGAGCAGTTAGGGAAAGAGTCGGAGTATTTGACATTTCTCATATGGGCGAGATATTGTTGGAAGGGGACGGAGCCATCGAGTTTATCAGCGAACACTGCACGATGGATATAGTCGAATCGGAAGTCGATCAACTGAAATATGCTCACATGTTGAACGAAGACGGAGGTATCATAGACGATACTATAGTCACAAAGCTTTCAGAAGATTCCTGTTACATCGTGCCAAATGCGGGGAACAATGAAAAGATATACGATTGGTTCAAAGAGAGAGAAGGAGGAGATTATATCACTGATCTGACCGATGAAACAGTGATGCTGGCTATCCAGGGGCCAGATGCAGAAAAGACACTCCAGGAGTTGACTGATGAAGATCTTTCCGATATCGAGTTCTTCTATTCAAAACAGATCCCGATAAACGACGAGATAATGGAGAAATTTGACGATGATTGGCCCATGTCCGATAAACCGATCGTCCAACGAAGTGGATATACTGGTGAAGACGGTTTTGAAGTTGCGCTGCCGAATGAAGCGGGGATTGAATTATGGGAGCAGCTGATGTCTTTAGAAGAAGGACCTACAAGATGTGGCCTTGGAGCTAGAGATACGCTGAGGATAGAGTTCGGTTTCTTGTTGGCAGGTCAGGACTTCGACGAATCGAGGACCACGATAGAGACCGGTTGGGAGGAACAAGCCGTTGAATGGGATCATGAATTCTTAGGAAAAGAAAAGTTGGAAGAGATAAAAGAAGAAGATCACCAGATGTTGAAGGGCTTCCTAATGCAGGAGAAAGGGATACCTAGACACGGTTATGAAATCTTTGACGGCGAGGAGAAGGTAGGTGAAGTGACCAGTGGGACTAGATCCCCTACCCTGAAAAAGGGGATAGCGCTCGGCTACGTTGATCCTGGCTATCAGGAAGAAGAAACTACGGTCGAGATAAAGATCCGAGAGGATAAAAGAGAAGCGGAAGTCACAAATCCTCCCTTCGTGTAGCTTAAGGAGCTCTTTCCACTCGAAACAAAGGGGTCTCCCCCTGTGAGATGATTAAAAATAGGAGATTGAGAAAATGAAAAAACTTGAGGGCTTGGATATATTTACCGAGATCTTGAAAACTCCGGGTGTATCCGGGTATGAAGATACGATAAGGGATAAACTCAGAGGAATGATCGCGGATCAGACGAGGGTCGAAGATCTAGATAATATAAGGGAAGATAACATAGGTAATTTGATCTACGAGATGAGCAACCCCGATGATAAACCCGAGGTGGCTCTCGTCGCCCATATGGACGAGATCGGCCTAGTGGTTTCCAATATCGAAGATAACGGTTATCTGAGGATAAAAAAGATCGGAGGAGTTCTTGATCCCCTCCTTCCGGGAAGACATGTGACGATCCAGACTGACGAGGGTCCGATAAACGGTGTGATCGGTCATAAACCGCCGCACCTCACCACAGACAAGGACAAAGATGACGAGGCCACCCCTTGGACAAAGACCTATGTTGATGTCGGAGCGGACTCGGCAGAAGAAGTCAAAGAGATGGGAATAGACGTCCCGGATCCGATCACGTTCGACAAGAAACTGCGAAGACTGAAGGATCAAGTGATCTCGGGCAGAGGTTTGGACAATAGAGTTGGATGTTATGCACTTTTTGAAGTAATGAAAAATTTTGTCTCTGACGGCGAACCAAAGAACGTCTCATCATCCTTCATATGGAGTGTCCAAGAAGAGATAGGCCTTAGAGGCGCTAAGGTCGTGGCTAACACCATGGAGCCCGATTATGTGATCGCGCTAGACACCTACTCGACATCTGATATGCCGGGGGTAGAAGAATTCTATAAGCCAATAATGTTCGGCGAGGGGCCGGTTATACGTATGGTAGATACTAGGGCTATCTCATCTCCAAATATGGTCGATCATTTCAAGGAAGTAGCAGAGAATAAGGAAATACCTTACCAGTACGGGGTGACCGGAGGGACAACAGACGGCATGGCTCTTCAGGAGGGCGGCTGCTTGACCGTGGCCATAGGAGTCCCCGTCAGATACTCCCACTCGACTGTCGAATGTGGAGACTGGAGAGATATAAAAAGTCTGATAGAGCTGATAACGGAAGGAGTCAGAGAACTCCCGCTCTGAGAAACTGCTCGGCAGCCTTCGAACTGACACCCGTCATCGGTCATCCGGCAATATCAACCTCCCGCCGATGGAGAACTCGTCGATATCTATAATGCCTTCAGGAATTTCGAGGACGTATTTTGCTCGTTTTTCGGTAGATATCCCCATAGTGAACGGAGGCACATCTTTTTCGATATCCACTATGTTTTTATCCTCGTCCAAGAAAATGCAGTGAAATTTAAAAAAAACGAAAAAGGAATGAAGGTTTATGTTCTTACTGGTATTTCTGAATTCCATCAGGAGGACGTAGTCGACTTTTCTTTTGAACATCAAACCTAAGGCTTTTCCGAAGAACCCTTTCGCGGCCTTGACTTTCACTTCATCAGGGAGTTTTGTCGCCATGTGGACTACTGTTAGGTAATGAAGCCCTTTACTAAAATTCTGTGGTACCAGTGAACCTGAAGTCCGGTATTTTTACCGCTGGTGTAGCGAAATAGGCGGGGTAATAACCCAGTGGGAACAATTTTCTCTCTTTTCCTATTGCTTCGATATTGTTGAAAGCCTCGATCAGGTTCTGTGTGAACCTGAGATTTTTGACCGGTTTTTTGACCTCGCCGTTCTCTATCAGCCATGTTCCGTCTCTCGTTAGCCCTGTCAGGATACCTTTTATAGGATGAACAGGTCTGCAGTAATTGAACCTGGTGACAAGGATACCTTTATCCGTTTCCTCTATCATCTCTTCTTTTGAAACTTCTCCAGTATCCATCAAAAGGTTCATGGCGAATGGACTCATGGGATTGGGCATGGGTAAAGCGTGTCCAGTAGACTCTTTACCTTCTTCTCTACCCGCGGTATATGAATCGTAAACCACTTCGTTAGCGACCCCGTCCTTTATTATATCAACCCGCTGTTTTGGTACCCCTTCATAATCGAAGGGGAATCCAACCATGTCTCGGTCTGAAACGTCGTCGTAGATATGGACCCTTTCATCCATTATCTCCTCTCCAAATTTACCGTTCATGAAACTTCTTTCTTCCTGGACCTTTTTTGCACTGAATCCCATCATATCTAGGTACATCAATATACTTTTGACGGCAAGAGGTTCCAGCACGACGTCGTACTTTCCAAGCTCTATCTTTTCTGGGTTCAGGTTATTCAGCCCCTTCTCGACCGCGGTTTTACCGACTTCTAGATGATCGATCTCTGAGACATCGGCG
>JAZKSH010000019.1:0-23581 GCA_036626195.1 Thermoplasmatota archaeon | reverse complement strand
CATCCGTTGATCTTCTCTCGTTCGGATCTTACCATATTGAACAAGGTCGATCTAGCTGATCCCATGGATGTAGACCTCGAAGTGATAAAGGAGGATTATAGAGAAGTGAATCCACACGGCACTCTCATAGAGACCAACGCTGAAGAGGGGCGAGGTATAAATCAGGTGGCGGATTTCCTAGACCTGCCGTATAGGGGCTGAAAAATTATCTCACTATGTCGGCGTTAAGAGGTGCAACAGAAACTTCGCTGCTTTTCTGTTCTATAGTATCAGTGCAGAAGACGGAGTCACATACGTTCTCCAGCTTTTCAAGAGCGTTTTCGGCAAAAAGGCCGTGGGTGCAGCCCGCATGTACCTCTTCAGCCCCAGCGTTCTTCAATTGTTTAGCGGCCTCGGTCATAGTGCCTCCCGTTGCGATGATATCGTCTAAAATCACAACGGATTTTCCTTTCGCATCTATCTTCTTAGGCTTGATCTTCACCGTACTTGCGTCTATCCTTTTTTTCTCCAGGTAATCCCAATCTAGGTCGATCTCTTGTGCAGCTTTTTTTACACGCTCCACACCGCCTTCATCGGGAGATATCAAGAAGTCCGGTTCTTTCGTCTCAGCGTGCCGCGCGAGAATAGGCATCGCCGAAAGGTTTTTTGCATCAATCTCAAAAAAGTCGGTGATCTTTTCAGAGTGCAGATCGATGCTGTAGAAGCTGTCGCCCTCGAGTTCTATCCTCTTCGCGAAAGCTCTAGCGCTTACAGCTTCTCCCTTTTCGAACAGTTTGTCCTGCCTTGCGTAGGAATAGTACGGCACCACGATATCGATGGATCCAGCTCCGTTCTCCTTCAATGCGTCCTGTATCATGTAGAGCTCCAGCAGGTGTTTGTTAGGATAAGTGGTCTGGACCAATGTGCAGTCCTCGCCTTTTACATCACCCTTTAATTTAACGTAGACTTCTCCGTCCGGGAACACCTTGGTTTCGACTTCGACGGTTTCCACATCGGTCTTTTTCGCGACCTTCTCACAAAGCTCGCTGGACGCGGGACCCTTAATCAACATGTTTTATACCTAAAAGTGGATTGGACTTCTCAAATATATCTTTTTTTGAGCTTGTTCGTACCATCTCCGAAACCATTTTATAATCTCTGCCTCCTGTTCAAGTCAGGTCGAAAATCATGATGCCCGGAGGAAATCAAAGACAGATGAAACGCATGATGAAGAAGATGGGGCTGGATAGCGACGAATTGGACGCTGAAAAAGTCATCATAGAGACGTCGGAGAAAAGACTGGTGTTCGACGGGCCCCAGGTGGTAGAGATGAACATGAAAGGTCAGCAGATGTACCAGGTGGTCGGCGAACCCAGAGAGGAGGCCCTAGAAGGCCAGGTCCTCATCCCCGACGAGGACATCGAGATGGTCTCTGAAAGAGCCGGGGTTTCGGAAGAAGAGGCGAAGAAAGCTTTGGAAGAAGCTGACGGCGAACCCGCAGAGGCAATAATAAATCTGCAGTCATAGTTCAGCGCTCGAATAAGTACCCATCGTTTCCCTCCTTCATCTCTTTTAATCCTGACCGGACAAATTAGATTTAATGACCATTATCGCCCGTGAAGCCGCCTCTTTGATCTCCTCGTCCTCCTCATTCAGAAGCGGTTTCAGCTTTTCAATAGACTTCTCCCTAAAAATGCCGGTTATCGCCAGTTCGTTCAAAGCCAAGACCGCATTCTTTCTCACTTTCTTTTTTGGATCTTCTAGTGAGTCATGTAAGATCGGTATACTTGATTCGCTTCCCAGCCCCTGTTCCGCTAAGATCGCGAGAGTAAATAATGCGTGAGGCCGTGCCTGTGATCCTCTTTCCTCCAACAGTTCGATCAGGGAATCGAGAGAGGAAGAGTCATAGATTTCGTTAGAGGCGAGGATGCCGAGGGCGAACGTTGCGTGGCTCCTGACTTCTCCGTAACTGTCCTTTAGAGCTCTATTCAGCGGCTCAATCGACGAACGCTCGTAGATGTCGTGCTCGCCTAACTCTGCCAAAGTCAAAGCTGCGCAGGATCTCACTTCCTCGTCCTCATCGTCCAACAATTCATTCACCGTCTCTATCGAGGATTTTTTACCGATGCCCTCTTTTGCCAGTAGATATAATGTCCAGATAGCGTCAAGACGGATATCCTTATCCTCTTCCTCCTTCAACCTTTCGGCGAGATATTCAATGGAGGAGGAGGAGGAGAAACCACTTTCTGCCAACACACTCAAAGTGTCTACCGCCTTTTTTCTGACCAGCTTTACAGTGTCCTCCACAAGTTCGTTCAACCCATCTATACACTGAGACACGTCCTTACCTTCGGAGGCCAGCCTATCCACGACCATCATGCCGAAATAGGCCACGTACAGGTCATCCTTCAACAGATCATCCAAAGGTTCTACGGGGATATCGTCAACATCCTCTTCTACCAATTTTTTCAGCGCTTTTACTGCCTCTTCTTTCTCATCTCTTTCTTTTATAGCCTCGATCAAACCTTCGACGTCTCTATCTTCTCTCATCTTCTCGATATCTGTCATGTTCGACTCCCGCTCAAGATGAAACGGCTTCGCTTATCCTTTCTCTGACGAATCCTTCTTCAAGCTGGCTCAAAAATCTTCCCAGCCTTGGTCCCCTCTTTTCTCCCAAGAGGATCTTGTAAAACGAGCGGAAAGCTTTACCTTTGTCGATACCTGTTTTTTCCGCCTGTTCATGGACCAGTTGATGCAGTTGTTCCCCTTTCCATTCACACTCATCTAGACCTTCCGAGTAGGACCGCAGAAATGTTTTTTCGTCTTCATCCAGATCCACGGAAGGAAGTTCTTCCTTGAGGGAGAACTTGACCATATCGGGGGCGTGATTTTCAAGCCAGAACTCGACGTTCTCCGCTCGTTCTTCGAACCTTTCGTAGTCCTCCTCTTTATCCTCTTCGATCTGCCCGGTCTCTTGAGCGACCTTCCATATCTTCTCGCTGTCATCATATATCTGTATAAGATTTACAAGATGCCTGTAGGGGATCCTCTGCGGCCTTTTTTCTGGCACCTCTTCAACCTGGGAGAGCTCGTAGGCGCGCGCTTTGTCTTCATCACCCTCTTCAAAATACACCTGTTCGGCCTGATCGTATTCATCGACAAGGTCGAGAAGACCCAGTCCCGGATCGAAATCTATATGGCTTTTAGGTTTGCTGTCCATTATCATATATCTTAGAACTTCTGGAGACACCATTTGAAGCATCTCCTCCGTTCTTATAACCACCCCGGAGGAAGATGACATGGGTCCCTCACCTTTCAACTGTATCCATTCGTAAACGACGGGATGAGGTGCCTCCGTATCGAATATCTCTTCTATTATCCTTTTGCCCGTATCCCAGCAGCCGCCAGAAGCAGAAAGATCTTTACCGAACGGTTCGCAATCTACGCCGAGAATCCACCATCTAGCGGGCCAATCACACCTCCACGGAAGTTTCCCCTCAGCTTTCCGGATATCCGATTTTCCTTCATGCCCACATTCGCATTCATATTCTACGTAAGGATCGTCAAAACCCTTTATCACCGTATTCCCGATCTCCTCACACCCAGCGCATATAGGATTGTACGGGAACCAATCTTCATCGAGTTCTCTGCCGGTCTCTTCCTCTATTATCTTCGCCACGTCATCTCTATCTTCTATTATCGATCTGATCGCTTCCTCATATTCTCCTCGGGCGTACATCTCGTGGGCGTATTTGACTTTCACCTCTACGTCGAGCTCTTCTAGAGATCGTAAAAAGGGGTCCATGAAATGCTCTGCATAATTGTCGTGTTCACCACAGGTGCACGGTATCTCGCTCAACGGTTTTCCGATGTGATCTACATAGGAATCATCCAAGAAAGGATAAGACCTTCTAAGAGGATCTAATGAGTCCACGATCAATATAAGTTCGCCGTCCGAGACCCTAGCGATGGTTTCCCCGGTCAAGACCTCTCTTATATGGCCGAGGTGTATGGGACCCGAAGGAGCTTCCCCAGTGGCGATAAGTGGGCTATTTGAGTCTATCTTTTCAGCTTCTACATCAGCCCAGTGCATCCTATGACCTTCAGCCTATCATCTGAGCTCTTATGAGAGCGCGGAGAGGAACACCTAAAACGTCGTCTCGGCCGTTCTTGTTGACCGTAACTGTGCAAAGAACGACCTCGGCGCCTTTCTCTTCAAGGTCACTTACAGCACCCCGTATGGTCTCTCCTGTGTTTATAACGTCGTCCACGATGACCACTTTTTTATCTACGATCCCGGCGTAATTGGATGCGAGAGATCCGCCCCCTGCTTCCTTGTTCTCTCCTTCGGGCGGCCTGTAAACCGCGAGTTCTTTACCGAGTTGATCGGAGACCATCACCGCCGGAGGGATACCGTTTATCGCTATGCCTACGATGGTCTCGAAATCAGTCCCGATCATCTCCGTTTCTTCCATTATGATATCAGAAAAAAGACCGGCTAGAAGACCCAGCCTTCCGCCGTAGACACCGATCGACCTCCATCCTATCTTGACGTCAGTTGGAGGTTTTTCTTCCTTCACGTCTCGTGTCAAAAGCCATGTCACGGTATCGGGTGAGATATTCAGCTCGTTAGCTATATCTTTCTCTGTGAGCCCCTTCTCTTTATACTCTTTCGCTTTTTCGACCAAATTTTCTATCCCTGTCATCGTCTCACGCGCCACCTAAATTAGATACTGATTATTTAACTTTACTGTATTCCTCTGCATCGTGGAATTATCAAGCGGGACAAAAAATAAGAAGGGGCTTTTGAATCGACAAGCATGAAAGTAAGCGTGATCGGAACGGGATATGTAGGATTGGTGAGCGGCGTCGGCTTCGCGGATCACGGTCACAAAGTGACCTGCGTCGATATCGACGAGGAAAAAGTCGAAGCGATCAATAGCGGTGAACCGCCGATATACGAGGAAGGGCTGGAGGAACTGCTCGAAGAAGCGGTGGGATCTGGAAGATTATCCGCTACCACAGATACGGATAAGGCGGTCAAGAAAAGTGATATCACTTTCATCTGTGTGGGAACACCTTCGAGAGAATACGGCGGTATAGATACTACCTATGTGGAAAATGCGGCAGAGGACGTTTCCAAGGCTCTGGGTGAAAAAGACGGATATCACGTGGTGGTGGTCAAAAGCACAGTGGTTCCCGGCACCACCGACGGCGTCGTGAAAGAGATCCTGGAATCGAGTGGTAAGAAGGTGGGGAAGCATATCGGTCTCGGGATGAATCCAGAATTTTTGAGGGAAGGAGCGGCTTTGAAAGATTTCTTGAACCCCGATAGGATAGTAATCGGGGGCTGGGACGAAAAGAGTAGAAAGGTTATGAAGCGAGTTTATGAGAGTTTCGACGCACCAAAGCTGGTCACGGATATAAGGACCGCGGAGATGATAAAATACAGTTCGAACTCGTTACTCGCTACGAAGATATCCTTCGCTAACGAGCTTTCGAGGGTCTGTGAGGCGGTGGGTGTCGACGTTTACGACGTTATGGACGGCGTCGGTCTGGATCACAGGATCGATAGAGATTTTCTGAACGCGGGCCCCGGCTTCGGAGGGAGCTGTTTTCCGAAGGACGTTAAGGCGCTCAAGAATCTAGCCGACGAGAAAGGCATAAAGACCGAGCTGCTGGATTCAGTCTTATCTATCAACAGAGAGCAGCCCGTCCACACCGTCGAGATATTGGAAAAGCAGTTGGGTCATCTGAAAGGTAAACGCGTCGCGGTGTTAGGCCTAACGTTCAAAGGCGGAACCGACGATACAAGGGAAACGAGAGCGCTTCCCATGGTCGAGAGTCTGTTGAAGAAAGACGCCGAAGTGGTCGGCTACGACCCAAAGGGCATGGAGAATTTTTCAGACCTGCTCGAACACGACGGAACCGAATACGCCGAGAGCATAGAAGACGCTTTGCTCGATGCAGATGCGTGCATAATCCAGAACGATTGGGACGAGTTCAAAGAGCTGCACGGCGATGACTTCGACCGGATGAAGGACAAAGTGGTGCTGGACGGAAGGAGAGTCCTGGACGAAGAGGAATTGGATGAAGACATCGTCTATCTGAGCGTGGGAAAACCTCGGGTCGATTAAGTTTATTAACCCGGTTGGAGATGTGTATCCGATGGTTGAGTTCAAAAAGATCCTTTGTATAGTCGCCTTGATACTCATCATATCGGCACCGGTGATCTCTCTTTCCTCCGGGACCGCGGAGGGACAACCGGTGGTAGGAGGGTATGACGATTATGAGAGAACGGTCAAGAGGGGTGAAAAAGCTACTTTCAACTGGACAGTGGAGAGAGTTGAAGATCTCGACTATACGGTAACCGCGGAGACTGAGGGTTTTGAGGAGGTTGAAAAGAAGATCACTCCGTCCTGGTTCATCCTGGACGAGAGAAACCCGAACAAGGTCGTTATGTTGACCGTAGAACTGCCGATGTTTCCTGACTCTGACCGGATAGAAGGTTCGGTAAATTTCTCTTTTTATAGAGAGGGAGAGATGGTGGATCACCAGGTAGAAAATATAACCATAGATGTGGGAGGTCTCCCGGATAAAGCCGATGCGAACACGCTTGTAGTAGGTTTCAGAAATCCTCTGCCTTCACCTCTGGACGGTCCTTTCGGCGCCTTTCTGCTGAATCTGCTGATATGGTTCTCTATCGCGGTCGCCGGCTTCTTTTTGGTCACTCCGTTCCTACACCATCTTGCAAAGAAAACCAAAACGGAACTGGATGATCTTCTGGTCAAGATGATCAGAAGGCCTTTACTGTTATTCATCTTCCTTTATGGTTTCATACACTCTCTCATCAGATTGGACCTTCCGTTCGAGATAAGAGCTACACTCTATCAATTGTATTCGCTTTTGGCTTTGGTGATAGGGGCATATATCGCCTACCGTATATTGGACGGCGTTTTAGAGGAGATCTCCTTCAAACGAGGAGGCGAAGAAACTCCTTTCGCCAATGTGTTAAAACCTATCTTTGAGAAATTGGCCGTGATAGTGATCCTTCTAGCAGGAGCGGTGATCGGGTTGAGTATACTCGGTGTAGAAGTGACCGCCCTGCTGGCTGGTGCGGGAGTGTTGGGTTTGGTAGTGGCTTTCGCCGCCCAAGATACTCTTTCAAACTTCTTCAGCGGTATGCATCTGCTCTTGGACCGACCTTTCACGATAGGCGACGTTCTTGAGCTGGAGAGCGGTGAGTACTGCAGAGTGGAAGACGTAGGGATGCGGAGCACGAAGCTCTATAATATAAGGGCACACGAGATGATCGTTCTGCCTAACAACTCTATAGCCAACCAACAGATCAAAAATCTGGCAGAGCCCGATGAAAAGAAAAGGGTCGGTATCAATGTAGGAGTTGAATACGGTTCTGACATAGGAAAAGTCAAAGAGATACTCCACGAGGTTATAGAAGACCAAGAAAACGTGATCATGGGGGAGGAAGGCCGGGAACCCGTGGTTCTATTCAGTGATTTCGGAGAATCGAGCCTTAAATTCATCCTTCGTTTCTGGATAGACGATTATCTCGAACAGTGGACCGTGGCGAGTAGGATCAGGGACAGGATCGACGAGGAGTTCAGAGATGCTGAAGTGACCATACCGTTCCCGCAGCGCACGGTCTGGTTGAAAAACGATGAAGGAGAGGAGGAAACGAAAAGCTGACCCGCCGGAAAGATCATCCCTTCGTACCTTCCAGCGTCTCTTTTATTTTCTTCTTCACCACCTCGTAATCCTCTTTTCCCAAATCAAACACTTCACCCGCATCCCCATAATCTTTTACATGATTCCTGTGGAGGACGGCTAGAACGCTAATATCGTTTTTCAACAGCTCTTCGACAACCTTTTCAAACCTGTCGGAGAAGAGTTCCATGGTACCTATCTCGTCTATCACCACGACGTCGCAATCATCGGAGACGTTCTCTAGCGACTTTTCGGTCATCCTTTCCAAGTCGTCTCGGTCGACAGTATATCTGCTGACCTTCGGCCCTTCTTCCACGTTAACATGAGCCAAAATACCTTCTTCTCCGCTTTTTATGTCGACCAGTTTGAATCCCTTCCTCTTCCCGTTTTTCCTGATATCCGGTGTTCGAAGACCTTCTGCTTTCATATCCAACTCGTCGATGATCTCGCCTACCAGGGTGCTTTTCCCGCTCCTAGGCGGTCCTGTAACGAAGATGTTGACGTTCTCGCTCATGTCTTCAAGCAATTCTCTGAAATTATTTCAATTTTTCACCTCCTATATACATACCGTAAAATATACAAGGGTATCATGCCTTCTGATACCTCATCATAGAGTGAATTAGATGAACCTGCTGCAGTGGCTGCAGTCGAAGATAGTCCTCATCGCAGTGGCCATCATATTGGTCTCCTCAGTGACCACTTTCTTTTACTACCAGATAGGTGAACTCGAAGAGGAGGAGTTAGAAACCCGGGGTGAAAAATTCGCCCAGATAATAACCGACATGCAAGATTCGGATGTAGACGAAATGAGTCAGACGGTGACTTTCGACGAGGAAAGAGAAGGTATATATCTCGACCCGATGGTGGGCGGAGATCCCTACACCATCGAGATAAAGACTGGTCTGCTGATATTGAAACAGGACGGAATGGACTCGATAGAAAGTCTAGGTCCGAACGTACATCTATGGGACCCGGGCAGGATGAACGACACCGGTAGGCTGCCCCCGAACGAGGGAGAGTGGCGAGACGAGATGTTCTCGAGTATAGAATTACAGGCAGGTGAAAGGGACCTGAAATTGATCATGCTCAACCTCTACAACGGCGAGACCTACGAGAACCACATATTCATCACGGAGGTGCCGTTGGATTGAGAACCTTCTCTGACATCGCTGACGATGAAAGAGCTGTGATGGTGTTCGTCTTATTGGGAACCGTTCTCCTGGCGCTTTCGATTATAGCTGGAGCTTATTTTGTCCGGGTCCGACTCCAGTCGCAGAAGGAGATCACCGACACCGCGGGACTCAAAGAATTGGACGTGAGAATCGAGAACCTGGAGAACGAATTGGAAAGCGCCGTCTGGGAGGCGGGACAGGAAGCCGTGGAGAAGGTCCGTGAAGAGACATCGGAAAGTGGTGAGAGGTACACCACCCCTCAACTCCGATCTAAAGTAGGGGAGAACACCACGACCATATTCGAGAACTACTTTGAAGAGAACCACGAAGGGACGTCGCAGCTCGGCGAATACAATGTTCACGTTCACCTCAGACCTCTTCGGAAAGACAGACCCGATATAGAGATCCTGCCGCTCTACGTAAGAGAGCAGAGGGATGATGAGATCAGGTGGGAGGAACTGCCGGGCTTTTTCAGAGTCGAAAGGAAAGTCCATGTTGACATATTGAACGAGAGGACCGACACCTTCTCAAGCCGAAAGCTGACCATCAACAGGACGGTGGAGACCAACTTTTTTCTCCTAGCCGAGAGGATGCAGCATTTCAGGCTGCAGAGGATAAGAAAGACGGTAGATCTGATGACCTCGGCCTACATGCACATGAAGATATTTGACAGCGAAGATCTCAACGCGTCTAGGGCCGAAGAGGACTGGTTCGACGTGCCGTTCTCAGAACACTTCAACACAGGCTGGCTGGCTGACTACGACGGTCTCGGTGGAAGCTTCGGCCGAGGCGAAGAGAGAGATGCATGGGAAGAAGAGGAGGAGGACCAGAGATCTTACGCTCTGAGATATAAAAGGGACGAAGGGAAGATACGCACCCACGATCTACTGACCGAGGAAGAGCTCGAAAACATGTCCAAACTGGCGCTTCTTCTCGAACAGGCCCGCGTTTTCCGCTCACTAGATAACGACCTTCTAGATCGAACCGCCGAATTCTTCCAAGTGGAATCGGACACTTTACTGGAATACCTAGGCGAGGGCGTGGGAAACAAGGTGAACCTCGAGGCGCTGATAATAAAATTGTTTCAGGAGAAAGGAACTCTCTCGGAACGGATATCGTATCCAGGTCCGTTCTTGAACAGGACCTTAGAAGGCGACTTTCTAAGCGTGATAAAAGAAAAGGAAGATTGGGTCAACACGTCCTTCGGCATGATGAAAAGACTGTTCCGGAGCGAGATGCTCGATGATGAGAACGGTCACAGCTGGAGGTTCGAGGACCTATCGGACAATATAACCTCGGTCACCAACTTGCCGGCGGAGAAGAGCTATCTTAGAACGCTGATCAGCCTATATTCGAACGTTTTAGACGTCACGTTCAACAGTTTCAAAGTCGACGAGCCCGAGGTGAGAGAACACGTCGAGGAGAACATCGGAGACTTGGGCCCATTACCCTGGATGGAGAACCTGACCATGATAGGCCGTAGAGGAGTGGAGAACGTGACTGGATCCATACTTCACACGGCTAAAAACCTATCAGTTTCCCTGGGATTCAAAGAGTCAGATTCCGTAGAACGAGCAGTCCCGTTCTATTACATGTATTTCCTTTCCGATTGGGGTTTCGACCATACGTCGGAAAGAAGGAGCAAGCCCGAAGATAGACTGAATACAGAGAACATGCGGGAGGTGATCCACGGCAAGATAAATGACGAGCTCAGCAACAGGAGGAATTATTTTGAAGAGACGAAAGGGGAAGAATACGATTCCATCAGTAGACGTATCGCTAGATACAATAAAACCATGAAAGAATGGGACGAGGAAAAAAGAGAAGGCTGGAGGGATGTATGGGACTCTCTCAACGTCACTCAAGAGATCGTTGACAACCTGTCTTCGGAAAACCTTTTCCACGAAGGCGAAAAACGGAACACCACCTCCGCTTTGAACGAGAATCATTCCATGCTGGTTAACAAGACCGAGGAGATAGAGAACGATATAGAGGATTGGGCCGACGGACCCAAGGAAAACACTACGGATATCATGGAAACGGAGATGAACTTCACCAAAAATAAGTGGTTGTACGAAGCGTATCGATTCCTGCTGGATGAAGAAGACGAGAGAGAAGGTAGAGACGCCCTAGAGTTGATAGACGATTTTCTGAACGCTTCTTCCTCCGAGTTGACCGATAGATATGACTGGACATTGAGCGAGTACCGATTGAGCCGTGACATAGAGATACCGCCCAGCGATGACCACATATCCGTAGGATACGCCACCCTTGGAAACTTTACAGGCCACCTCCAAAGAGACTTTTTACTCCCGCTCAACCATTCCAATTCCTACAAACTTTTCAAGCGGCTCAACCTCAACGTCTTCGACCTGGTCGGCCGGAGAGAGGATCGTGAAGACCCTAAAAACGTGAGTAGATTGTTGAATATACTTCTCGGTGAAGGAGATCCACATTCGGATCACCTTTCCGGCCTCGACTCTATCGAGCGTCCTTTGGAAGTGGAGAAAGAGGACATACATTCGGAGAATCTATCAGACATAAACACATGGTGGATCCAGGACGGATACGACCGTTCCATCGACGTTCTAGAAGAGACGAAAGAGGAGATGGCGGATAAAGCCGACTCATTGACCGAGCAGGAAGTTAGTGAAGACGCATATCGAGCGTATGGAGACGCGAGCTTTTACCGGACCGCCGAGATGTTTTTGGCCGGTAAGATAGAAGATATGCAGAAGTACCGAGACGTCACCGCGGAGAACCAAAAGGTGTCGGGAAACGCATACCGGACCGGAGAAGATGTGGAGGAACTCCCCGTCTGTAACCTGCCTTTAGGAGGGCTGACGGTCTGGAACAACAGGTCCTTGAAATACGGTTCTTCCTACACCCTGGATCTCGATTTTAATTTGAAAAGTGAAGGCCCTCTGGTAGAATTCCACGATATGTCGGAGACGGCGACACGTCATTACGAGGGCGAATTATCCTCTGCCAAGGAATGGATCAATCCCTTTGCCGCGAACTATAACGATTATTACAGCACGACCCTGTCCACACGGTTCAGCACTTCCGGGATCGAGCTGACGGTGAAGGTCGGAGAGAGCAAAGTGTTCTCTTCAGAAAAGTACTCCTCGGGCGAGATCGTAAGGAATTACGCGCCGCAGAATCACACCAGCTTTACAGAACTAGAGACCCCTATGCCCCTGCTCGAAAGAGAGTATAAACCTCACTCCAAGCTGGGTCATGAAATAAAAAACGTCTCTTTCGACCGCAACGTTTTCAACGCTTCCGAAGATGAAGTGAAGTTAGCCTTCGAAGTTCAGACCGATGCAGAGCCCGGAGTGAAGACAAATCTCACAGTGGAAGTGATCAAGAGCGGTGGAAACAGGAACACGGATCCGAAGATATGGGATCGGTACAATCACTATTCAGGTCTTAAAGGAGAACAATCTATGGGCGAAGATCGTGTGTCTTTGTTCGAAAAGGGCATAGAGGTAGAAGGGGAGACCGAGATGGTGAGCATCTCATTCGATATCCCTACTTCTTCACTCCCCGAGGAGCGCTGTGTGGAAAACCACCTGATGCTCAGAACCAGGCCGGATATCTTCATGGATCATATGCCGGACACGAAAAACCTTACTCAGAGACCCGCTACTTCTACTGACCCCGTTTACTCTTACGTCCCCTCTTTCACCACTGCAGAGCAGATATTCCTGGTAGAAGAGGATAAAGAGGCTTACATGGGTGTCTTTTCCACGGGCCGGGGATATAAGCGGGATGGAAGTTTTGACTTCATCGAAACCATACCTAAAGATTCTTGGTTAATAGAGAAGGACGATATACCCTTCCTGATCGATTTCGATGAGATAATGGAGTACAGAGACGCGATCTCCGGAAGACACGGTCCCGCTCTCTCGCCCAGGGGTGAAACAGGTAGGATCCCGGAAGTCGTAATCGACCCGGACGTCTCGGAGACGAAGATATCACGTCTACCCGAGAGCAGATACCGCTCTGTCTTCGAAGACACCTATGTCACGGTTTTCATGGCGGCTTCGGGAGAAGAGAACCATTTCTACCCGGCAAGAGTGCTCCCTGAACAAATCTCGAAAGTCGACCAAGAGATGTGGGATTCCTTTAAAAGCAGGATGAAGAGCGGAGGCGGCCTGGTGGGCAATGAGGCATCCATAGTTCTCCCGGAACTGTTCCACACGACCGGAGATAGATACCTGGAAAAGGACAACGCCTTGAAGGACCCCGGGCTCGGCACCGGCGGGTATATCTACTACGACCTTGAAAATGTGCACGGGTCTGAAAGGGCAAATAAAACTTTACGCCCGGTGGAATCTTTTGGAGAGTTCATCGATAAGATAGAGGTGAGAAGAGAGGGTCGGGAAGACATCCTCGGCTCGGGAGAAAAGAGCGGAGTGGTGCGCGATTCTGGGCTCTTCCATGAGTTCCTGACTTCTGATCTATCGAAAAGAGAAGAACTGTTTTTAGCGGCCTGCAGAGCCGGAGATGAGATGGGAACTGTCGATGAGTTGAAAGAAGAGCATCCTATCTTCGGCAACGGGTCGATCGCTCTGAGCATCGATATCCTCGAAAAAAATAGGACCGAGCAGTCGCTGGAGTGGTTCGAGAACGAGAATTTCTCCGAACCCGCAGAGGAGTTCAAGGCGTTCCTCTCTTTCAACGACCAGTTTTTGAAAGAGCTTCCCGACGAGCTCGGAGACGGGGATATGAGTTACAAGGAAGCTATCGGTGAGCTCAACGAAGAGTTGAAGGGCATAGGGATGAACTTTACGGAGGCCAGGAGATGGGAGGTCAGCAATCTTACCGACATAGATGCTATCGAATTTTTGCGCGACAGGGCTGAAGATAGATCCATGCTTTCTTCGGCCTCCCACGGGATACGGCCGAATACTATGAGGGAGTTGAACGAATCCGGATACAGTATCGACATGGACGAGTTTTCTAACCACTTGGACGAACTCTCTAGCTCTAGATATTTCGCCCAATTCGTCCAGGAGCTGAACGCAGGAGATCATAAAAACCTGCCTTCCTTTTATTTCGCCGCCCGCACGAACCGTTCCGAGATAGACTGGATGCCCTTCGGAGAGAAGGGTTCACCTCTTCTCATAAATGATAGAGTCAGCTATTACAACATGACTATCTCACAGAACTTCACTGAAAGCGAACTCAAAAGGTTCATCAACAACACCGTCACGGACTTCTCCCAGCGTTTTCAGGGCTCGGAAGATACGTACGCTCATAGAGAAAGGGCCTTAGTCATAATGGACGTGAGAGGTAAATTTGAGTTTAGAGAGGAAGAAAAAAGAAGTCTGAAAAATAAAGTTAGAGAGGTCGCGGAACACCATTCGCCCGACCGCCAAACCATAGGGGCGGCGGAGATAAGGAGAGAGGGAGAACCCGAGCTGAGATATGTACACCTATGAACTGTACAGACTCATCTCCAGATATACAGCGTGATCTCCACCCTTTGCAAGCCGATGGTGGTATGAGTCGAAAAGGCGCTCCTATCGTCAGGTAGATCTCCTTCTCTTGTCACCTCTTCCCTGTCTGATATAAAAAGACCCACTAGGCCGTGTTCAGCTTCGACTGCAAAATGATAGCTGCTTATCTCCCACGCACATCGCTTATACTGACGCTTTATGTCCTCTTTCAGTTCGGTGAGATTGTGGGAAATATCAATCTTAATGGTTTTATTTTTCAGATACAGGTAATTCTTTATCGCGGTATCCACGGTTATATTGTTGTAAACGATCCTTTTTTTGGCACCGTCTCCTAAATCTTTCAGATACCCCGTCTCTCCGATCGTAGAACTGATCGCCGCTCTCTGGATATCGATCACCGATTCTCTCTCAAATTCAGACCTTCTAGGCTCGCTGCTGTAGAATAGACCGGCGGATAAAGATTGGAAGATGAAAAAAGAAACGACGATGATCACTATCGCCATCAAGGAGGCGTCCACCATCGTCAAGAATCCTTTTTCGCCGGGGTTCATCCGTTCTCTAGAAGTCCGTAGCTCACTTCCTTCTACCCTTCCCAAACTATCACCCTAAGCTCGCCTATCTTTGGCTCGGTATTTTCACCGCTCAGG
Organism: Thermoplasmatota archaeon; assembly: GCA_036626195.1. GTDB lineage: Archaea > Thermoplasmatota > Thermoplasmata > Halarchaeoplasmatales > Halarchaeoplasmataceae > Natronoplasma. The sequence goes on along the minus strand of JAZKSH010000019.1, from coordinate 8,590 downwards.
AGGATCGGGGAGCTATACGAACTTTTGGAAGGAGGCTCTTCCTCGTTATCGGCGCTTCCGAATATCCAAACCTGATCGCTCCTGGTATCGTTCACGTGTATCTTAAAATCGTAATTTCGATCGATATCTAGTTCTTCTATCAGGGTCTGGTTGGTAAGCCTATTCAATTTTTCGATGGAGAACTCCCCTCTCTGCCTATAGTTTTCATTTTCCGCCACCATCTCCGGGTGCCGCTGGATCTCTCTCTTCAGATCGAGACAATAGCTGTCGAGCTCCGCTCTTTCGCTCTCCCTTTCATATTGAAGATATGCCTGAGAAAAGATGGCTAGCAAAACCGTGACGGTCACGATGATCAAGACTAAGATCGGGCCGTCGAGGAAAAAGCCGGCTACGCCTCTCCTGTTGGAATCGAGCCCTTCTCTCATCTTCTCACTGAATCGGGTTTCATAACAGTTGATAGGATTAAATGTTTTTGTTTTCTAACTTCCGTTTTTGACCGACGGAATATTTAAGTAATGTGAGCACATAACGCTATAATACCTCAAAGGGAGGTTTGAAAAATGGCAAAAGTAACGAGAAAGATGGTAGAAGATGCAGGTGTAGATGTAGATGAACTGGTAGATCTTTTGGTCAAGAACGCAGCGGCCGAACTGACGACGTTCTATTACTACACGATCCTTAGAGTGAACCTGACTGGACTCGATGGAGAAGGATTGAAAGAGATAGCCGAGACCGCCAGGATAGAGGATCGGAATCACTTCGAAGCTTTGATGCCGAGGATCTACGAGCTGGGAGGAGAACTGCCGAGAGACATGAAAGATTTCCATGATATATCCGGTTGTCCGCCGGCCTATCTGCCCGAAGAGGCGAACGACGTAAAGGCTATCATGGAAGTTTTGGTAGAAGCTGAAAGGTGCGCCGTGAGACAGTACACCAATATATGTAACATCACAGCTGGAAAGGATCACCGGACTTACGACCTCGCTCAGGCGATACTGCACGAGGAGATACAGCACGAGTCCTGGTTCTCCGAATTTTTGGATGAAGGTCCTTCGGGACACTACCTGCGCAGAGGGGATACGTCTCCTTTCGTCTCAAAATTCCTAGAATGAAACTCCTTAAGGAGGGGAAAATCCCCCTCCTTTTCCTCAATTTTTGGCTTACATGCTAAAAAGGAAAATTATTATAACCTGATTTAAATTAGCTGGTACCATGGAGATAGGGAGTGTAGGTATAGCGTTACTGTTGACCTTCCTCGCGGGTATATCCACCGGCGTAGGCGGATTGATCATCTACTTCATCAAAAAGCCGAAAACAGTATACTTGTCTTTAGCCCTCGGTTTTGCAGGAGGCGTCATGATCTACATCTCCTTCATGGAATTACTCCCCGAGGCTTTCGAAGAAGCAGGGGAAGCGACAGCGGTTCTAGCGTTCTTTTCGGGTATAATCCTTCTCGCCGTCGTCGATTATGTGATCCCTGAGAAAGAATCCTACGACTTATCAGCGATCACGGATGAAGATAAAGAAAAAGAGAAGAAACTGCTCACAACGAGTAAACTCACGGCCTACGCGATCGCGGGACATAATTTCCCAGAAGGGATGGTCACCTTTTTCACAGTCCTCGTCGATCTAAGATTGGGTGCGCTGATAGCGATAGCGGTAGCGATCCACAACGTACCCGAAGGGATAGCGGTAGCTGTTCCCTATTACTATGCTACGGGAGATAAGTTCAAAGCCTTTCTTCATTCGCTGGTCGCGGGAGTGGCCGAACCTGTAGGCGCACTTGTTGCGTTCCTGATATTATGGAACTTTTTGACCCCTGCCCTGATAGTCACGATGCTTGCTTTCGTCGCGGGGATAATGGTCTACATCTCCTTTGACGAACTCTTACCGTTAGCGCACGACTATGATTCTTCTCACTCGGCGATATTGGGTATCGTGCTAGGAATGCTGGTTATGGCGTTCACACTTTGGATGGTGTGATGATCGTGGACCTGCCTGTTTTTGACCACTATGGTATCGACGTCCCGCCCTTGATTCAACTCGTCTTGAATATCAAGTTAAGAAGGGAGATATGAGCAAATATTTTTATATCGACGATGGTCTATCTTCAGCCGTCTATAGATGAGACGTAGACGCAGGTTGAAGAGAGGACTCAACTCCGACTCGCGAGCTTTAGAGGGCCTTCCGCTCCAGCTCCTAATCATAATGGTGGTCCTAGCTATAGGTATCCCTGCAGTCTACACTTCCGTAATGTATTACGACACTCAGAACATGATACAAAAAGTGGAGAACCAGGTCGAATATATAGAGGAAAAAGCCAAGATGATGCGCGCCTACGGACCGGGAAACTCGGACGTGATAACCGTGGATCTGGAACCCGGTATGTTCAGAGATGTCCAGTATCTCGAGCTCGGAAATCGAACGTTCACTAACCTGATTCAATGGAAGATCGAAGGAGGACACACCGGCCTGCATACCGTTGGGGATATATCTCTTATCAGCCGATCGGGAGAGGCGATGAGACTGGGCAGCGGCAGCCACCAGCTGAGGATGGAATCCAAGTCTGGAGACCCGCTAGGGGAGGGCGAAGAGATGCTGTACATAGAGATATCCCTGAAGTGAATCCGACTGAAAGATTTTTAAAGCACACTGACCACTATCGACCATGGAAGAGAAGATATTAGAGCATTTCAGGCGATGTGCTGAAAAAGTCGAGGACGTCATAAGATCCAAAGAAGTGGTGAGTGAGAAGGGCGATGATGTGGGGATGGGTGCCGACGGGACACCGACGAAATGCATCGATCTGAAAGCCGAGGAGACCGCGATAGATTACTTTGAAAAGAAAACCGACCATTCTATATTGAGCGAGGAAAAGGGTATAGTAGAACAGGATGGAGACGGTTTCATCGTCATGGACCCGATCGACGGCACTACGAATTCTCTGCTCGAGATCCCGTTCTACTGCATATCTTTAGCCTACACTCCCTCGGACCTTTCAGAAGTCAAGGTCGGTTACGTCAGGAACCTTTATACCGGGACTGAATACCACGCCGTTGAGGGTGAAGGCAGCTACAAAGACGGCGAACGATTACGTCCAGAGTCAGAGGGACGGGAGAAAGATCTCTTCTCGGTCTATCTCGGCGAACGAGCGCTTCCTAAAAGTTTCGACGTTGCTTCCAAAGCGCGTCGGCTCAGAGCTTTAGGATCCGCGGCTTTGGAGATATGCATGGTGGCTGAGGGAAAATTCGATCTTTACTATCACAGAAGCCCAGAAGAAAGAAGGAGCCTGAGGTTGATCGATATCGCCGCCGCTACGCTGATTTTGAGAGAGGTGGGAGGAGAAGTCTATAACAAAGATTTAGAAAGATTGAACATGGGCATAGATACGTCGGAGCGTAAAGACGTAATTGCAATATACGACGACCGGATTAAGGAGGTACTGCAATGAGCTTGAACTTCGGCGTGTACGGGACCCTTTACAAGGATCACATCGAGGAGATAAAGTCACTGAAGGAACATCCGAGCGTTGATAGAGTTTATTTTGAGGAGACCATAGCTGAAGATCTAGAAGAAGAAGGCCACCCGCTGAAAGATATATTGGAGAAAGATATCGATTTCATCATGAGCATCGGCGGCGACGGCACTCTACTGAGACTCATGCAGCATACCGATCTGCCCGCTTTGGGAGTTAATACAGGCACGGTGGGCTTTTTGACCAACGTTGAGATATCGGAAGTCGACGAGGCTTTAAAAAAGATAGAGAACAAGGAGTACTTTTTAGATGAAAGGTTCAAATTGGACGTGATGCTGAACGGTGAAAAGATAGGGGAGTGCACCAACGAGATGGTTGTACACAGCGATAAAGTGGCGAAGTTGAGGGAGATGGAAGTGTACTATGGAGGAAACATGATAGATAAGTTCAGGGCCGACGGACTGATAATATCCACGCCGACCGGATCCACCTGCTACGCCATGAGCGCGGGAGGTCCTATAGTCCATCCGGACCTGGACCTCTTCGTCGTGGCGCCTCTAAACCCGTTCGATATGGCTACAAAACCTCAAGTGGTCCCTGTTGAAGAACCAGTTAGAGTCAAACTGATCGAAGAAGATAAACCTGGGCTCATCGTTTTGGACGGTCGAAAAGAACACCATATCGACAGGGATGACGATGTTGCAGTTCATCCAAGCGACAACAGGGCGAAGTTGATCAGCTTTAAGGATAACTTCTACGACAAGATAAAGGAGAAATTGGTATCAAAATCGGTGTTTAGATAACCATGGGTATCTTCGAAAACAAAAAGATAGAGGGCATAACGAAACGCGTTTTAAACCTCTTCAGCGAGAGCGCCCAGGACGCCCATCCAGAAGAGTTCGCTGCCGGCATGAGAGAGATAGACGGCATAATCTCTGAGCTGATAATGGTCCCCGGATCGGTCTCCGGTCCGGGAAGCGCCATACTCAAGCTTCATAATCTGCCCGTAGATTTTTCCATAGTCGGCGTGATCCACAGCCACCCCTCGCCCAACTACCAACCCTCTCGGGAAGACTTCGTCACCTTCGGGAAGTACGGCAGACTACATATAATAATGGCCTATCCCTATGATTTAGACTCCTGGCAGGCCTACGATTCCACGGGAAAAGAGGTCGAACTAGAACTCATCGAGTGAGCAGCGACCTGTAAACGTCCTCGATATCTTCCGTTACTTTACCCCACGTGAAGTTCTCTTCCACTCTTTTCCTACCCTTTTTTCCCATCCTTTCCGCCAGATCCGGATTTTCAAGCAGTGTCCTGACCTTACCGGCGATGTCCTCGGCGTTCATGGGCTCCGCTAACAGGCCCTGTTCACCTTCGACGATCACCTCTCTCACACCCGGGATATCGGAAATCACCACGGGTACTTCAGACGCCATCGCCTCAAGGGCGACTATACCGAAGGCCTCCAGTCTAGAGACCGAAGGTAGCACGAAGTCATCGGCGGCGGCGTAGTAGTTTGGAAGTCTCTTGTTAGAGACTCTTCCGGCGAAAGTGACTTTATCTTCTATACCCTCACGCTCAACTATTTTTTCCAGCTCCGCTCGAAAGTCACCAGAGCCAACCAGTACGTATTGAAAATCCTGATCGTCGAGGTATTTGGCCGAGCTTACAAAATATTCTAGACCTTTATGATAGACTATCCTCCCCACGTACATGACCATCTTTTTGTCTCCTATACCCAGTTCCTCTCTAACCGACTCACCTTCGTTGGACGGATGGAACCTTTCCGCGTCCACCGCGTTGGGGATCACGTCGGCCTGCTTGTACCAGACCGCTCTAGAAGTTGCGCCGTAGGTGGTAGTTGTGGTGATTATCTTATCTGATTTGCTTACGGTGTAGGTGCCGAGAGTGCGCTGATAGAGAGCCACGATAAGAGGTCCGAACAGGTTCGGGATCTCGAGGTCGCAGTGGTACGTCAGAACGAAAGGTACGTCCTTTTTGTCGGCCGCCCGCGCTCCGGAGAAGGACATCAGCGGCGGCGGTGTATGACCGTGCAGAATATCGAAATCTTCCTCTAAGAGTTTGTTGTTGACTCCAGGCACGATCGGCGTGGAAAAAAGTATCGTAAGGGGTTCAACCCTTTTCACCGGGACGCCTTCGAACACGTCCTTATCGTCAGTGTCCTCCAGTTTCGTGGTAACTACGAATACCTCGTGCCCTCTATCGATCAGTTTTTTTGAGAGCTCGAGGACGTGCGACTCGACCCCGCCGAGGTGCGGATAGAAGTAGGGACTCAGCTGTGCTATCTTCATTTTATCTTGCTTTTCGCTCCTATCTCGCTTTCGGCTAAAGCCCCGGGTCCGATGAAGCATCCCCTCCAAACTATCGTCCCGGGATTCATCATGCTGTTGATCCCTGTCTTCACTTCGTCCCCCATTATCACGCCCAATTTTCTCCTCCCGGTATCGATCTTTTCGTCTCGATGTACCACCACTATGTTCTTATCGTCCAACCGTAAGTTGGCCACCTTGGAGCCGGATCCAAAGTTGCAGTCCTTTCCCACCACGCTGTCTCCCACGTAGTTGTGATGTGGTATTTGGGTGCCTTCCATTATTATGCTGTTCTTCACCTCTACAGCGTTACCCACTTTACATCCTTTTCCTATATGGGTCGAGGGTCTGACCAGGCAGTTGGGACCTATCTGGGCGTCCTTTCCTATGTATGCCGGTCCTTTTATGTACGCTCCCTCTTTGACAGCGGCGCCTTCGGAGATGTGTACCCCGCCTTCGATATGCACGTTATCCTCTATATTTCCCTTCAAGTTCTTTTCCAAGTTATCGTCCATTATCTTCTCGTTGACCGAGAGCAGATCCCACGGTCTGCTGAGCTCGTGCCATCTTTCTATATCGAAAGCCCTGACTCCAGAAGCTTCTATAAGTTTCTGTAGGGAATCGGTTATCTCGAATTCTCCTCTCGGGGAACGCTCCGTCTCATCTATCGCTTCGAATATTTTCCTGGTGAAGCCGTAAAGACCGGAATTCACCGTGTCGGTTTCGGGCTCTTCCGGCTTTTCCACCAGTTCGTTCACCTTACCGTCTTCTGTCCTGACGACGCCGTAGTTCTCCGGGTCGTCCACTTCTGCCGTACCGACGACACAATCTTCGGTTTTAGAGAAGAAATCGATGAACTCGTGCAGCGCGCTTTGAGGGATGATCACGTCTCCGTTCAGGCAGACGAACTTCTCTTCGACGAAATCTTCGGCGTAGGAGACGGCATCGGCCGTACCCGCCAGCTCCTCCTGTTCCTCGAACCTGAGTTCAGCTTCGTCGGAACTCACGTTCTCCTTTATCTTCTCGCCCTTCCATCCTATCAGGATGATGATCTCCTCCACCTTCGTTTCCACATTATCTATGAGGTGCTGGATTATGGGTTTTCCAGCTACGGGGAGAAGTGGTTTAGGCGTCTTCTCGGTGAGCGGTCTCATCCGGGTTCCCTTACCGGCGGCCAATATGAAAGCTTTCATCTTATATCCTCCAAGCAATCTTCTAGATCGTTCTTCGCTCTTTCGAAGATGACGTCCAGACTTTTTTCGTCTCTCGCCTCCGCGGTTATCCTTATCTTGGGTTCCGTCCCGGAGGCTCTTATGAGCGACCATCCTTTTTCTCTTTCCAACCTTATCCCGTCCGCTAGGTTCAACTCCTTTTCCGAATACGTGTTCTCGTATAAAGATATTAACTTCTCCATAGCCTCTTCTTTCTTTTTAACCTGTATAGCCGCCTTGCGGCGAGGATAGGACGGCAGTTCCTTCACCTCTTGGGAGAGCTCTCTTTTCGAGTTCATCTTTACCAGGAGGGCGGCGGCGTAGATGCCGTCGGGCCCGTCGCTTATCTCCGGAAAAATCCACGTACCCGAGGGCTCTCCTCCGAAGGCCGCGTTTTTCTCCTTCAACATCTCGGACACGAAGACGTCTCCCACCCTGCAGCGGAAGACTTCATCGGCTATATCGTCCACGGCCATGGATGAATTTACTGGTACGACGACCGAGCTGGAGTGGGCGCTTACGAACAGTTTGAGCAGCTCGTCCCCTCCGAGCTGATTTCCTTCTCGGTCCACCGCTACGGTCCGATCGGCGTCGCCGTCGTGAGCGATGCCCAGGTCGGCGTCGCTCTTTTCGACCACGGTGGAGAGGTCGGCGAGGTTCTCCTTTACCGGCTCAGAAGGATGTGCCGGAAAAGAGCCGTCGGGCTGAGCGTTGAGAGTGGTCACTTCACAGCCCATCCTTTTCAGGAGGAAAGGCGTTATGGTGGAACCTGACCCGTTGGCGCAGTCTATTATCACTTTCTGGTCGAATCCATCTCCAACGAGGTCGAGTATAGAGGAGATGTGCTCTTCCACCGCGTTATCGTATCTTCTAACGCTGCCGACGTTTTTCCACCCGGGAAGATCTTTGTCTGAAAATATCTTTTCCTCGATCTCGTGCATCTGCTCGGTGTTGAAAGAACTCCCGTCCGGGTTCCACATTTTTATGCCGTTGTATTCCTCGGGATTGTGAGAGGCGGTCACCATCACACCGCAGTCGAAGTCTTCAGCGGCGTGGGCTAGAGAGGACGTTGAGAGCATACCCGCTTTTTTGACGTTCGCTCCCGCTGAAGTCAGACCCGCTGTCAGCGCGGAGGAGACCATGTCGCCGGTGGAGCGGGCGTCTCTTCCCATGATAACGCTATCATGTGATTCTCCCACGGCTCTCCCGACCTTGCGGCAGAGTTCGGGAGTTATCTTCTCGTTGACAACGCCTCTTATCCCTGAAGATCCGAACAGACGCATATTCGTCACATCTGTTTACAGAAAATCCAGTTTGGTTATAAATCCTTTGTTCGCCGCGGGGAGTTGAGGAGGTGAATCTTGACGAAATTTTTGGGATTGTATTCAGACTATAAATCGAGGGATATAAATAAGACGATTGTATAGCCTTACAAAACCCCTCTAGATTAGCGGAAAGATTAAAAAAGAGAAGTAGATAGAGAAAACGAACAGACTCGTGATGGAAGATGGAAGATAAAGATTATTCCATTATACCCGACAAGGAAAGGGAGAGATGCGTTACAGGCATCG
>JAZKSH010000018.1:0-23923 GCA_036626195.1 Thermoplasmatota archaeon | reverse complement strand
GAGAAATATAGGTATGAAGTTGGAAGTGTTATCGTCTCCTTTCCAACCCACTATCTCATTATGGTTCATCTCCGGAAAAGCCCCGTACCAGGACAGTATCTCTGCATTCTCGTTGAACTGGGTGTGCCACCTGTTCGCCACCGCGTTATATATGGAATGGCCGTAAATTATTGGGACCTTCTCATCAATCTTTTTGGCCAAGTTTTTGGCTTTATTCTCTTTTTGAGGTACGTCCATCTTGATCCGATCGCGGAGATCCTTCAGTTCCGAGACCGCATCTAAAATCGCAACTTCTGAGTCATATATCAACAGTTCCGACAACAGCTGGAGTACCGGGATGAAAAGGAAAGCGAAGGCGGCTCTTGGTGGATAATTCTCAGGGGCTTCCAGTAAAACTATCTTCTCCTCTTCAGCCATCTTTTTCAATTCGCCGTTCGAGCTTATGGCAACAACGTTAGCGTTCTCCTCTAAGCCTTTTCTCGCCGCACTCAGGGTCTCTTCGGTGTTGCCTGAGTAAGATACCACGAACAGTAAAGTGTTCTCATCAACAAAGGAGGGAAGGGTATAATCTCGATTTACGGCTATGGGTATTTGGATTCGGTTAGCGAGGAAACTTTTGAGCGTATCGCCTACGATAGCTGATCCCCCCATACCCGTAACCACGATATTATCGGGTTGAAAAGGTAACAGGTCAGATTCAAACTCTGAGACGGTCTCCTCTATCTGGTCCGGGAACCTCTCCAGCAGCTGAAGCATCCCTTCCTCGTCTATCTCCCGCATCTTTTCAAGATCATCGAGCATCGTTTCACGGTCTACTTTATCTCAATCAGGAATAAATAGATTATCCTGTATCGAGCAAATATGCGTTAGAACTTTAGTCAAGACGATATTTTTGTAGCTTTATACACACCCCTCGCCGATATGCCGGTTACGAGTAAAATCGAACCGAAAGCTAATACCACAAAGAAGGGATCGTATCTTTCTAACAGGAAGCCTCCCAAAAGATATGCGAAGGGAAAAGGAAGATTCAAAAACCCGTCGGAAAGTGACAATATCTTACCCCTATGCTCATCTGCAGCGGTCATCTGCACTAGGCTGTCACTGGCTACGTTCATTATGGGCTGCCCTATATACATCAAAAATACCAGAAGACCGATCCCTAGTAGGATCGGAACTGCATATAGAGAAACAAAATCCTGCAAAAGCACTCCCACTCCTCCAATAGCAAGGGCAAAAACGGCCATGATCAGGATGCCCGACCAACATTTGGTTATCTTGGTCCAGGATAATTTGCTCACGATATAATTTCCCAAGAGTCTTCCCGAGCTTGCCGCAACTAGAAGCGCGGAAAGCACTGCGGCGGTCCCGAAGATACCGTGAGCTATATCCGTGAATACGAGTATGAAAGGGACGGTAGCCAGATTCAAAGGTATACCGATGATGACGATCTTTTCGATGATGGTGTGTCTCATCTCCTTCAGGGCTATCTTATTCTCTTCAAATATCTCACTCACCCTCTCAGAAAAAGCCTCTGGGATGTCTTTTTCTTTGTAGGGTACTGCTGCAAGAGAGATTATACCGGCTGCCGCAAAAAAAGTGATAGAGTCGAGCACGAAAGCAGACGTTATCCCGATGAATTCGATAAAAATCGCAGCCAGTGTCACGGAAAATAGGGATATCAAGGCTTTATTTCCATAGAGAAAGGAATTTGCTTCATCGAGATTTTCTTCACCTACCAAGTCTGGTATCACTGAAAATCTAGCCTCATAGAAGAAACTGCCCAGGATCGACAGCGAAATCATGAGAAGATATACGAGATAGATGTTGAGAAAACCCATCACACTGGAAATAGGTATCAAAAAGATCACCACCCCGTTTAAAATATATGAGGAGAAAAGGATCTTTTTTCTCGAGATCTTGTCCACGTAATATCCCGTGAGAGGTGAACTCAAAATATCCGGCACTGAACCTAAAGCGAAAGAGATAGCGAGCTGGAGCGGAGATCCGGTGAGAATATAAACTAACCAAGGGAGAGCGACCCTGCGGAGGCCGTCTCCAAAACTGGAAGTCAGATGAGATGCCCAAAGGAGGGCGAAATCTCTGTTCCTCGAAACGAGTCCAAAATTTACCATCGAATTCACATTTGAAAATGTTTTAAATAAATTGTGGCTACATAAAATCCTAAATTTTGATGTTTTTCATCATCAATAACGAGTTGATTCCCTTTGACAACCAAAACTCTATTATAAATCGTGACAATCAACCTTCCATGAGAGAAGAGGTCGAAGAGGCCGCCCAGCAGCTGGAGAAAGGCGGATTCGTCATGGTGTACGACAGGGACGAAAGAGAGGAAGAAGTGGACCTGGTCACACCTTCCGAGACGATAACGCCGGGAAAGATCAGGACGTTGAGGAAGGATGCTGGAGGCCTAGTTTGCGTTACGGTCCCACCGGAGACATGGAAAAAGCTCGAACTGCCCTATTTGAGTGACTTATTCGAGAACACTAGCGATGAATATCCCATTTTAAAGGAAATGAAAGCCGACGATATACCCTACGATGAAAGGTCGACCTTCTCTCTGACAGTTAACCACAGAGACACTTTTACGGGGATAACTGACATAGATAGAAGTTTGACGATACAGCGATTTGCCAAGCTGGGTGAAAGTTTGGAAGGCACGTCAACTGAAGAGGCTCAGCAACAGTTTGGAGAAGAATTCAGGACACCCGGTCACGTCTTCCTTCTTAACGCCACCGAAGGACTGGCCTCTGAAAGAGAGGGGCACACGGAATTGACCACCGCACTTTTGAAGTTGACGGACCTTTATCCAAGCATGACGATATGTGAGATGCTCTCGGACCAGGGAGACAGCTTGGATGAAGAGGAGGCAAGACTCTATGGAGAAGAAAACGATATCCCTCTTATCGAGGGTAAGATGATAAAAAAGGCGATGAAGGATAAAAATGTCTGAGATAAGAGTCATGGCGGGCGGGACTTTTGATCTCCTGCACTTAGGCCATCTCCACTATCTTCAGGAAGCGAAGTCTCTCGGGGATGAACTGGTGGTGGTGGTAGCCTGCGATAAAACGGTGAGAGAGCACAAGCACGAGCCTTTGATGGACGAGCAAGTCAGAAGAGAGATGGTAGGTGCCTTAAAACCGGTTGATAAAGCTGTAGTCGGGAGCGAGGAAGATAAATTCAAGACTGTGGAGGAAGTCGAACCCGATATAATCGCGCTCGGTTACGATCAAAGACACGAAGAAGAAAACTTAAAAGAGGAATTAAAGAATAGAGGTATGGACGATATCGAGGTCGAAAGATTATCGCACCACAGCCATGAACTTGATAGTTCTAGGCACATAATAAGAAAGATCATCGACTGGTACAGCATGAAGAAAGAACTGGAAAAAGCGGAAGAGGAGGAGAGCTAGATGAAAAAGATAGGTATAGCGGACACAACTTTTGCCAGATACGATATGTACGAGAGCGCCGTCGACGAGCTGTCGAAGACCGGGACTGGCTTTGACATCGAGAGGTATACAGTGCCCGGTATCAAAGATTTACCGATAGCGTGTCAGAAACTGATAGATTCAGGCTGCGACATAGTAATGGCGCTCGGCATGCCGGGACCGGAACCTATCGACAAACAGTGTGCGGATCAGGCCTCTAAAGCACTGCTTTATGTGGAATTGGAGCACGATACTCATATAATAGAAGTCTTCGTACACGAGGACGAGGCGGAAGAAGAAAATTTAGCTTCTCTAGCAGATAAACGGGCTAGAGAGCACGCCCTAAACGTTTACGACTTGCTATTCAGACCCGAGCGGCTGGAGGAAAAGGCCGGTCAGGGTGAAAGGGAAGGACATCCCGATGTAGGACCTTTGAGGTGAGAATATATGGATGAAAAAACAGATCTGAATGTGGAAGATATGAATATGGGAATAGTGATCTCGGAGTTCAATTACGACATAACCCAGATGATGCTGGAACGAGCGAAAAAACATGCGGAATTCCTAGGGGTCGAAGTGACGGAGATAAAACACGTGCCAGGTGTCTTTGACATGCCTCTAGCGATAAAGACGCTCTTGAAACGGGAGAACGTGGATGCGGTGGTCACCCTTGGCGCGGTGATCAAAGGGGAAACACAGCACGACGAAACGGTCATGTCTCACGCAGCGAGGAAGATCACGGATCTTTCTTTGGAGTACGATAAACCTGTCAGTCTGGGGATAACTGGCCCGGGCATGAACAGGATGGAAGCCGAAGAGAGGATAGAGCGCGCCAAAGATACGGTTGAATCCGCCGTAAAGATGTACAAGCGTCTGGGATAAAAAGCTCTAAACAGGTAAAACTAAGTAAACCTATCTACATGTGCTTCCGATGGCCTACTCCATACCGAGTGACGAGGAGGTTGAGAAAGCTCTCAGGTATGTGATGAGAAGGGTCAAAGGTGTAGATTCGCTCCGAAAGTTAAGAAAACTGGTTATAAGAGAGCTTCAAAACACCGATCCTGATTATACTGTGGGTATTGATCGATTGAGAAAACTGGCGGTTACGGCTCCTTTTATCAAGGCCGAGATCTACGCTAGAAGGGGGAAAAAGAAAAAATCATTGAAAGGGAAGTGCCCCGTCTGTGGGAACAAGCTCGAGAAGACCAGAAATGAAACGATCTTCGGCGGTTCAGTCACCCTGGGATACAAATGTACAGAGTGTCCCTATTGGACCACGTTGAAGAGACGTGTCCCCGTGAGATACCATTTTGAACATAAGAAAGAGGAGTAGAAGAGGATGAGGATAAAACACGAGAGCGGGATAACCATCGAAGAAGACGATAAGAATATAATTTTAGATCCCTCTAAACAGGTGGAGAACGGGATCGTGACCCACGGCCATCTCGATCACCTGGTTAAAGATTCCTATATGACCCCTCCGACCCTCGACATCCTGGAGGTCAGAAAGGGAGAAAAGAGAGGTGAACAGGTCCTCTACGGTTTTCCATACGATGTGGGTGGATTCGAGGCCACTCTCTATCCAGCCGGCCATGTTTTTGGATCGGCGATGGTGAAAGTCCAGGACGTGCTTTACACAGGGGACTTCAACCCTTGCGGAGGTAAGACGTGCAAGAGAGCCGTACCTTATGATTGCAGCACACTCATTGTAGAATCCACCTACGGCAAGCCCGAATACAGCTTACCTCCTAAAGAAGAGGTCACGGAAGACCTTTTAGCATGGACGAAACAGCAGCTGAAAGAGGGGCCTGTGATACTGGGGGCTTATCAGTTCGGAAAGGCTCAGGAGGTCATAGCCCTGTTGAATGATGAGGGGATAAAGCCTTACACCTCTAAGGCGATAGGGGAGATAAGCGAAGTGTACAATTCATACGACATCGGGTTGGAATACGAAGTTTGGGAAGGTAAGCCCACAAAAAGCGATTATACAGTGGTTGTACCCCCGGGCGAACTTAGAAGGCCTGTAGGGGACGTGATGAGAAAGGTGAGAAAAGACGGAGGGTCTTCAACCTATCTTTCTGGCTGGTGCGCCATATATCCCTTCTACAAGTCCATGGATATAGATGCGCAGTTCCCTCTATCTGATCACGCTGGGTTTCAAGAGCTGATAGATTTTGTAGAAAGATGTGATCCAGAGAAGGTGCTTACGGTACACGGCAGCGCCGAAGAATTCTCTTCTACAGTGGAAAATGAACTAGATATCAAAGCCGAGGCCTTGGGATAGACGCCAATTGTTGATGGAACGATAAAAAGGCAATTAATCACCTCACTAGACATTTTTAAGGAATATAACGAAAGACATTTAATTCTCTTTTATAATATGACGGGGAGTAGAGATGAAATACCGGATTTTCTCACTGGTGATCTCTATCTGTATCATCTCCTTATCGAGCATAGGAGCTACTGTTAGACCTCGGCGAGGGCACGTTATGGGAGCGGATGAATCTCTTCAGGGGCAGGAGGAAAGTAACATATACACAGTAAGAGAGGGGAATCACACTAGTTTTAAATACAATCTCACTTCTGGTGACATTTTCACTTACTCGTTCGAGGTGAAATCCGGGCCCCCGATAGATGTTTTTTTGATGAAGGCCGATGAATACGAGGATTACAAGGATAAGTTTAAATTTGATTACTATGAGGAAAACTCCTCTATCGAAGCAAAAGAAGGACGAGGCGAATACGAAGCGGAAGAAGATATAGAGATCTATGTAGTCCTCGATGGAACGGACTCCGCCGGTTCTATATACGGGAACAGCACCGAGGATAGGGAGGAAGAATCAAAGGTGAAGTACGTCAATTTCATCATGGACAGAGATTCCATAGAAAACTTGGGAAAATTATGCTGTTATGGCGGGGTGATATCGATAATCATAGTAATAGCGCTTGTTATCTTTTTGGTATATCAATTCATTTTTAGAGAGAGTGAAGAGGATAAAAGAGAGTACTATCAGACCCTTTCAGAATTATCTTATTCTAAGGACCTAAGAACATGTCCTCGGTGTAGGAAAAAAAGTTTAGAGGTGGAGGAGACTCACGTAAAATGTATGGATTGTGGATATGAAAGAGGAAAAAAGGAGTCGTGACAATTATATAAGCACGAGTGCATGCAGGAAATGATGAGGAAGATAACATGGAATATAATATAGAGAACAACATGTTAGTAGCGAAGCTGGACGACGGCATGCCTCTTTTCGACACGCTGGAGACCATCATGGGTGAGATAGAGCAGGACTGCGGCGTGGTGGTAAGCGCCATCGGGATGATCGATGACTTCAAAATAGGTTTTTACAACAAGGAAACGGGTGAATACAAATGGATGGAGATAGACGAACCGAAAGAACTCCTCTCTTTGAAAGGGAGCATAACGGAAGAGGGGAGCATGCACATGCACGTGGAAGTGGCTGGAGAGGATCATGAAGTTATAGGCGGGCATCTCGAAGGGGGTAAAGTTTTCAACGTTGTCGAATTGACCATGCTCGTTTTTGATGAGATGAAGCTTAGAAGAGAGAGGGATGAAGAACTGGACACGGATCTCCTTTCAGTGAGGTGAGACAATCTCTTACGAGCTGTTCGACCACACCGCGGATGTGGGCATTAACGCTCATGGAGAGGATCTGGAAGAAGCATTCGAAGAGACCGCTAAAGGGATGTTCAGTATAATGACCGACCTTTCTAAAGTAGATGAAAATGAAGAACACCATATTGAGATAGAGGAAGACAAATGGGAGAGCTTGCTCATTCAATTCCTATCGGAATTGATATATCTCCATGAAGTGAAGAGCGTTCTATTCAGGGAGTTCGAGGTGAAACTTGAAGAGTCGGAGGAAAGAAAAAAAATTACAGCGAAAGCTGTAGGAGAAGAGATCGATCTAGAAAAACACGAGATAGACACCGCGGTGAAAGCAGTTTCCTACCATGACCTCACTGTCGATATAGAGGGAAATATCAAGATAATATTGGATATTTAGATATCTACTTTCACTTCTCCCCCCGAAGAAGATTAATAAAGGAGTCGGTTGTAAATAGAGCGATAAAATGAGCGAAAAAGAAATAGAAAAGTTGCCAGGCGTAGGACCCGCAACTGCAGAAAAGCTCATGGACGCAGGCTATAATGATCTGATGGCCATAGCTGTGGAGTCACCGAGAGTCTTGTCAGATGTGGCTGAGATAGGAGACTCCACTGCAGGTAAGATAATCCAAGCTGCCAAGGAGGCGGCTGATATCGGAGGGTTCGAGACTGGTAGCGAGTTGTTAGAGAAAAGAAAGCAGATAGGAATGTTGAGCACCGGCGCCGAGAGTTTCGACGATCTACTTGGCGGCGGTATAGAGACCGGTTCTATAACCGAATTGTTCGGTGAGTTCGGATCTGGAAAGACCCAGATAGCTCACCAGATATTGGTCAATGCGACACGAAGTGAAGAGGAAGGCGGTCTCGACGGAGAGGCCATGATAATCGATACGGAGAACAGTTTTAGACCGGGCAGGATAAGCGAGATCGCAGAAGCTCGAGAGATGGATCCTCAGGAGACCTTGGACAAGATGCATGTCGGACGGGCTTTCAATACCCATCACCAGATGCTGCTCGCAGATAAGGCTTTGGATTTGGGTGAAGAAAGGCCGATCAAATTGTTGGTCGTGGATTCATTGACATCACACTTCAGAGCCGAATATGTGGGAAGAGGAGCATTAGCGGAAAGACAGCAGACACTTAACAAACATCTACACAAGCTTTTGAAATTTGCGGATAGGAACAACGCGGCCATAGTTGTGACCAACCAGGTGACAGCTAATCCAGACCAATTTTTCGGTGATCCCACCAAGCCCATAGGAGGCCATATACTCGGTCATACTGCCACCTTCAGAGTTTATCTCAGAAAAAGCAAAGGTGACAAGAGGATAGCTCGTTTGGTGGACTCTCCGAACATGCCTGAAGGAGAGGCAGTGTTCAGAGTGGAGGAATCCGGAATTACAGAGTAACGCCTATTCCCTCTTTTCTTTTTCTTTTCCATTTATAAAATAGTTCGCTAAACCCTATATGTTCTTATTATTTAAATCAGTTGCCTATTTATCATGTAAAATGGCGAAAAGCTTAAATTATCCCGAGAAGGATATTTACGATAGGGTATTCGGGGCTAGTTGGTTAGAGTGCATCCCATCCCACCATCCTGACCTTTAAAACACTAGCCCCACCCCCCTTTTTCTTACCCTTCAAGATGTATTCTTTGATGCTATAAATGCCTGCCCTACAGGTATGCCCATATCTCCATTAGGTACCTTCTCATGCACCAGAAGATCATATCCTCTCTGAGAAAGATATTCTCTTATAGTCTGCACTATCTTTCGATTGTAGGAGACCCCTCCAGATATCCCTATCGAGCCGATATCTTTTCTTTCTGCGGCCTTTATCGCCCCCTCGGCCAATGATTCTGACACCGATGTAACGTACGAGAGAGCTTTGTCTTTCCTTTTCAGCGGGTCGTTTTTCATCTCAACGAAGGCTTCTAGCGTTTTTATTTCACCTTTTGAGATGGGTACCTCGTAATCCTTTTCAACGTTCCCTTCGTAAAGTAGCTTTTCCAGTTTCATCGCTGGTTCCCCTTCGTACGTCCTTCTAGAACATGCGCCTAAGACGTAAGAAACAGCATCTAGTAACCTGCCATAGCTGCTGGTCCCGACGCTGTCAGACATCATCTTTTCGAAGATAGCAGCTTTTTCCTCCCCATATAAATCGCTATCTTCGCCCATTTTCCTCTCTATAGCATAAGCCAATCTTTTTGGCTCTTTGACCGCCTTTTCACCGCCTAATAGTGGAAAGTCTTCTAGGTGATACATCCTCTCGTAGGACTCTTCATCACAGTATAATATCTCACCGCCCCAGCTGTTGCCGTCTTCACCATAACCGGTTCCGTCTACCGCGATGCAGACGATATCGTCAAGACCATGTTCGAGCATCAAGGAGGCACCATGAGCCCAGTGATGCTGTATCTCTATCAATTTAGCGCGGTGCTCCGAAGTGTATTTTTTACCTAACTTCCTGCTCTGATATTTGGGGTGCAGATCGACTCCAACCGCTCTTATCTTTTCTATACCAAGAAGAGAACTCAGATGTTCAAAAGTCTCTTCGTGGAATTTCTTGTTTCCATAATATTTAAGGTCGCCAAGATACTGACTGGGGTACAGTTTTTCATCTTTCGAAAGAGCGAGACAACCACTCTGGTCGGCTCCGGCACCCATCACTACACCCTTCTCAAAATCCAGGTATTCGGGCACGTACCCTCTCGACCTTCTTATCATGGCTAGATTTTTCCCGTGAACTCTTATCAGCGAATCGTCTATCCTGTTCGCTATCTCCCGATCGTGTAAGAAGAAACAGTCGACGTTCAATTCGAACGCTCTCTCGTTCTCTATTATCATCGGCTCTCTAGGCGGGTTCGCGCTGGTCATCACAAGAGCATCTGTATCTAACTTTTCGAACATCAGATGATGGAGACCGGTGTAGGGAAGCATGATACCTATGGTCGGTAGGCCCGGGGCTGCGTAGTCCATCAATTTTTCCTTTTTCTCCTTCTTATCGAACAGCATTATGGGCCGTCTAGGGCCGGTAAAAACGTCTTCCCGCTCGATATGAGCGTATTTAGAAGCGGTCTCTACGTCCTGGGCCATTATGGCGAAGGGTTTTTCTTCTCTAGAGAATTTTTTTCTCAACTCGGGTATCTCTTCCAACCTGCAGGCTATATGCATCCCTCCCCAGCTCTTCACCACTGCTATCTTGCCTCCTTCTATAAACTTACAAAATTCTTCGAGACCTCCTATCTCCCTATTGTTTTCATCATATAATGTGTAGCTTGGGCCGCATTTAGGGCAGGAGGTGGTCTGAGCGTGAAATCTCCTGTCCATGGGATCCTGATATTCTTCTAAACAATCTTCACACATGGGAAAGGGTTCCATGGTGGTCTTATCTCGATCATAGGGTAATGAATAAATGGCAGAGTATCTGGCACCGCAGTTGGTGCAGTTAGTGAAGGCATAGTCTTTCCTCCTATCCGCCTGGTCTTTCATCTCCTCTATGCAGTCATCGCAGAGAGCGGTATCAACAGGGATGGTAGACGACTCTCTTTCACCGGACGAACTCTCAACTATCTGAAAGTCCTCTCTAGCCACTTCCTGCTCGTACTTTTCGATGTCATTAATCTCAGCCAGGGGAGGAAGTTCGTCTTCCAGCCGCTCTAAAAATTCGTCCACGCCTCCGTCAATTACTACTTCTACCTCGCTGCCCCTGTTCTTCACGTATCCTTTCAATCCGAGTTCATCCGCCACTCTGTAGACGGTGGGTCTGAACCCGACGCCTTGGACTGTACCCTTCAGGACCAACCTCATATTCTGGGATTAGAGATGTCGGTTTTTAAATTTACCTATCAAAAAGACTATTTAACGTCGTTCTCTCCTGTTTTTCGATGATATGCGGAATAGACGAGGCAGGCAGAGGTCCGGTCATAGGACCGATGGTGATCGCAGGGGTGAAAGTTCAGGACGACGGAAAACTCATAGACATGAAGGTCAAAGATTCTAAGAGATTGAGCCCCAACCGGAGAGAGGAATTGGAAAAAAAGATCAAAGACAGCTGTGAATACACGCTGAGAGTAGTTTCCGCGGAAGATATAGACTCGTTGAGGGAGTCCATGACATTGAACGAGCTGGAGGCCTCTCTGTTCTCCAATGTCATCAACGAGATCTGTGACGAGGATGATACCTGTTACGTGGATTCGGCTTCAGCCGATGAAAAGAAATTTAAAAAGATGTTAGAGGATAAGTCGAAAAAGCGGTGTACCATAGTCTCGGAGCACGAGGCCGACGACGAGTATCCCGTCGTTTCCGCCGCTTCGATACTGGCAAAAGTGGAGAGAGATAGAAAGGTCGAGGAGATCTCGGAGGATTTGGGGGAGGATATAGGGAGCGGCTATCCTTCAGATGCGAAGACGCGGGATTTTTTGCAGGATTGGATAAATGAAAACGGCTCCTTTCCACCACACACCCGAGAGAGCTGGGGGACCGCTAGAGACCTGATGAACAAGTTCAAAACCCGTTCGCTGGATGATTTCTGAGAGACAAAACTTTTTTATCTGAACAACCTATCTTGGTCCGAGAGGAAAAAATGTCCGATGAACTAGCTGAAGAAAGAGAAGTTATCGATGAGCTAATCGAAAAATTCAAAAGTAAGGTGAAAGACGACGAATCGATCAAAAAGGAACTGCAGGATTTCGAAAGGGATATCAGGATAGAGATGAATTCCGGGAATTATTACGAGCTGACGTTGGAAGAGGCAGAATTCAGCGACATAGAGACAGGGGAGGGAGAAGCGGAAACTGATGCAGACATAATCCTTTCTTCCGATAAAGAAACGTTGAAAGGGCTGTTGAACGAGGAGATAGGCGTGATGCAGGCCTATGCGAAAAACAAGATAAAGGTCGATGCACCGTTGACCGATATGTTGAAATTCAAAAAATTGATGTGATCGAAGATCAGCTGTAAAGATGCACCTTTTCCGGAGGGTGCTTCATGAACTCCCTGAGTAAGGTGGTCGCGTAAGTACCTTTGTTCAGACCTACGCTGAGCTCTAAAGCCTCACCCTGTAAACCCCAACTCAAGTCTTTTGCCGGCGCGAACACGCTCCTTCTTGTACCGGTGGAAGATATCGATGATATCTCAGGGATGATGAAATCGTCTTTTTTTACACCCTCTTCTTCCACGATTTTTCTTTCTATCTCACCCTGCTCCCCTTCCGAGAACTCCGAGTTGTGGCCGTAGAGCGGGGCGCTCACGAACGCTTTACCTTCTTTTACCATGGTGGAAGCTTTTTCACGATTCCTTTCGTGAACTATCACTTTTGTATCTTTGTTGGGAAGACCTTCTTTATCTGCAGGCAGTACCACGTCTCCTATCAAAGCCTCGTTCAAAGGCATACCTTTCTTCAATCGAAGTGTGACCATCTTGTTGAAAAGGTAGGACTGATAAGCATGAACGAACATCATGAGTAGATTGTGGGGCAGGGTTTTCAGGGCCGAAACGTATTCCCCTGGATTATCTATCAGGTGTTTTATCATCCTTCTCTCAAAGGTCAATGTCGATGGATATCTATCTAAAGCCTCTTCGAGATCCCAGCATTCCTCTAAAAATTTTCTCGCTTCATAGCATTCTTCATTTTCGCCTTTTTGGGGCGAACCTATATACGTTTTAACGGCGCCTTCGAAGTCACCTTTTGTTATCTTTCTGCCGACGATATGGGTGATAGGTCTCATGGTCCCGAAACGCTGGACCCCGAACCAGTTAGGAAAGCCGCCTTCGTTCCTTATTTTATCTCCTGTTTTGTCAGCTCTCTTAAGGGCCTCTTCTTTTTCAACTTTGAAATCTCTGACCAAGATGTTGAAGCGGTTGCCAGTATGAGAGCCGATATTGAGAGAACGGTGAGAAGTAAAGACCTCTTTGACCTCTACATCTTTTATACTCAGTTCTTTCAGTTTCTCCGGAGACACTTTGAACGACATCCACTGTATGGTTATAGCTCTTTTATCTTTAGTGCCTGAAAAATCTATATCTCTTCTCGATATTCCCAATTCATCCGCTAATCTTTTCACCAATCTGTTCGACTCCCAATTTCTAGACCAGATCTTCGCGATGCTGTATTCTCCTTCTGTCTCGTCGAAAAGCTCTATCTCTTCTTCCACTCTGAAATCTTCGGGATATTTCTTCAGTTTACCCCCTATTCCGGGAGTTTCCGTGAAAAACAGTTCCAACCCCACCTTCTCTTCCATGTGACTCCCTCTTGCAATTTTCTAACGATTTCTAACGCTATGATTCATTCATCATCTTCTTCAAAGAGATCGGAATGAATTTGGTTTATATCTTCTTTAAAGGACTTCGATATATCGACCAATTTTTGTTTCGAGTCGTTACCCTCCTCTACCTCGATACGGAGTATCGGGTCATCCAGTTCCTGATGTTCTACAGAATAATCTGCAGTTATCACTTCTTCATCTTTCAATAGTTGTTCTATCAGGGGATACATCACGGTATCATCGGCATCCTTCACCTTTATCTCGAGGGTTGTGTCTGTCTTTTGAAGAACTTTGAAATCCATGATATCATTCCGGCAAAGATACAGTGGTTACTTAAAGGTATTGGTCTTGTTAATGAGTAAGATAAATATGTCTGCTATACTCACCGACTCTCTTTCTGGTCATAGAGAGTTTCAAAATCTATCTCGAACCCCACAGTAGGATTCTCTAGTTCGAAGTTTTCGAGCACCTCCGGCGATATCTCTCCAAAGAAGCCAAGTTCAACATCATTTTCCATGATTCTAGCACATCTCCCCTCTATGAACGATGCGTGCTTCTCGGGTTCTACTGTCATCTCTACCCCTAGATTGGTGAAAAAACCGTCTAGGATAGATTTGATTTCGGTGAATCCGGCTTTGGAACTTTCCATCACTCCTGCAAGTTTTGTCCTCTGTTCTCCTCCCACAACCACGTCACCGATCTCGAATAGTTTTTGGGGAAGGGATTCAGTCCTGTTCTCTTTAAGATTGGATAGTAATCCCGGCAGCAGCCACGTCCTGAGCGACTCGCTCTGCTCACTCACTGGATTTTTTACCCTCGCCATATCCACTTCATCTGTCAGTTCCTTTTCCATCTTATCATATTTTATCTCTTCTGAATTCAGCATATAATTCATGGCTTCGCTGAAACCGTACCCTATCAACAGCTCCTTCACCCCCTCTTTCAGCTCTCTATCTGGCAGAGAATTTCCGATAGTGACTTCCTCGGGTAGAACACCCTGGAAATTGTCGTAATCGTAACCTACAGCTATGTCCTCGATAACGTCCCAGGGATGCAGGATATCATGCCGATACGCGGGCACGGTGACTTCGAACTCGTCTTCCTTCGATTCGGCGGAATACCTCATCCTTTCCAGTATTTTCTTCACATCGCTGCTGGAAAGCTCGATGCCCAGGACTTTTTCACATTCCTCGAGAGGAACGTCGATCTTCTCCGAAGAAAGGTCGGGATAAGTTATGTTCCTAGAGCCGTAACTCACCTCGGTAGTGTATATTTCAGCGTCTCTCTCAGCTAGAGCGGTACACATTATGTTTAGAGTCTGCTCAAGGGCCCGCATATCCGTACCCGTCATGTCAATGAAAAATGCATCAGTCTTCGGTGTCACTTCGGTCAACCTGCCGTTTATCACAGGAGGAAATGAAAGCACGTTGTCCTGTGAGTCCGTTAAAAAGGGATATCTATCTTTTCCTTCTAAGATATGTGCGTATTCTTTTCCTTTTTCATGCCTTTCTAAAATCTCTCCAAGGGTCATCTCAATGGACCTTTCTAGAGGTACAAAGCTCTTGTCTTCCGGTTTCACCGCTCTGTAGTCTATCGGAGGTTCTATGGGCTCAAAATCGTGCAGACCTATAGCCACCTTAGACCGGTTCCTGCCGATGGTGGTATGTAACTTCTCCTGCAGGTCCATGAGTGATTTCAAAGCCTCGGTGGAAAGATCGACGTTTTTGATCAGAGCGGTCACTACATAGGGCCTAACTTCCTGTACGCTCAGGTCGACTTCCGTAGTGATATCCGATTTTGAGGTCTCGTAAACGGGCAGACCAGTCTCTTCTCCTGTAAATCCTCTTACCGATCTTGCTATACCTTCCACGGAGAGCATGTCGCACCTATCCGGCGAGACCTCAAGTTCCCACGAACCTTCCTTTATCTCCTCTATCTCGATACCCAGCTTCGGTAAGACCTCGAGCAGGGTCACTTGGTCAGTCTTAGAAAGCTCGATAAGATCGTCTGAATTCACTGAGATTACAGGCATGGTGGAGCCATACAAATCGGTATATATGGATTTTTGGATAGAAGGCGGAGATATTCGACAGGTTAATATATCTAGAAATATTTTTCCTGGTCAGACAGGATATGATGGATGACGATGAAGAAGATCCGGATGAAGATTTAGAGCAACAGGAAGAATCCGATGTGGACCAACTGGAAGAGATGGATCACGATATGGTGGAAGAAAAATTATTCCGGGCAAAGGAAGATGCGAACATAGAACAGATGGTAGAAGCGGTCTTGTTCTCAGCGGGTCGGCCGCTGACCGTTCCGGAGATAGAGGAG
The DNA here is from genome assembly GCA_036626195.1 of Thermoplasmatota archaeon. Classification (GTDB taxonomy): domain Archaea; phylum Thermoplasmatota; class Thermoplasmata; order Halarchaeoplasmatales; family Halarchaeoplasmataceae; genus Natronoplasma. Next base: position 8,244 of record JAZKSH010000018.1, on the reverse strand, counting down.
TCTATAGGTAGAGCGCGAAGCGAAGTCAGAAGTGCTGTGAAAAAGCTGAGGAGGATGTATCAGAATAGAAAAACAGCGCTGGAGATAAGCAAGATCGGGAGAAAATTCTCGCTACAGCTGAAATCCGAGTTCAACAAGTACGGGATGCAGATGAGGGATGAGGAGATGAGCAGACCTCTGCTCAAAACCGCGGCTCTCATAGCTTATTACCAGCCCATCAGACAGAGCGAACTCAAAAACATGATCGGGGAAAAGATCTACGATCACGTGGACGAGCTCAAAGAGAAAGGTCTGATCCTGTCCGAACGGGACGGAAGGACTTACTCATTGAGGACCAGCCCAAAATTCCAGGAATATTTCGGGTTAGAAGCGAAAGATAGAAACGAATTGAAAAAATTGATGGCGGAGAAAGCCGGTATAACCGGTAAAAAAGATTGAACTTCTGTTTATTTTTCCCTTTCCAGCTCTCTAAGTATCTGTGAAAAAACGCCCATCATTCGGTGATATTCCCATTTGCTGAGCAGCGCTTGGCCCATTATCCTTCTGAACATCACTACTGTCTTCTCCCGCTTGTGGTCCGGATAATCGATCCTCTCTAGAACGGTTGAAAAACAATCGATAAGACGTTCCCTCTCGTTCTTCTCGCTCGATTTTCTTCCACCTTCGATCTCGCTGTCCCCGATCTCCAAAAACAACTCGTACAGAACGATAGCTACCGCATGGGAGAGATTCAATATGGGGTAGTCTTCTGAAGCGGGTATCCTGACCAGTCTATCGCACTTTTTCAACTCTTCGTTGAACAGCCCCGTATCCTCCCTTCCGAACACTAAGGCTATATTCCCCCTGTGGTCCGCTAACTCGCTGCTCAACTTTCTGGGGGTTTCCGCCTCTCTCAGAAATTTTTTCTCCTTCTCCGTGTTTATGCCCGAGGTCCCAACCACGAGATCAAACTTTTCTACAAGAGAACCATAATCTTCTACGGTCTCGGCGTCATCGAGGATATCTTTCGCGTGCATCGCCCTTTTTTCCGCTTCGTCGTCGATCTCCACCGGATCGACTAAATACAACTTTTCAAGAGAGAAATTACCCATCAACCTTGCGATAGCGCCTATATTTCCACCCGTCTGCGGCTCCACGAGAACGACCGAAAAATTCTTCATCTTTAGGTCGAGATTAGTTCATCGGTCTATTTAAATTATGGTCTCGAGAACCTAAGCAGGATAGAGACTGTTCAATCTCATCGATTATTTGATTTTGTCTTTAAACCACTGCAAAGTAGCTCGGCACTAGGATAACGAAGTTATATACTGAGTGAACTAAGATCGGCACAACCAAGTTGTCGGTCCGTTCGTACAAAATACCTAAGATCCCGCCGATGACTACGATGACTAAGGTAGTTAGGATTATCGGGATTATCGCCCCGTTGTAGTTGAGTAAGTGAAGGGATCCAAATAAGAGACTCGCGGTCACGATCGAAGGGAAAGCTTCAAAACGTTCTCGTAGTCGTCCTTGAACGGCCCCTCGAAATAAAAGCTCTTCGGAGGGAGCGATGAGGATAAGCGAGAGAACGGCTAGAGCTAACAAAAATAACGGGTTCGTTTCGGCGATCTTTTCTATGCTGGACTGTGACCCAAGATCCAAATACGATAGGATCTGCGAGAGCCCGAGAGCAGTAATCAGCGTCAGGACGATCCCCCCTCCAGTATAGGTCAGGTCGGATCGAGATGGTATTTCTAACGGGATGTCCAGATCACGCCGTCGGATGTAAATATATGCTAGAATCAAGAATCCGAGCTGGGAAACTATGGTGATGCCTACGAGGGTAAATGTAGAATCGGGTTCGTAACCTAAGGGGATCAATAGTAGAGCGAAAACGAAGCCCAAAAACAGGGAAAATAAGAACGCTAAAATGGTAATCCCGACCACTCCGAGGACGGTGCGGGCAGAGGAGGAAAGCGAATCAGTCATGATCTCTCTAGTTAAAAACGCTCCGTTGATATTTGGTTTTTGGGCTAGTGTTAAAGATATATCTGATCTATTTGAAAAAGTCTCTAACCCGCAACGGTTAAATCTAAATCTAAGAAAGCCATGTGTCCGGACGGTGTATCACGATGCCTGGCGCTTGGAATAAGATATTGAAAGTCGACCTGACTAAAGGAGAGACAAAGATCGAAGAGCTGGATGAAGAGTATATCAAAAAGTATCTAGGCGGGAACGGACTCGGCATCAAGCTTCTGCATGACGAAACAGGAGGGAAGTCCGATGCCTTCTCCGAAGAAAATCCTCTCGTATTTGTACCGGGAGCTTTGAACGGGAGTCAGGTCCCGATGACCGAGAAATGCGGCTTCTACTCCAAATCTCCACTCACTAGTATCATGGCAGAGGGGATATTCGGGGGTTCACTGGGTGAACAGGTGAAGAAGTCGGGTTTCGACGCTGTAGTGATAAAGGGTCAGAGAGACCAACTCGGTTACCTCGTCATAGAAGAGGACGGCATAAAGATAAAGGACGCCACTGAATTGGGCGGTCTGGGAACGAAGAAGACCGAAGAAGTGCTCAAGAACAGGCACGGCGGGAGCGCCGCGGTGATAGGTCCCGCGGGAGAGAACCTGGTAAAGTTTGCCATAATCGCGGGAGACGACAGAGAAGTCGGCCGGACTGGCCTTGGCGCTGTGATGGGCTGGAAGAATCTCAAAGGTATAGTCGTCAACGGCTGGAAAGAGATAGAATCAGTGGAACCTGAACGATTAAAAGAGCTAAAAAGCGAGGCGTTCTCTGAATTTACAGGAGAAAAGGGCAAAGGTAAAGAGAGTTACGACGCCTACAGTTCCCACGGAACCATAAAGTTCACCGGAATGGCTTCTGAACTCGGTATCTTACCTACAAAGTACTGGGAGAGCGGGGAATTCGAAGAAGCCGAAAAGTTGAGCAGCTATCACTGGGAAGACCATATCAGCGAGAGCAACGGCTGCCACAGGTGTCCCTGTAGGTGCGGTCAAGTCTATGAGGATATCGTGGACGTTGAATACGAGACGTCCTTCGCCCTGGGATCGAACCTCGAGATAGGCAGCATAGAGGACGTGGCGAAGGCAAATTATCTCTGCGACGATCTGGGCCTAGATACTTTGAGCGTGGGCAACAGTCTCGGGTTCATGATGAAACTTTCCGAAGAAGGAGATATAGATGAAGAGATCCTTTTCGGGGATGGGGAAAAGATCAGGGAACTCATAAGGAAGACGGCTTTCAGAGATGGCAGGGGCGAAATCATCGCCGAGGGCGTGAAAAGGATCGGTCAAAGGTTTGATAGAGAGGAACTAGCGGTCCACGTGAACGGTCTCAGCCCACCGGCCTATGACCCGAGAGCGTTGAAGGGCATGGGACTGGGTTACTACACTTCGACTAGAGGGGCCTGTCATCTTCGGTCGGACTGCGACGGCCTTCAGTTAGGAGGAGGAAAGTCAACCGACGAGAACGGTAACTGGGTAGACATGGAAAAAGATAGAAATGCGGTGGAAGACAAGAAATACATCGCTTGGAGGGAGAACTATATAACTCTACACGATACAATAGGTTCCTGTAAATTGACAGGAAGGAGCGTCTACTCTCCAGAACTCATGAGTGAATTCGTAAACGCCTATTTGGGCCTGGACTTAAACGGTGAAGAGATGTACAGAACGGGAGAGAGGATTTATAACCTCGAACGTTTATACAATCTGGAGCAGAGACCGGAGATCAAGGAAACTCTGCACGTGCCGAAACAGTTCTCGAGTCCAACCTCTGTAGAACATCTGGACGGTGAAAAACTGACTGAAGAACAGGTAAAAAAGATGTTGAAGGAATACTACGAGGCGAGAGGTTGGGATGAAGAAGGTGTTCCTACAGAAGATAAGCTGAGGGAACTAGATATAGAAGAAAAGCCGTGAAGTCTCTTCTTAACACCGCCTTTTTCCTATTTATAAAGACAACAGATCGACGAGGAGAGCGTATCCTGTTTCCTCTTTACCGGCTCCGGGACCGATTACCGTCACGTCGCCGAGATGATCTGTAGTGTAGGTGATCGCATTGGTCGGTCCCATCACGCCCGCCAGCGGATGATCCAGCGGTATCTTTTCAGGTCCGACTTTCGCCTTCACGCCGTCCTCTTTTCTCTCGGCCTGTGCTATCAATTTCCAGCGGTATCCTTCCTCTTTGGCTTTCTCGATATCATCCAACGCCAACCCGGTTATGCCCTCGCGCTCCACCTCTTGCAAGTCCAGTCCCGCGTCCATAAGTGTATTTGCTAGGATCAGCGTCTTTCCCTGCGCATCGACCCCTTCCACGTCTCCAGTGGGATCGGCCTCAGCATACCCTAGATCCTGGGCCTTTTGGAGCGCATCTTCGTAGTCCATACCATCCTCCATCTTGGAGAGGATGTAGTTGGTGGTGCCGTTCACGATGCCTTTGACTTTCTTTATCTCGCAGCCAGCCAATGTCTTCAAGGCCAAGTTGAGGGCGGGAGTGCCGCTCAATACGGTCCCTTCGAATTTGTATTGAACCTCATTTTCTTCCGCTAGGCTTTGAAGTTCCTCTATCTTCTGTGCCACGGGACCCTTGTTGGTGCTCACCACGTTCTTCCCCTCCTTCAAAGCGGTCCTCACGTGATCTAAGGCTGGTCCGCCGGTTTCCATATCGGTGAAAGTTACTTCGATGATCGTGTCCGCATTAGCCTCTTCGATGGTCTTTATGGGTTCCCATCCCATCTTTCCTCCAGGATATTCCGAAAGAGAAACACCGTTCTCGACCATCTCCAACACTTTTTCCATATCCAAGCCGCTTGAGTTGTAGATAGAACCTAACTTTATGTCCGAGATCGCCACCACTTCGAAATCGAAATCGTACTTCTCTTCAAGGTGCTCTTTTTTCTTCAAAAGTATCTCCGCAAGACCTTGTCCAACCACGCCAAATCCTATGAAAGCCAATTTATTAGTCATGGCTGGAGTTAATTAGGAGACTGTACTTAATACTTTCGAGACGTTAGAGGATGATTTGGACAGACCGAAGATTTTATATCCTATTTCGACAAATAGAGAATCGTAATATAAGAGCAGGTATCATTCAATATTACAGTCTAGATATTCATGACTTATAAGGCATATATGGAGGTCTATATTGCAGTTCGGTAGAAGCAAAGGTAAGGAGATTTTTGAAACCATCGAAAGAAGGTTATCCAAAGCCGAGAGATATATGAATGAAGGTAAAACACAGCAGGCTAGATCGGAATATCTCGATCTGATGGATTATGTTATAAACAACGAGGGGAAATTGACTGAGCCGTACCAGATTTCTCAGATATTTACGAGGATCGGGGAAGGATTATTCAAGCTGGGCAATGATAGGGAAGCTATCAAATGTTTTGAGAAGGCTATCAATAGAAACCCAAACGATATTGATCCCCTTCTAAAGAAAGGCCTAGTATATTTGAGCATGGATGAGATGAACCAGTACGCTCTCGAATGTTTCGAAAAGGTCCTTAAAAAAGATCCCGATAATGAGAAGGCTTTGTCCAACAAGGCAAAGGTCCTGAGGATGCTGGGTTGGAAGTCGAGAGCCATGCGGGCCTTTAGGGACCTTATAGATAAAGACCTCTCGAATATATCTTATGTACATAAATTAGTCAAGCAGCATCCAGACGATCCGGACCTGTGGAAGATAGAGGGTGAATATTTTGAAAGGGTTGACAAGACTGAAAAAGCGATCAAGGCTTATGAAAAAGTTTTGGCACTGAACCCGGATGACGAAGAAAGTTTTGAGAAGTTTGTAGAGCTTTTAGAGGACGATCCCGACCGGCTTATTAAACATGCTGAAAAATTGGAAAAAGGTGGAGGGGAAGAGGTCGCTCAAAAGCTGTATAGAAAAGGCGTCGAAAAACATCATGATAGCATTGAATTGATCGATAAGATACTGCAGAAAAATCCCGCCGATCTTCAATTGTTGGAGAAGAAAGCACATATATTAGAAGATAAGGGAAGGATAGATGAAGCTAAGGATGTTTACAAGGAATTGTATGAGAAAAAAGATGACATGGCGGGTTACTACGAGGAGATACTAGAATTTGAACCCGATGATATCGACACACTTTACGAAAAGGGTGAGTACCATTACAGTCGGAAGGAATTTGAAGACGCTCTTGAGACTTATAATAGACTGATAGAACTAGGTGAGGACAATATAGATATCTGGCACAATAAAGGAGCTTGCCTTTACCACCTTGGAAAATATGAAAAGGCGCTGAATTCTTTCGATATTGCCCTAGAAAGAGATGAAGACGACATGGAAGTGCGGATGAGTAAAGGGCTCGTTCGGTATGAGATGGAAGATTATGAAAGTGCAGAAGATATGTTCAACGAGGTAGTAAAAAGGGACCAAGAGGAACCAAAGGCCTGGTACTACAAGAGTAAGATAGGCGCTCAGCAGGGAGAGAAAACGAAAGCGATGAATTTCTTGAAAAGAGCGATACGCTTGGATGAAGACTTCAAAGAGAAGGCAAAAGAGGACGAGGCCTACGATGAGATCAGAGATTCAAAGGATTTCAAAGACGTAGTTTCTTAAAAAAAACCGGACGAACAGTAAGATTTATATATCTTCCCCAACCTGAGAGAGAATGATACCGAAATCAGTTGAAATTCGCAGGATGCAAGATAGAAATCAAAAATGATTGGAGTTAAATGATTATCCGATCCCCTTCATCCTTACTCAAGTTAACCCTGTAAGTTTACAAAAACCCTTTCGGACCACGGTGAAAATATATATAGTGGTTCAGAAGGTAATCACTTAGCGAACTCGGATAGAAGATAACGGGGATAGGGGTCGTTCGGATTTCAGCTGTTTTCGGTGGAATAGAAAGAGGTGTTAACATATGGATATTGATCCAAGTACGACTAAATACGTCATCAAGGCAAAATTAAAAGCTAATGGAGTCGTGGAAAAGCCCGATGTGGTCGGTGCCATCTTCGGACAGACCGAGGGACTTCTGGGTGACGAGCTCGACCTTAGAGACTTACAGAAAAGCGGAAGGATGGGTCGAATAGAAGTGGAAGTTAGCTCGTCTAAAGGTAAAGCTTCAGGCACCATCAGCGTGCCTTCGAGTTTAGACTTAGTTGAGACATCGATACTGGCTGCAGCTTTCGAGACGATAGATAGGGTAGGACCCTGTAAGGCGAACATAGATATAGAAGAGATAAAAGATGTCAGGGAGTCCAAGAGGAACAGAATAGTTGAAAGGGCGAAAGAACTACTTTCAGAAACTGTTGAAGAGAGTAAAGTCCCTACGGGAAACCTCACAGAGTCGGTGAGACAAGAAGTACAGATGGAGGAGATAAGCGAATACGGTGATTCACGATCTCCTGCTGGCCCTAACGTAGGGGATTCCGATGCCATCATACTGGTCGAAGGAAGATCCGACGTTCTCAACCTGTTGAAATACGGTATCAAGAACGCTATAGCGGTCGAAGGAACGGACGTTCCCGAAGGGATAAAAAATCTTTCTTCAGAGAGAGTAACAACGGCCTTTGTAGATGGTGATCGAGGAGGATCGTTGATACTGCAGGAACTGCTTGAAACGACTGAAGTAGACTATGTAGCCCAAGCCCCGGAGAACACAGAAGTCGAGGAGCTGACCCAGAAACAGATAACAAAGGCCCTGAGAAGCAAGATCCCAGTGGACCAGTACGTCGAGATGTACGATATAGATGTAGACAGGGAGGATCTTCCAGATGCCAGCAACTATGGAAGAAAGAAACCATCTGCAGAGGGTGAATCGGCTTCCGGCGACGATCAGAAGTCAAACGACAAAAAAGAGAAGAAGAAGAAGGATTCAAAAAAAAAGACTGAATTCGACACCTACCGCAAGGTCATCAAGAGCCTCAATAAAAGCAAGAAAGCAAAACTTTTGAACGGCAATAATAGCGTGATAGGGAAAGTATCTACAAGCGATCTAGCCGATGCTTTGATGGAGAAAGGAGACGATGTAGAAAAGGTGATATTCAATGGTATAGTGACCCAGCGCCTGGTGGATATAGGTGTGGAAAAGAATATAGAAAAACTGATCGGAAGGAGAGTGGGTAATATCCCAAAATTACCCGCTTCTTTAGACGTGATGTCCTGGGATGAGTTGAAAAAAAATTAGCCCAAACCGAATGGGGAGGTTTAAACCCTTTTTGGGGAATTTTTTTATAACCTTTTTCTACTGATAGGCTGATAAATCAT